>JAFAKO010000275.1 GCA_019235245.1 Gammaproteobacteria bacterium
GCCCGCCGCCGCCTCGGCCACCGGCGCGCGCTCGAGCCCGTTGAAGGTGAGCACCTGGCCGATGCGCCCCACGCCGCGATCCTCGTTGCCGAAGCGCAGTGCCACACTCTGTCCGGGACGCAGCAGCCCGCAGCGGATGCGGCCGATGCCGATGCGGCCGACATAGGAGTTGTAGTCGAGGGTCGAGATCTGCAGCTGCAGCGGCCGGTCCGCGTGCGCCGCAGGCGCCGGCACGTGGGTGAGGATGGCCTCGAACAGCGCCGCCATGTCCGGGCGGCGCTCGGTGTAGTCGGTGCTCGCCCAGCCCTGCAGTGCCGAGGTGTAGATCACCGGGAAGTCGAGCTGTGCATCGGTCGCGCCGAGCCGGTCGAACAGGTCGAAGGTCTGGTCGACCACCCACGCCGGGCGGCTGCCGGGGCGGTCGATCTTGTTGACCACCACGATCGCCTTCAAGCCCTGGGCGAGCGCCTTGCGCGTGACGAAACGCGTCTGCGGCATGGGACCCTCGACCGCATCCACGAGCAGCAGCACACCATCGACCATCGACAGCACCCGCTCCACCTCGCCGCCGAAATCGGCGTGCCCCGGGGTATCGACGATGTTGATGCGCGTGCCGCCGTATTCGATGGCGCAGTTCTTCGCCAGGATGGTGATGCCGCGCTCACGCTCGATATCGTTGGAATCCATGATGCGCTCGCCGAGGCGCTCGTGCGCCGCGAACGTACCGGACTGCTTCAGCAGGCAATCGACCAGGGTCGTCTTGCCGTGGTCGACGTGCGCGATGATGGCGATGTTGCGGATAGGACGGTTCATGAGGGCACGATTGGGCCCGCGGCGGCGCGCACCGCTGCATACGCGGGCTCGGCCCAGCCGGGGGCTCGAAAAAGGGTGCGCAGGGTAGCAGATTCCCGCGCCAGGCGCCTCGTGGGGCGTCTTACGCCCGGCTTATGCCAATACGCAGCGCGGCCATCGCCACGCGCACCTCGATGAAGAAGGCGACATAGGCGGCGCTCAGGCACACCATGGCGGCGGTGAACAGCAGCGCTATCACCGCGCCGAGGTCCGGGCCGAGGAATGCATGGACGAACAGGGTCACCACCACCAGTGCCACCAGCAGCGCCGCGATCGTCGCCAGCGATATGGCAACGTTGATGTAGCGCGCGCGTCGCGCGAGCAAGGCCAGGTCGGCGTGCAGCTGTGGCGCGCTGGTCGCGTGGCTCTCGAAGCGCTGCTCGAGCGCGCGCGCACGGTCGACGATGCGCCCCAGACGGTTGGTGAGCACGGCGAGTGTCGCGGCCACTCCGCTCAGCAGGAACACCGGAGCAACCGAAGACTGGACCACGTGGGCGATGTCGATCACACGGCACCGTTGGCGGCGGGCGCGCGAAACGCGCCGCTTCTTGTACCACAAACTGTCGGCCGGCAAGTGCGCTGACCGCCGGCCGAGCGGCCCGGTCGAACCGCCCGCGGCAGCGGCGCTATTGCGGCTGTTGCTCCTCTTGCTGTACGATCGTTCAACAAGGACTACTGTAGCGGATACCCCGATGAACGCCGCCGCGCTGCGCCGCCTCGCACCCTCCGCGCCCGCCGACGCGGAGGCGCACAGCCTGCCCGCCTGGATCTACCGCGACCCGGAGTTCTTCGCGCGCGAGCGCCAGGCGATCTTCCGCCACAGCTGGCAGCTCGTGTGCCACCTGAGCGATGTGCCGCGACCCGGCGATTTTCACACTTTCGATTTCCTCGGCGAGTCGCTGGTGGTGGTGCGCACGCCGGGCGGGGTGCGCGCCTTCCACAACGTCTGCCGGCATCGCGCCGCGCGGCTGCTCGATGGTCCGAGCGGGACCTGCGGTGCGCGCATCACCTGTCCGTACCATGCCTGGACCTATGCCCTCGATGGCCGGCTGGTCGGCGTGCCGCAGCGCGAGTCCTTCGGCGGCCTGGATGTCTCCCGGCATGGGCTCGCGACGGTCGAGCATGAGGTGTTCATGGGCTTCATCTTCGTGCGCCTCGCGCCGGGACTGCCGAGCGTGGCGGACATGATGGCGCCCTATACGCACGAGCTGGCGCCGTACCGCATGGAGGAGCTGGTCCCATTCGGCCGCGCGAGCCTGCGGCCGCGCGCGGTAAACTGGAAGAACGTTGCCGACAATTTCTCCGACGGGCTGCACATCACCGTGGCGCATCCGGGGCTCACCAGGCTCTTCGGCCGGGGCTATGGCATCGAGGCGCGCCCCTGGGTCGACAAGATGTGGGGCCAAATGCGCGAGGTGCCCTCGAGCAACTGGTCGGAGCGCGCCTACCAGCACCTGCTGCCGCAGGTCACGCACCTGCCGCCGGAGCGGCAGCGCCTCTGGACGTATTTCAAGCTGTGGCCGAACACCGCCTTCGACCTCTATCCGGACCAGGTCGATTTCATGCAGTTCCTGCCGGTGTCTCCGACCGAGACGCTGATTCGCGAGGTGGCGTACGTGCACCCGGACGCGCGCCGCGAGATGCGTGCCGCGCGCTATCTCAACTGGCGCATCAACCGTCGCGTCAGCCTCGAGGACAAGGCGCTCATCGAGCGCGTGCAGGCGGGGATGGCCTCGAGCAGCTACGTCTCCGGCCCGCTGAGTGAAGGAGAGGTGTGTCTGCGCAGCTTCGCGCGGCGCATGCGGGCGCTCATTCCGGAAAGTGCCCTGCCGCAGCCTCCGCCGTGGGGCTGGAGTCATGGCTGAGCGGGCCGCGAGCGGCTCACGTTACGACGCGCTGATCATCGGCGGCGGGCACAACGGCCTGGTGTGCGCGGCGTACCTCGCCGCCGCCGGACTGAAGGTGATCGTGCTCGAGCGGCGTGCCATCGTCGGCGGCGCGGCGGTCACCGAGGAGTTCCACCCGGGATTCCGCAACTCGGTCGCCTCCTACACCGTCTCGCTGCTGAACCCCAAGGTCATCCGTGACCTCGAGCTCGCGCGCCACGGTCTGCGCATCGTCGAGCGGCGCTGCGCCAACTTCCTGCCGACCGCGGACGGGCGCTACCTGATCACCGGCGGCGGCCGCACCGAGTCCGAGGTAGCACGCTTTTCCGCGCGCGACGCCGCGCGCGTCGGCGAGTACGGCGAGCGGCTCGACACCATTGCCGACGTGCTGCGCGACCTGGTGCTGGTCACGCCGCCGAACGTACTCGCCGGCGGCTGGAGTGCCGCGCTCCCGGAGCTGGTGCACGCCGCGCAGGTCGGCGGACGGCTGCGCCGTCTCGACATGCAGCAGCGCCGCGAGCTGTTGTCGCTGTTCGCCATGTCGGCCGGCGACTACCTCGATAACTGGTTCGAGAGCGATCCGATCAAGGCCGCTTACGGCTTCGATGGCATCGTCGGCAGCTACGCCAGCCCCTATGCGGCGGGCTCCGCGTACTACCTGCTGCACCATGTCTTCGGCGAGGTGAACGGCAAGCACGGCGCCTGGGGCCACGCCATCGGCGGCATGGGCGCCATCACCCAGGCGATGGCGCAGGCGGCGCGTGAGCGCGGGGTAGAGATCCGGCTCGCGACGGCGGTCGGCGAGGTGCTGGTCGAGGGCGACCGCGCGGTCGGTGTCACCACCGCGAGCGGTGAGACGCTGCGCGCCGCCGCGGTGATCTCCAACCTCAACCCGAAGCTCCTGTACCTCGACCTCATCCCCGCCGGCAAGCTGCCGCCGGAGGTGCGCGAGCACATGAGCCACTGGCGCTGCGGCTCGGGCACCTTCCGCATGAACGTGGCGCTCTCGGAGCTGCCGGATTTCACCTGCCTGCCCGGCAAGACTGGCGGCGACCATCACACCGCCGGCATCATCATAGCCCCGACGCTCGGCTACATGGAGCAGGCGTATTTCGATGCGCGCTCCTCCGGCTGGTCGCGGCGCCCGATCGTCGAGCTGCTCATTCCGTCGACGCTCGATGACACGCTCGCGCCCGCCGGTCGACACGTCGCGAGCCTGTTCTGCCAGCACGTGGCACCGCAGTTGCCCGCCGGCGCCTCCTGGGACATGCACCGCGAGGCGGTGGCCGATCTCATGATCGACACCGTCAATGCCTACGCGCCGAATTTCAAGGCGGCGGTGCTCGGCCGGCAGATCATGAGTCCGCTCGACCTCGAGCGTACCTTCGGCCTGGTGGGCGGAGACATCTCTCACGGCGCCATGAGCCTCGACCAGCTGTTCTCGGCGCGCCCGATGCTCGGCTACGGCAACTATCGCGGGCCGCTGAAAGGCCTGTACATGTGCAGCGCGGGCACGCATCCCGGCGGCGGGGTGACCGGTGCGCCCGGGCACAATGCGGCACGGGAGGTGCTCGGCGATTTCCGGCGCCGGCGGCTGCGGCGCGTGGCCTGAAATGGCGCGCACCGAGCCGAAACCGCGTTTCGCGCGCCAACCGCCGGAGGTGCGCCGGCAGGCACTCATCGACGCCACCATCGAGTGCCTCAAGCGCTACGGGCACGAGGGTCTCTCGATCCGCACGATCAGCGCACAGGCCGGGGTCTCGGTGGGGCTGATCAATCACCACTTTCCCAACAAGGACGAGCTCGTCGCGGCGGCCTACCGTCACATCAACTCCGAGCTCATCGCGGGCATGCAGGCGGCAGTCGCGCGCGCGGGAAGCTCGCCCCAGGCGCGCATGCGCGCCTTTCTCGAGTCGTGGTTCTCGGCGCCGAGCCTGGACGCCGACGCGCTCGCGGTGTGGGTGGTCTTCTGGGGGCTGTACCGTCACTCGCGGCTCATCCAGCGTGCGCACCGCGAGACCTACCAGGGCTACGTGAGCCTGCTGCGCGGCATGTTGGCGGAGCTGCTACCCTCGGAGCGTGCCGCACGCAGCGGCCGCACCCGCCGCGCGCGCGGCGGTGCGCCGGCGGTGGATCTGCGACTTGCCGCCATCGGCTTCACGGCACTGCTCGATGGCCTGTGGCTCGAATGGTGCCTCGAGCCCGGCACCTTCCGCCCGGCCGAGGCCGTGGAGCTGTGCGAGGCCTGGCTCGCACAGCTCGTGCGTCGCAACGGCGCACGCAGCTAGAAGGCGCACGCGGCCAGACGGCGCACCTGGAGTGCACACCACGCGGGGCGACCCCGCAGGCCGGCGAGACGCCCGGGCTTGCACCCCCGGATAATCGCCCCCACATGATCGGTGCATGCAGGGGCAGCGAGTGTCGCAGGGCAGCGGGCAACCGCGGGTGGTGATCGTCGGTTGCGGTTTCGGCGGCCTGTTCGCCGCGCGGGCGCTGCGCCGCGCGAACGCCGAGGTGCTGGTCATCGACCGCAACAACTACCATCTCTTCCAACCCTTGCTGTACCAGGTCGCTTCGGCGGCGCTCGCGCCAGCGGACATCGCGCAGCCGATCCGCACCATACTGCGCCATCAGCGCAACGCGCGGGTGATGCTGGCGCAGGTGGAGGCCGTCGACCTGGCGGCACGGCGCGTCATCACCGACGCCGGCACGATCGGCTACGACTACCTGGTGCTCGCGCCGGGCGCGGTGGACAACTACTTCGGTCACGAGGAGTGGCGCCAGTTCGCGCCGGGGATGAAAGCGGTGGAGGAGGCGACGTTCATCCGCTCGCGGCTGCTGCGCTCGTTCGAGAGCGCGGAGCTCGAGGCCGACCCCGCGGCACGCGCAGCACATCTGACCTTCATCATCGTCGGGGCCGGACCGACCGGGGTCGAGCTCGCCGGTGCGATCAAGGAGCTGGCAGTCGATGTCATCCCGCGCGACTACCGTGTGGTCGATACCCGCTCCGCACGCGTGATACTCATCGAGGCCGGGGCGCGGGTGCTGCCGGCGCTGCACCCGGATTCCTCGGCGCGTGCGCTGCGGCAGCTGCGCGCGCTCGATGTGGAAGTGCGCCTCGGGGCGCCCGTCAGCCGCGTGCTCGCCGATGGCGTCGAGGTCGCCGGTGAGCGGCTGCGCAGTTACAACGTCATCTGGACGGCGGGCGTGCGCGCGGCACCTCTGGCCGCTTCGCTCGGCGTGCCGCTCGGACCGGGGGGTCGCGTGATGGTTGCTGCCGACTGCTCCGTGCCCGGCCATCCGCAGGCGTTCGTCATCGGCGACGCGGCGTGGCTCATCGATCCGCGCAGCGGCGCGGCGGTACCGGGCGTGTCGCAGGGCGCGCTGCAGATGGGTCGCTACGTGGCGGGCATCATCGATGCGGAGCTGCGCGGCCGCGACGGCCACCGCACGCGCGGCTTTCATTACCGCGACTGGGGCTCGATGGCGACCGTCGGCAAGTCGCGTGCGGTGGTGGAGCTCGGGCGGCTCCGCTTCGGCGGGCTGCTCGCGTGGCTCGCCTGGATGGCACTGCACATCACGGTGCTCATCGGCTTCCGCAACCGCCTGGCGGTGCTCTCCTCGTGGATCTACAGCTACGTGTTCTTCCGCCGCGGCTCGCGGCTCATCACGCGCGTCGCGCCGCCACCGGAGGGACCCTGATGGCGGCCGCGGTGCATCCGCCGCGCGCGACGCAGCGCAACCCCGCGCCGGAGGCCCTGACCCTGCGGGGATTTTTCGGTGTGTTCCGTTACAGCCGGCGCGCGCTCGAGCTCGTCTGGAGCACCAACCGGTTGCTGACGATGGCGCTCGCGCTCCTCACGCTGCTCGCGGGTGTGCTGCCGGCATCGGTCGCCTACGTCGGCTCGCTCATCGTCGATGCGGTGCTGACTGCGATGCGCGCGGGCGGCGACGCCGCACCCGTGCTGCGCCTGGTGCTGCTCGAGGGCGTGCTGGTGGCGGCGATCGCGGCGGCGCAACGCGGGCTGTCGCTGTGTCAGTCACTGCTGCGCGCGCAGCTCGGCCAGCGCGTGAACGTCATGATCCTCGAGAAAGCGCTCACCCTGGAGCTGCAGCACTTCGAGGACTCGGAGTTCTACGACAAGCTGACGCGTGCGCGGCGTGAGGCCTCGACGCGCCCGTTGAGCCTGGTGACGCGCACCTTCGGCCTGGTGCAGAACGCGGTCTCACTCGCCAGTTACGGCGTGCTGCTCGCGCACTTCTCGCCGTGGGCGGTGGCGGTGCTGCTGCTCGCGGGTCTGCCGGCCTTCGTGGCCGAGGCCAAATTCTCCGGCGATGCGTTTCGGCTGTTTCGCTGGCGCTCGCCCGAGACCCGCATGCAGATCTACCTGGAGACGGTCATCGCGCGCGAGGATCACGCCAAGGAGGTCATGCTCTACCGCCTCGGCCCGCGGCTGCTCGAGCGCTACCGCGACATCTTTCGCCGGTTGTACGCGGAGGACCGCGCTCTGACGGTGCGGCGCGATCTGTGGGGCTTCGCGCTCGGCTCGATCGCCACTGCGGCTCTCTATGGCGCCTATGCATGGATCGCGCTCGCCGCCGTGCGCCGCAGCATCACCCTCGGCCAGATGACCATGTATGTGGCGCTCTTCCGCCAGGGACAGGCGGCGGTCTCCGCCATGCTGGCGGCGATCGGCGGCATGTACGAGGACAACCTGTATCTGTCGACGCTGTACGAGTACCTCGAGACCGAGGTGCCTGCGCCCCGCGGCAGCGCACTGCGCGGTCCGCAGCCCGAGGATGGCGTGCGTTTCGAGGACGTGAGCTTCACCTACCCGGGCGCCGAGCAGCCGGCACTCGAGCATATCGATCTGCATCTCACCCCGGGCAGCAGTCTCGCGCTCGTCGGGGAGAACGGCTCGGGCAAGACGACGCTGATCAAGCTGCTCACCCGGCTCTACGCGCCGAGCTCGGGCAGGATCCTGCTCGATGGACGCGACCTCGCCGAGTGGGACGAGGCCGCGCTGCGCGAGCGCATCGGCGTCATCTTCCAGGACTTCGCGCGCTACCAGATGCTGGTCGGCGAGAACGTCGGCGCGGGCGATGAGCGTTTCTTCGAGGACGAGGAACGCTGGCGCTCGGCTGCGGCCAAGGGTCAGGCGAGCGACTTCATCGACACGCTCCCCTCGGGCTACCGCACGCAGCTCGGCAAGTGGTTCCGCGACGGGCGCGAGCTCTCCGGCGGCCAGTGGCAGAAGATCGCCCTGTCACGCGCCTTCATGCGCACGCGCGCCGACATCCTGGTGCTCGATGAGCCGACCGCGGCGATGGATGCACAGGCGGAGGCGGATGTGTTCGAGCACTTCCGGCAGCTCGCGCACGACCGCATCACCATTCTCATCTCGCACCGCTTCTCGACGGTGCGCATGGCGGACCAGATCGTGGTGCTGAACCAGGGGCGCATCGTCGAGCGCGGCAGCCACGAGGAGCTGATGCGCCTGAACGGTCGCTACGCGCACCTGTTCGCGCTGCAGGCGCGCGGCTATCGATAGTTAGGCGTTTCCCTAACTATTGGCAAAACGTAGTTCGGACACGCGGACCGGGGCCCGGCCGCACCGCCGGCACCGCGGGCACCGCCGGCACCGCTTTTCAGGTTGCTTCGCCAATAGTTAGTCAGCCGACTAAGTATCGCGCACCTCGCTCACGCCGGCGCTGAGGCATCCGCCGGTGTCACCAGGAGCGCCACCGGGAATTTCGCCAGCGCCTGCGCGGCGGCGATGCCGGTGGTGCCCCCCTCGCTGTGCGGCTGCAGCTCCGAGCCATCCAGCACGTTGTGCAGCGGTCCACGCGATGCGACATGCCGCGGCAGCTCGATGAAGGTGTTCTCCCATACCTCGCTCCCGAGCGGCAGCCGCGCCGGATCATCGAGCAGGCGGCGGTAGAGCCGCGGCGCGATCACGACCAGCGCACGCCGCTCGCAACGCCGCGCGAACGCGCACACGTGATGCGCCCGGCTGCCGTGCACCCGCAGCCGCCGATAATCACCGGCAGCGAACAGTCGGGGCTGCGCGCGCCGCAGCTGCAGGGTCCGCCAGATCAGCAGCAGCTTGCAGCGCCCGTCCTCCATGTGCTCGAGCAGCTCCTCGAGCGGCAGCCCCCCGGCATCCCGCCCGAGCTCCGCGAGCAGTACGCCGCGACGCTGGTAGTCGACCGGGCGGCGGTTGTCCGGATCGACCAGTGAGAAATCCCACAGCTCGTTTCCCTGATAGGTATCGGGCACCCCCGGGGCGGCGAGCTTGCAGAGCGTCTGTGAGAGGCTGTTGAGCATCCCGAAGCGCGCCACCGGGCGACAGAAGCTGAGGAAGTCGGCGAGGAACAGGTTGTTGTCGCGCGGCTCGAGCACACTGCGCACGAACTGCAGCAGCGCCTCCTCGTAAGCCACGCCGGTCTCGGTCCAGCTGGTGTGTACCTTCGCCTCGCGCACCGCCTTGATCATGTAGCTCTCGATGCGTAACCGGTAGTCCGCGAGTGCGCGGTCATCGGGCTCGGCCAGCGGCCAGCTGCCGAGCAGGGTCTGGTAGAGGTGGTACTCATCGTTGCTGCCGGGAGCCGGCGCGCCGTCGACCTCGCGCTTGCGCCGGCGATTGATGCGCATCCAGCGCCGCACTGCATCGCGCCACGGCGTGGTCATCTCCGAGAGCACCGCGAGCCGCGCGCGAACGTCCTCGGAGCGCTTGGTGTCGTGGGTGGAGGTGGCGAGCATCTCGTGGGGCCAGTGGCGCGCGCGGTACTCGGCATCGGCGTGGAAGGCGCGCACCCCGCCACCGCCATAGTTGCCCGGCTCGGACCCGACCTCGTTCAGCGCCAGCAGCCGGTTGTAGCGGTACAGCGCGGTATCCTCGATCCCCTTGGCGGTGATGGGAGCGGTGATCTGCTGGAACTTCATGACGAAGGCGCGATGCGCGCGCAGCTGTGCTTCGGTGCTCGCCGGCAGCTGCAACAGCAGCGCCGCGCGCACGAAGTCGAACACCGGCGCTTCGCTGGCGGCGCGGCGGCGGCGGGCGGCGGCGATGGCCCATTCGACGTAGCGCCGGTCGCTGTCGCTCACCGTGTCGGCCATGTAGGTGCGGTAGACCGGGAAGCAGGCGATCACCTCGGCGAGCGCCTGCCGCAGGTTATTGAAGGTGAAGTCGCGCGTGCTGCGGTCGGAGCGGGCGATGCGTGCCAGCTGGTTGGTGGCCACGTTCAGCTCCGAGGCGAGCGAGCGGCGCAGGATGAGCTGCTGGCACTCGTAGGCCACATCACGCCATTCGAGCGACTCGCCGCTCGACGCCCGGTAGACGCGGTCCATGCGCGTGCGCGTCGCTGCATCGATGAGCATGCGGTTGACGACGTTGGCGAAGCGGTAGCCGGTTTCTCCGTGCACCGGCCAGTCATCGGGCAGGTGCTCGAACGACAGGCTGATTTTTTCCACCACCAGGTACAGCGCGCGGGGCCATTCGGTGCCGCGCGCCGCGCGCACGCGCCGCTGCAGGCGGCGCAGGTAGCCGGCCGGATCGTACAGGCCATCGACGTGATCGATGCGCAGGCCATCGATGTGGCCGGCGCCGATCAGCTCCAGCACGCGCCGATGGGTCGCCTCGAACACTTCGCGGTTGTCGACGCGCAGCGCGGCGAGGTCGTTGACGTCGAAGAACCGCCGGTAGTTGATGTCTTCCGAGGCGACGCGCCAGTAGGCGAGGTGGAAGGCCTGGAGCTCCAGCAGCTCGTGCAGCGCATCGAAGCTGGCCGGTTCTGCGGCGGTGCCGGTGAAACTGCGAACCGCCGCATCGAGCGCGTGGGCGACGGCGCCGTCATCGGCGGCGAGCGTCGCCAGGCGCCGCTTGTGCAGCTCCTTCTCGCGGCTGCGCTCGGCCACCTGCTCGGGGGTGGGCAGGTGGCGGTCGGGCAGCGCGGCGAAGGCGCGCCTGATGTTCTCCAGCTCGCTGCTCGAAACCAGCGCCGCCACGCGATCGAGGATGCGCGGATAGGTGCGCGGGTCGAGCGGCAGGCGGTGCGGTCCGTACAGCACCGCAAACGAGCCCCACTCACGCTCGAAGCGCAGCACCAGCTCACCGCGCTCGAGCACGGTCGCGTAGGGATCGGCGAGCACCGGCACCAGCACCTTGTTCGCGCGGTCGGGGTTGGCAGGCGCCCAGTCGATATCGAAGAAACCGGCGTAAACGGAGGACTGGCCGTTTTCCAGCAGGTCCATCCACCAGGCGTTGTCGGTGCCGAGGATGCCGACATGATTAGGAACGATGTCGACGATATGGCCCATGCCGTGCGCGCGCAGCGCAGCGACGAAGCGCTGGAAGTCGGCCTCATCGCCGATCTCCGGGTTCAGGGAGTTGTGGTCGACCACGTCGTAGCCGTGCGCGCTGCCCGAGCGCGCCCGGAAATACGGCGAGCAGTAGAGATGGCTCACCCCGAGCGCCGCGAGATACGGAATCACCGCCGTCGCATCGCGAAAGGTGAAGCCGGCGTTGAGCTGCAGGCGGTAGGTGGCGCGCGGGATGACCGGGCCGTCATCGCCCTCGGGCTCGGCCGCGGCGGCGCGCCGCTGCGGGCGCGCCCGCTCAGGCGGGCTCAACGCGCTGCTCCAGCAGCCACAGCACGCTCCAGGGGGCGAGCTCGTTGCGCGCGAGGCTCGCGCGCACGCCGGGGTGCGTGGCGAAGATGACGCGCCCTGCGGCGGGCGCCGGTAGCGGAGCGGGGGCGGCGTCGAGATTGGCGATCAGATGCAGGGTCCGATCGCTGCCGCTCCAGTCGACCGCGAAGGCGCTGCCGTGCGCGGGCAGCGTGTATCGGCCGCCGCCGAGCTGCGGCAGCAGCGGCACGAGGTCGCGGCGGCGGATGGTGAGCAACCGCCGGTAGTGAGTCAGCAGGCGCGCATGCGCGGCCTCGCGCAGCAGGCTCCAGTCGAGCTGCGCGGCCGCGAAGGTGGCCGGGTCGCCGGGGTCCGGCGCGCCGGGCACCTCCCGGGCGCGCTGCGCACGCACGCGCTCGAGCAGCTGCGGCTCGTAATCGCAGAACCACCAGAAGGGCTGCGGCGTCGCCCACTCCTCGCCCATGAACAGCAGCGGCGGATGCGGTGCGAGCAGCAGCAGCGCAATCGCGGCGCGCAGCGCGGCGGGCTCGCGCACCAGCTGCGCGATGCGCTCGCCGCGCGGGCGGTTACCAACCTGGTCGTGATTCTGCAGGAAGCCGATGAAGGCACTCGCCGGCAGCTGCGCGCTCGGCTCGCCACGCGCGCGCCCGGCGAAGCGCGAGCGCTCGCCCTGGTAGGCAAAGCCTTCGGCGAGCGCACGGGCGAGGAGCGCCTGCGGCCGCTCGCTGAAGTCGCTGTAGTACTGCTGGCTCTCCCCCGTGAGCAGCACGTGCAGGCTGTGGTGCAGGTCATCGTTCCACTGCGCGTCGTACCTGTCGGGTGCGTTCTCCGGTCCGAGCAGCGCCGCGCTGTTGCGCAGATTCTCGAGCGTCAGATAGGTGCGGCGGCGGGCGCCGGGACCGGCGCGCACCGTCTGCGCCAGCTCCGTAAGGATGTGCGGCACGCTGTCATCGCAGATGGCATCCACGGCATCGAGCCGCAGGCCATCGAGGTGATACTCCTCGAGCCAGTAGAGCGCGTTGTGAATGAAGAAGTCGCGCACCGTACGGCTGCCGGCGCCGTCGAAATTGATGGCAGCGCCCCACGGGGTGTGGTGATCCTCGGTGAAGAACTGCGGTGCATAGAGGTGCAGGTAGTTGCCTTCGGGGCCGAAGTGGTTGTAGACGACATCGAGCAGCACCGCGAGCCCCTGGCCGTGCGCGGCGTCGATGAGCGCCTTGAGCTCCTCGGGCCGGCCGTAGGACGCCTGCGGCGCGTAGGGCAACACCCCGTCATAACCCCAGTTGCGGGCACCCGGAAAGGCGCCCAGCGGCATGAGCTCGATCGCCGCGACGCCGAGGCGCTTCAGGTGGGCGAGCCGCGCAGCGACCGAGGCGTAGGTGCCCGGACTGTTGAAGGTGCCGACGTGCAGCTCATAGATACTCACCTCGTGCCAGGGTGGCGCCTGCCACACCAGATCACGCCAGCCGTAGGCGGCCGGATCGATCACTTCGCTCGGCCCATGCACGCCGTGCGGATTGCAGCGCGAGGCGGGGTCGGGGACCTCGTGAGTGCCGTCGATGCGGTAGCGGTACAGGCTGCCGCTGCGGGCCGCGCTGCTGAGGAGCGAGAACCAGCCGTTCCCGAGCGGCGCGAGCGCGGTGGCGTGCACTGGGGCACCCGCGGCATCACACAGCAGCAGCTCCACCTCACGGGCCGCGGGGGCCCACAGGCGGAATCGCACCTCGCCGGTTGCGGTCAGCTCCGCGCCGAACGGCATGGAGTGGCGCCGCCGCACGAGCGGTTCACTTTCCAAGTCGATCCTCCTTGATCAACCGGCGCGCCGCGCGCGCCTCAGCCAGCCAGTTCCGCCAGCATGCGCAGCGGCACGCCGACCCAGTCGGGCCGGCCGAGCATCGCGCGTTGCAGATCGGCACAGGCTCCTTCCAGCTCGAACAGCCGCAGTAACGGCATGACTTCCGTCAGCGAGGCGTACAGTCCGCTGCCACGCGCTGCCTCATCGTAGGCAGCGAGAAAGGCGGCGCGCGTCTGCTCCTCCCACGCGTCGAGCTGCGGCTCCCAACGTTGGCGGTCGTCGGGAGAGATCAGCGAGCACTGTTGTAACGCCATCCGCCGTGCGTAGGCAAACGAACATAACATGCGCGCGACATCGGCGAGCGGCGGGCAGCGGTGTCGCTGCGCGGCAACGCTCTGGCCCGCGGCACCAACATCGGTGATGACGAAGTCGTTGCGCCGCAGCAGAACCTGGCGCAGGTGCAAGTCGCCGTGACAGCGGATCTTGAGCCCGCGCGGCACTGCGCTGCGTGGTACCGCGACACTGCGCAGCAGCCCCGCGCGCCGCGCCAACACCGTGGCGGCGCTCGCCGCCACCTCCAGCGGGAGCTGCGGGGCCTGCTCGGCGAGCATCTTGAGCGCCGCCGTCAGCGTGCTGTGCGCCAGGCGGCGCCATGCCTCGAGATCGGCCGCGGTGAGTGGCTCGGGCGCCAGTGCGGGCTCGGTAGCCGCCGCCAACACCGCGTGCAGCTGCGCGATGCGCGTCGCCAGGGTGCGCACCAGGGCGAGGAACAGCCCGTGGGCGTCGGCGGGTCTTGCCGGCTGCGTGACACGCTCTTCGAGAAAGCGCACCAGGTGGTTGACGGTGTAGTCCCAACCATCGCCCTGGTTGGAGACCAGGCCTTCCAGCATGACGAGCGTCGCGGGCGCTGCCTCGCCGCGCTGATACTCGATCATGCCGGCGAGCGGCGGGGTGTTGGGAAAATGCGCGACCTCGGTGAGGTAACGCGCCAGATCCACCGCCGGTTCCCGGCCCGCATGCAGGCGGCGAAAGATCTTGAGGAAAAAGGCGCCGCCGATGCGCACCGTGGTGTTGACCCCCTGTGGGCCGGCCTGCCCCAGCGACAGCTCGCCCGGGTGTGCCGCCCGCAGCTCCGCGAAAGCGCTGGTCGGTGCGCAGCGCATGCGCCCGAGCCGCGTGGCGAGCTCGCGCCCCGCACCGATGGCATCGATCACCGCGCGGCAGAAGTCCTCGTCCGCCGCCGCATCGGCGAGCACTCCGGTCGCGGCGTGCTGGCGCACACGCGCGAGCGCCGCGGGCAGCAGCCGGCGGTAGCGGGCCTCGTCCGCATCCTCCAGCGCGATGGTCAGCGGTACGAAGTACTCGCCCGCCTGCGCCCCGCTGCGCACCTCGAATATCGCCACGAGCCAGCGCTCGAGATCGGGCTGCGGCAGGCACCAGTCTGCGAGCGCCGCTCCGGCAGCGCCGGCACCCCGGGCCGCCGGCGCCATCGCCGTGGCGATACCGGCCGGCGCGGCCCAGCGTTGCGTGGCGAGATATCCGGGCAGTACCCGCCCCTCGAGCTGCGAGCGCAGCGAGCTGGCGAGACTGGTGCGCCAGGGCGCGACGCGCTCGGGGAAGAAGCTGCCCCAGCCCTCGATGAGCACCAGCACCGGCAGGTCCTCGCGTGCCCCGCGCTCGTCGTGCCACGGAGGCGCCTCGGCCTCGCGGCTCAGACGGAACCAGTAGAACGCATAGCCCGGGAGCGTCAGCAGATACGGCAGCTCGCCGACCGGCGGGAAGGCGGCGCGGCCGAGCAGCTCGATCGGCACTGCGCCCCTGTGATCCGCGAGATCGAGCTCGACCGGTTGTGCCGAGCGGGCGAGGTTGGCAACGCACAGGATGGTGTCGGCGTCGTACTGGCGCAGGTACACCAGCACCCGGCGGTTGCCGGGACGGATGAAGCGCAACGTCCCGCGCCCGAAGGCCTGGGTGCTGCGGCGCACCTGCAGCATGCGTTTCATCCAGTTGAGGAGCGAGGAGCGGTCGCGACTCTGCGCCTCGACGTTCACCGCCTCATAGCCGTAGATCGGATCCATGATGGGCGGCAGGTACAGCTGCTGCGGATCGGCGCGCGAGAACCCGGCGTTGCGGTCCGGGCTCCACTGCATCGGCGTACGCAGCCCGTTGCGGTCGCCGAGGAACACGTTGTCGCCCATGCCGATCTCATCGCCGTAGTAGATGATCGGTGCGCCGGGCATCGACAGCAGCAGGCTGTTCATGAGCTTGATGCGCTCGGGGTCGTTGTCGAGCAGCGGCGCGAGCCGCCGGCGTATGCCGAGGTTGAGACGCGCGCGCGCATCGGCTGCATACGCCTGGTACATGTAGTCGCGCTCGCGGCTGGTCACCATCTCGAGTGTCAGCTCATCGTGATTGCGCAGAAAGATGGCCCACTGACAGGTGTCGGGGATGTCGGGCGTCTGCTCCATGATCTCGACGATCGGGTGGCGGTCCTCCTGCGCGATGGCCATATACATGCGCGGCATGAGCGGAAAGTGGTAGGCCATCTGGCACTCATCGCGTCCGTCGCCGAAATAGTCGCGCACGTCCTCGGGCCACTGGTTGGCCTCGGCCAGCAGCATGCGGTCGGGGTAGTGGCTGGAGATGGCGCGGCGGATGACGCGGATGATCTCGTGCGTCTCGCGCAGGTTCTCGTTGATGGTGCCCTCGCGCTCGACCAGGTACGGCACCGCATCGAGGCGGAAGCCATCGACTCCGAGC
>JAFAKO010000324.1 GCA_019235245.1 Gammaproteobacteria bacterium
CTCGGGCTGGCGAGCTTCCTCGGCTCGCTCGAGAATATCGGCACCGTGTTCTTCCGCCGCGACTTCACGTTCCACAACGAGTTCGTGCTGCGCGTCACCACCAAGCTCTCGGGCTTCATCGTGTCGATCGCCATGGCGTTCGCGTTCCGCTCGTACTGGGCGCTGGTCGCCGGGACGCTGGCATTCCGGGCGAGCGGCACGGCCATGAGCTATCTGCTGCATCCCTACCGGCCGGGGCTGTCGCTGGCGCGCGCCCGCGACCTGTTCGGTTTCTCGTCCTGGATACTGCTCGGCAAGCTGGTCGACTACTGCACCGAGAAGTTCTCCAGCATGTACGTGGGTCGAGTCTTCGGGCCCCACGCCACCGGGCTCCTGGCGGTGTCCAGTGAGCTGGCGGGTGTGCCGGTGTCCTCGATCGCCGCGCCCATCAACCGCGTTGCCTACTCCAAATACGCCGAGGATGTCCGCGCCGACCGCAGCCTCACGGGCTCCTATCTCGAGATCGCCTCGATCATCTGGATGATCTCGCTGCCACTGTGCGCCGGGCTGATCGGCGTGGTGGGCGAGGCGGTGCGCCTGGTGCTGGGTCCGCGCTGGGAAGGAGCGGCCACGGTGGTCAGCCTGTTCTCGGTGGCGACGGCTTTTGGCGTCATGACCGCCAACACGCACTACGTCTACTGGGCGCTGGGGCGCGCCAAGCTCGTCGCCATCCTGAGCGCGGTGAGCGCGCTCCTGGTCATTCCGAGCACGATCGTCTGTTCGCACTTCTGGGGCTTCCGCGGCGCGGCGCTCGCCTGGGCCTTCACGAGCGCGACGCTCGTGCCGGTGAACTTCACGCTGCTGAAGCGTTACGCCGGGATCGCGTTCTTCGACCTGTGGTCGCGTGTATGGCGCGTGGCCCTCGGCTCCATCGTGATGCTCATCACGCTGCTCACCGTCCTGTCACCTTCGATTCCGGACACGGCCTCCGCTGCGGCCCTGCTGCTCCTCGCCAAGGTGCTCGCGGGCGCCGCCATCTATATCGTCGCCGTGACAGCGATGTGGCTCGCCTGCGGACGCCCCGAGGGGCCGGAAAGCCGCATGCTGCAGCTTGCGCTCCAGTTCTGGAGACGTCCGCTCGGACAGGCGGCGGAGCCCTAGCCCGCAATCGACTACAATCCTCGCACCAGCCCCAAGCAGCATCCAAGGAGGGAGCGCCGTGGGAGCTTGCCTGTTTGTTCTGCCCTGGGTGCCGAGCGGCGCCGGCGGGGTCAATGAAACGGTTCTGAGCCTGGCGCGGGAGCTGAAGGCCAGCGGGCGCTTCGATCCGATCATCGGGGTGACGAGCTGGTCGGGGAGCGCGCCTCCGCAGGAGATACGCGGTATTCCGCTGATCGGGCTGCGGCTGCGCGGCGTGTATGACGAGGGAGCGTGGAAGGCCGCAAAAAGCGCCGCGCGCTTGCCGGCAGAGCTCGCGGGCCTCGCCCGGCTGCTGCGCACTCACGAGGTGCAGATCGTCAACCTGCACTTCCCCACTATCGCCGGCGCGGCGTTCGTGCTCCTGCGCCGGCTCGGTTGGTACCGCGGTAAGGTGGCACTCACATTCCACGGCTCGGATATCGCGCGGGTGAGCCGTCTCGAGCCCGCGCGACGCCGTGTCTGGCAGCATTACATCGCCGGCGCGGACGAGGTGTTCGTATGCTCACACTCGCTCGCCGGGCGCGTGCGCGCCGTCTGCGGGCAGCGCGAGCCACGGGTGGTGCACAACGGCGCGGATGTCGAGCTCTTCAGCGGGGCGCGGCGGCGACGGCGGCACCCGGGGCCGAAGCGTATCCTCCACGTCGGCAAGTTCGAGCGTAACAAGTCGCAGGACGTGCTGCTTGCCGCCTTCCGGCTGCTGCTCGAGCGGCAGGTCGATTGCACGCTGACGATGATCGGCGCTCCGGGCCCGGAGCTCGAGCAGGTCAAGCGGGCGGCGGCTGCTTTCGGTGAGCGCGTCACCGTGCTGGTGGACATCGAGCATCGGCGCATACCCGGCTACATGGCGGATGCGGAGCTGTTCGTCCTGCCATCGCGCGCCGAAGCCTTCGGCATAGTGCTCATCGAGGCCGGGGCGACCGGACTGCCGGTAGTCGCCACCAACGTCGGCGGCATCCCGGAGATCATCAGCGACGCCGCGACCGGGCTGCTGGTCGAGCCGGACAATGCGCGCGCGCTCGCCGACGCCATGGCGCGCGTGCTGCAGAACGACGCCCTGGCAGGACGCCTGGCGTCGGGCTTGCATGCGCAGGCACTGCGCTACACCTGGCGACGGGCGGCGGATCAGCTCATCGCGGCGCTCTGTTGACGAGCGAGCTGCGGCGAGCGCTCGATGAGCAGTGCGCTGATCATCTCGCGCGTGTTCCCGCTCGATGAGCGGATGGTGCACGGTATTTTTCAGCGGCTCGGTACGCAGGTGGAGGCGCTGGCGCGGGTGGCCGATCGCATCGAGTGCCTGTTTCTCGTCAGCGCCCATCGGGCTGCAGAGTTTGCCTCGGTCGAGCGGCTCAGGGCCCATGAGGAGCGCCTGCAGCGTCGCTGGACCTCGAAGCTCACGCTGCGCGCCGCCGCGGTGGTGGAGGGCATCCCGACGGCCCGCTGGGCGCTCTACGGGCCGGGCGTGTTCGACTTCTATGCGCAACAGCTCAACATCGGTGTCAACAACCCGGCGGCTCTCGATGCCGTGCGCGGCGCGCTGCGCGCGCGTCCGGATCTGATCTGCGCGCACCGCCTCAGTGCCATGGCACTGCTGATGAGGCTGTCACGGGAGGTTGGCGCGACTCCGGTCTTCCTGGACCTGGACGACATCGAGCACGTCGCGCTGTCGCGCCGCCTGCTGCGTGACCCGCTGTGGCCGATGGAACGGCTGCGGCTGCTGCAGATTCCCCGCCTGCTGCTCGGGGAGATCCAGGCCATTCGCCGCGCGCGGCTCACCTTCGTATGCTCCGAGCGGGATTGCCGTTATCTGCGCCGGCTCGCCCGCTCGGAGCGCGTCGAGGCGGTCCCCAACAGCACGCATTTCCCGGCGAGCATCCGCGCCGGGCACTCCGAGCCCATCGTGCTGTTCGTGGGCTACATGGATTACGCACCGAATGCACTGGCGGCCGACACTCTGGTGCGCGACATCTGGCCGCTCGTGCACGCGCGTGTGCCCGAGGCGCGGCTCATCATCGCCGGCAGGAATCCGCAGCGTCTGAAGTCGTACGCCGCGGCTGGCCCGGGCGTCACGTTCGCCGGCTTCGTCGAGGATCTTGCGCAGCTCTATGCCAGGGCGCGTGTCGTGTGTTGCCCGATCCGCGACGGCGGCGGCACCCGCGTCAAGATCATCGAGGCCGCCGCGCAC
>JAFAKO010000328.1 GCA_019235245.1 Gammaproteobacteria bacterium
GTGGGGCGTCGTCGTGAGCAGTGCGCGAGAGGGGGTCCGCCATGGGGTCTCCTCGGTTCCAAAGTCGATGTCGTGAGGCCTCAGCGTGCCATGACTGCACGCTCGGGCAGTCACCCGCCGGGACCTCCCGATGTAGGTGTCGGCCTAATCGTACACGAGCGCGGAACGACGCGCTGGCACGCGGGCTGGACCGTGTACGGCACCGATCCACCTCTCGCTGCGATCGGGACGTTGCCGCGCCCACGGCGTCGTGTCGGTCAGTTCCCGCTCGGAAATGCGACGTCCGGCCACTTACGGGGTGCAGTGCGAGCGCGTTTGCTATGCGCTGAAGAAACCAATTGACGAGGTCGCCATGAACACCGCGGTCCGCCCGCTCGCCGTCGTGACGGGAGCATCGACCGGCATTGGACTCGAGCTCGCGCGACTCTGTGCCGAAAACGGCTTCGACCTCATCGTCGCCGCCGATGAGCCGCGCATCGAGGAAGCCGCGGCCGAGCTGCGCCGGGGCGGTGTCGAATGCACGCCGGTGGAATGCGACCTGGCGACCCGGGAAGGGGTCGAGGCGCTCATCGCCGCGATCGAGCACTCCGGTGGAGCAGTGGAAGCGCTGTTGGCCAACGCCGGGCGCGGGCTCGGAGGCGCTTTTCTCGACCAGGACCTCGAGGAGGCACTGCGCGTCGCGCACACCAACATCGACGGCACCGTCTGTCTCATTCACAAGGTCGGTAACGACATGCGCGCCCGCGGCCATGGGCGGATGCTGATAACCGGGTCCATTGCGGGACTCATGCCGGGCACCTATCAGGCGGTCTACAACGCCAGCAAGGCGTTCCTGGATTCCTTCGCAGTGGCGCTGAACGAGGAGCTAAAGGACACGGGAGTGAGCGTCACGTGTCTCATGCCCGGAGCGACCGAGACGGACTTCTTCGAGCGCGCCAACATGCTCGACACCAAAGTCGGCACGCAGGAAAAGGCGGACGCGGCCGATGTAGCCAAAACCGGTTTCGATGCGATGATGAAAGGCGAGCTCAAGGTGGTCGCCGGGTTCAACAACAAGATGCGCGCGGCCATGTCGCGTGTCGTGCCGGATGCCACGCTCGCCAGAATGCACACGCGCGAGGCGGCGCCGGGTACCGCCAAGCAGAACGCGGAGGAGGCCAAATCGCGGCAGCGGCGCAAGGACCATCCGGCACCCTGAACAGATGGCGCGCCCGCGGGCACTGCTGTGTCTCAGTCGGCGCGCCGCTCGCTACCGCAGCTGGCACCAGGATCCCGCGATCTCTGCGCGTACCAGCTTTTTCGCAGCCGCCGCCGTGGTCAACGAGGTGCTGGCGAGCCATGCGTGGCTGTCTTCCTTTTTGCTGGACCTCGGGGCTGCGCTCGAGGCCGCGAATGAGCACCGGGCTGTGCAGATAAAGGCCGGGCAGATCTACGGCTACGGCTCCGTTGAAGGCAACACGCTCGACTTCGTGCGCTACGAGCAGCTCATCGTGCAGGCGCATCTGGACGCGCTGTGCCGGCATTCGGCAGTGAGCTATCGGCGCGAGATATCCGCCGCGAATGCCTGCTTCGCTGCGCTTCGATGCCGTCTGCTCAGAGGCTTCGCCAATCGTTGCTTCCTGCGTGCGGCGGACGAGGCCCTGCGGCATCTTGGACGTCCGCTCGACTTCGCCGAGCAGCACTGCCGCGTCGTTCTCGGTGTACGGGTCGCGCGGCATGCCGCGCTGCATGCAAAAGAACGCGATTCGGCCTGCAGGCGCCTATAATCAGTGCACAAGGGGCTGCGACCCCTGACACGTACGCCACAAGCCGCGCGCGAGGCGTGGAAGCTTTGGGGGAGCCATGGCTCAGGGCGGAATCACCAGGCTCGAGCCCACCGCTGAACGAGTGACCATTGTCGGAATCGGCGCGTCAGCCGGCGGCATCGAGGCGCTGCGCCAGTTCTTCGGCGCGGTGCCGGCCGATCTGGGGCTCGCTTACGTCG
The DNA here is from genome assembly GCA_019235245.1 of Gammaproteobacteria bacterium. GTDB lineage: Bacteria > Pseudomonadota > Gammaproteobacteria > Steroidobacterales > Steroidobacteraceae > 13-2-20CM-66-19. Next base: position 1,985 of record JAFAKO010000328.1, read on the forward strand.
TCATCGTGCATCTTGCACCGGATCATAACAGCGAGCTGGCCGCGATCCTCGGCAGGTGCACCCGGATGCCGGTTCTCGAGGTGAACGAGCGGGCGCTGGAGATCAAGCCCGACCATGTCTACGTGATCGCGCCGGACCGGAAACTCGAGATCAGCGATACCCGCATCGGTGCCGCGCCCTTCGACGAGCCCCAGGGACGGCGCGCGCCAATCGACGTGTTTTTCCGTTCGCTGGCAACCAGCCACGGCGATGGCTTCGCGATCATCCTCTCCGGCGGTGGCTCCGACGGGGCCGTCGGTGCGAAGGCCGTGAAGGAAGCGGGCGGACTGGTGCTGGTACAGGATCCCCGGGAGGCCGCCCACGAGGGGATGCCGCGGGCGGTGATTGCCGCCGAGATCGCCGATCTGGTCCTGCCCGTCAGAGACATCGCGACCCAGCTCGGCGCGCTCGCAAGCCACAAGCAAAAGCTCATGCCGCTGTTGCCGCGACCGGAGAGCGACGCGGTGGTCGGCGAGGCGGAGGAACTGATACTGAAGCGGATCTTCGATCTGGTGCGCGCGCGCACCAATCACGACTTCAGCCGCTACAAGCGGGCCACGATTCTGCGCCGGCTCGCACGGCGCATGCAGCTCAATCACCAGCCATCCCTCGAGCAGTACCTGGGGTTCCTCAAGGAGCACGCCGAGGAGGTGGAGTCACTGTTCGATGACATGCTGATTTCGGTCACCAGCTTCTTCCGCGATCCGGACGCCTGGGAAGCGCTACGCGTACAGGCTATCGCGCCGCTGGTCGAGCGGGCGCAGCCGAACCAGCCAGTGCGCGCCTGGGTTCCCGGATGTGCGACGGGCGAGGAGGCCTATACTCTCGCGATTCTTTTTCGCGAGGAGATCAGTCGGCGCGACCTGCCGGTGGAGGTGGTCATCTTCGGCTCCGACGTCGATCAGAGCGCGCTCGCTACGGCGCGTGAGGGTATCTATCCGGCTGCGATCGCCGCGGATGTGTCCGAGGCGCGACTGGCGCGCTACTTCCGCGCCGAGGGCGATCACTTCCGCATCTCCAGCGAGATCCGCGACTCGGTAGTGTTCGCTGCGCACAGTGTGCTGCGCGATCCGCCTTTCTCCAAGCTGCACCTGATCTCCTGCCGCAACCTCCTTATCTATCTCGACCGGGAGCTGCAGGCGCAGTTGCTGAACGTATTCCGCTACGGGTTGCGGGAGGACGGTTACCTTTTCATCGGCATTTCGGAGACGGCCGATCCCGAGCTGTTCGACCCGCTCGATAAGCAGCATCGCCTGTTCCGGGTGCGCCCGCGTGCCGGGCCCGCGATGCGACTGCCACAGCTGCCCGCCATGCCGCTGATGCCGCCGCTCGCCGAGCGCAGCCGTGAGCGCGGCATGCGACTGCGTCGCTCCCCGGGCGAGATTCATATCGAGACTCTGGAGACCACCGCTCCACCGAGCGCGCTCGTCGATGAGCACTGGATCGTGGAGCACCTGTCGGAGTCGGCCGGTCGGTTCCTGCAGCCACGTGGCGGACCGCCGACACAGGTGATCACCGAGCTCGTAAGACCGGAGCTGGCCGATGAGCTGCGCTCGGCGCTGCATCGTGCCTTCGAGCTGCGCGAGTCCTGTCTGTCCTCGTTCGTGCCGGTGCGCTTCAACGGTGCGCAGAAGCTGGTCGCGGTCCTCGTGCAGCCACGTCCCAGCGAGGAAGGTCACCAGCAGCGCGTGCTGGTGCTGTTCCTCGAAGCAGGCGAGGCGGAGCCGCGCGAGATCGAGCGCTCCGAGACCAGTGACTCGATCGTGCTGGCGCTGCGCGACAAGCTGCGCATCGCCGAGCAGCGACTCGAGACCATGCGCCAGGAGCACGGCATGGCGTACGAGGACCTGCGCGCCGCCAACGAGGAGCTGCAGAGTCTCAACGAGGAGTATCGATCGACCACCGAGGAGCTCGAGACCAGCAAGGAGGAGCTGCAGAGTGTGAACGAGGATCTGCAGACGGTGAACAACGAGCTCAAGATGAAGCTCGAGGAGGTCTCGCGCGCCAACAACGACCTGGAGAACTTCATGGGGGCGACCGACATCCCCATGCTGTTCCTTGACCGCAATCTGGCCATCAAGCGTTACACTGCGCCTTTGCGGCAGATCTTCAACGTCAAGCCGCTGGACCACGGACGGCCGATCGGTGACCTGACGCACAATATGGTGTACGCGGATCTGGAGCAGGATGCGGCCCGCGTGTTACATGACCTCGCGCCGATCGAACGACAGGTGAAGCTGCGCAGTGGCGAGCGGCTGGCGGTGCGCATCCGGCCATATCGGACGGCGGAAGACCGCATCGATGGCGTGGTCGTGACATTCGTCGACGGCGTGCAGGCCTGACTGAACCGTGGCAGAGACACTCGACATAGCACAGATCCACGGAGCAACTCCGGACTTCTGTGTGATCGGCATCGGCGCCTCGGCCGGTGGCCTCGAGGCGCTGCGCGCGCTTTTCAGTCGCCTGCCGGCGGCGCCCGGGTTTGCCTGCGTGGTGATCGTGCATCTCTCCCCCGAGCACGAGAGCCACCTGGTGCGGATGCTGCAGCCGTACACGCAGATGCCGGTACGTCAGGTGTCGAAAACCACCGCGCTAGAGCCGAATTGCGTCTACGTCATACCACCGAACGCCAACCTGAATTCCATCGACACCCACCTGCGGCTCTCGCAGCTCGAGGGACGGCGCGTCAAACGCGCCCCAATCGACCACTTCCTGCGCACCCTCGCCGACACGCATGGTGAGCGGGCGGTCGCGGTCATCCTGAGCGGCGCCGGATCCGACGGGGCGCTCGGAATCCGCCAGATCAGGGATCACGGCGGCCTCACCATCGCGCAGGACCCGCGCGAGGCGGAGTTCGACGGCATGCCGCAGGCCGCCATCGCCACCGGGACCATTGACCTGGTGCTGTCGCTGCGCGATGTCGCCGATGAGCTGCTGCGCTACTGTGCGACCCCCCCCTGGGTTGGGCAGCGCGGACCCGGTGGTGCGCTCGCTGAGGATGACGCCGCGCAGCTGGAGAGGATTCTCGGCGAGATCCGGCTGCGGACCGGGCAGGAGTTCGCCATGTTCCGCCGCGAGATGCTGTTGCAGCGCGTGCGTCGCCGCATGCGGCTGCGTCACGTCGGATCGCTGCAGGACTACTTTGCGGTACTCCAGTCGCAAACCGGTGAGCCACGAGCGCTGTACAACGATCTGCTCCTCAACGTCACGGACTTCTTCCGCGACCCGCAGTTCTATGACACCGTGGAGCGGGTACTGCAGGAAATCCTGGCGCGCAAGGATGAGCGCGAGCAGCGTGTGCGCATCTGGTCGATCGGCTGCTCTACGGGGGAAGAGGCCTATTCGCTCGCCATGCTGCTCATGGAGCAGAGTGCGGCGCGCAGCGACGAGCCGTTGCTGCAGGTGTTTGCCAGCGAGCTTTCGGCCGATGCCCTGCAGCACGCCCGCGAGGGTCTATACCCGCAGGAAATTGCCGCTTCCATATCCCAGGAGCGCCTCGACCGGTTCTTTACATACGAGAACGGTCGCTATCGCGTGCGGCGCGAGCTCCGCGACATGGTGACCTTCGCCAACCATGATCTGTTCAGGGACCCGCCGTACTCGCATCTCGATCTGGTCGTGTGCCGCAGTCTGCTGCGCGATCTGCAGGCCGGCATGCGCCGCGGTGTTCTGAACCTCTTCTATTACGCGCTCGAGCCTCATGGCCTGCTGCTCCTCGACCCTAGGGACGAGGCAGACCTCGGGGACCTGTACACCCGTGATGCGAGCCACCCCGGGCTCCTGCGACGCAACAGCGGGCCGCATCGCGTACTGCAGCTGCCGGCGGGTCTGAAGCCTTTCGACCGCGCGAGCGGCGAGCGCAGCGGCGCACCGCGTGGGACGGAGAGCTTCGACACGCCCTCGATCTTCCGTCGCGCCGTCGAGCATTACACGCCGGCGAGCGTGCTGGTCGATTCCGACAACCGCGTGGTGCACTTCTCGGTCAACGCCGCCCGCTACGTGCGGCTTCCGGGCGGTGAGCTGACGCTCGACATCCTGAGTCTCCTGCCCCGGGGCCTCGCCCGTCGTCTGAAAATCGGCCTGCAGGAGGCACGGCGCGAGAAGCGTTCCTGGACCTCGGAGCCCTTCGTGGTGCTTTTCGATGGCCGCGGGAGGCGCGTGACCTTGCGTATCGACCGGGTGAACGCGCCGGCGCACCTGTCGGAGCTGCTGCTCGTGGTTTTCGACGACACGGATGAATCGCGCGGGCTCGAGCCGGCGTCCGACCCGACCATGCTCGATCAGGTGCTGAAGCTGCAGACAGAGCTGGAGACGGTGCACGAACAGCTGGCGGCCATGGCGAGCGTGCCGCAGCCGCGGTCTGCGACACAGGAGCAACGGTCCGATCAGCTGCGCGCGGTGATCGAGGAGCTCGACGGCGCGCGCGAGGAGCTGCAGGCCGTCAACGAGGAGCTGATCTCCGTCAATCAGGAGAACCGCTCACGCATCGAGACCCTCAGTCAGCTCTCCAACGATCTGCAGCATCTCCTCGAAGCCACCGGTTTCGCTACGGTGCTGCTCGATCGTGAGCTGAATATCGTGCGGCTGACGCCGCTTGCCGCCGAGCTCCTGCGACTGCGCGAGTCGGACCTCGGCCGACCGCTCGCGGATCTGCGGCATCACCTGCGGTACGACCGGCTGATCGATGATCTGCGACCGGTGGTCGAAGAGCTCAGCGACCTCGAGGTCGAAGTCGAAAGCGACGATGGTCGCTGGTACCTCGTTCGTGCCCAGCCGTACCGGACTGCACAGCGCGGGCTCGAGGGCGCTGTGCTGCTCTTCATCGACGTTACCGACCGCAAGCGCGCCGAGCTGGCACTGCGCAACGCCGACCGTCGCAAGGAGGAATTTCTCGCGGTGCTCGCGCACGAGCTGCGTAACCCGCTCGCGCCCATCGTCGCGGGCCTTGAGCTGTTGCGCAAACTTCCGGATGACACCGCCCTCGTACAGCGTGTCAGCGCCACCATGGCCCGGCAGACCAAGCAGCTGGTGCGCCTGGTGGACGATCTGCTCGAGGTGGTGCGCATCAACGAAGACAAGCTGACGCTGCGGATCGAGCCGGTGGTGGTCGCGGAGGTGGTACGCGATGCGCTGACGGCGTTGCGCCCGGTCATGGAGAACTTCGAGCACGAGGTGACGCTGGATCTTCCGGAGGAGCGCCTGACGGTCGCGGGAGACGCCGCGCGGCTGATGCAGGTGTTTGGAAATCTGCTGAGCAACGCGGCGCGCTATACGGCGCCGCGCGGCAGGATCCTCGTGCGCGTGTGGCGCGATGAGGAGCGCGTACGCATCAGCGTGCAGGACAATGGACGCGGCCTTTCCGCGCAGTCGCTCGCGAGCGTGTTCGAGATGTTCTATCAGGCACGCGACCCGGGGTTGACCAGCACCGGCCTCGGGATCGGACTCACTCTCGCCAAGAAGCTCACGGAAATGCACGGCGGGACCATCACGGCGGAGAGCGCCGGACCGACCCGGGGAAGCACCTTCACCGTCGAGCTGCCGCTCGCCGAGCGGGAGCTGGTTGTCACCGCCCCGGCCGCTCTGCCGCAGGACGCGGCTCCGGTCGCGCGTGGCCGGCGGGTGCTCATCGTCGATGACAACGAGGACGCCGCCGAGACGCTTTGCCTGCTCATGAAGTCGCTCGGCACCGGTGATGTGCGTACCGCCTCCAACGGGCCGGAGGCGCTCGCCACGGCCGCCGGGCTATGCCCGGACGTCGTGCTGCTCGATCTTGGGATGCCCGGGATGGACGGTTACGAGCTCGCGCGGCGCATGCGCGCCGAGTCCTGGGGAAAGGAGGCTTACCTCGTGGCACTCACGGGCTGGGGCCAGGAGCAGCATCGCCGGCGCTCGCAGGAAGCGGGCTTCGACCGTCACCTCGTCAAGCCCGCCGACGTCGACGCGCTGCGCACCGTGCTCGAGAGCGCCTGAGCGCGCGCGTCGTTTGCCTCCGGTTTGGGGGTCCCGGCCTACTGCACGGTGTAGCCCCGCTGCTGCAGGCACGCAGTCCGGACACGGTCGTACGTGGCCTCCTGCTCGGCCGACTGCGCCGTCGGGGGCCCGCTCTTGGGGTGCAGGGGATCGAACCCACTCTGGGAAAGCCCCCAGCGATAGCAATCGTAGCGATCGCGTGCCTGCTGCTCGGGGGTCTGGCCGTTGTTGGGGGTGAGCGAGACCATCTGGCGCGAGCCAAGCGATGCGGAGGCGGGCGCGGCCAGCGGGGCGGGGGCGGCCGCCATGGAGGCAACCGCCGGGGCCATCATGGCCGCCGCGGCTCCTGCCGGGGCATACGCCGGAGGGGGCATGGCCGCAGTAGTGCCTGCGGCGCCTGCTGCTGCGGGCGATGAGTCCACGGGGTCGTTCACCACCTCGTATCCCCCGAGGTCGGGCCGCGGTCGGTAGTAGGTGTCGTTGGCGTAGAAATCGAGCCCGGCGCTGCCGACCACCGCGGTCGCAAAGGACGGAAGCGCGGTAACCACCAGCCCGATCGGCGGCTCGATCACCGTATACGCCGGGCCGTGGGGCTCGAACCACACGCCATCGGCAAACCAGTACGACTGGCCGCCGAAGTTGACTACGCTCGCACCCGCGGGAAGGTTGTGAACGATCGTGCCACGGTCGGGATAGACATGATTGTGGTTATGACGGGTGTCCTGGTGCTTATGGTGCGCGTCGACCTGCTCCTCCGAGATGGCTTGCGCCGGTGCCGGCGCTTGCGGGTAGCTGGTGAGCTGCTGCGGTGAGTAGTTGAACGGCTGATTGGCCGCGGCGCCTGCTGCGGTTCCTGCCGCTGCTCCTGCCGCTGCTCCTCCCGGCGGTGGGTAGCCCGCCGCCGGCGGTGCGGCATAGCCTGCCGCGGACTGCTGCGGGTAGGCGGCCGGAGGCTGCTGATAGCCCGCCGCAGCCGGTGGATACCCCGACGCGGGCGGTGGAGCGTAGCCGGTCGGCTGCTGCGTCCGATTGGCCGGTGGCTGCTGGTAGCCCGGCGGGGGCTGCTGGTAACCGGGCTGCGCCGCGGGGGGCTGCTGATAGGCGGGCGCCGACTGCGGTCCCTGGTAGCTCACGGACGGCTGCTGCTGATACGCGGCTGGTGCGGACTGCGGCGCCTGGTAATTCGGGGGTGCGGTCTGCTGATAGCTCGGCGGCGGTGTCTGTGGCGCGTACGTCGCCGGCGCCTGGGACTGCGGATAGCTCGGCGCCGGAGGTGCCTGGTAGGCGCCCGGCTGGGTCGGCTGAACGTAGGGCGGTTGCTGATAGCCCCCCGGGGTCTGCGGCTGTTGATAGGCCGGCGGCGGCTGGTACGCCGGCTGCTGCTGCGAGATCGCGGTGGTCGAGACTGCAAGTGGCGCCAGTGCGAGCGCCCAGAAACCTTTGGTAGTCATAGCGTCGCCCCCGACTCGGTGGGGCACCCCCATGGCGCCCCCTTTGTCGCCGGACACTGCAATGCCGAGGCAGTGCAGCCTCCTGCGGTAACGAAAATTAACGCAGCACAACGATTGATGCTGACGTCGCCGCAGGAGTTCCTGTTCCGGCGGCAGACTCGGGGGAAAATGTCTGCCGAAACGCGGCGAATTTCAAGCCGGCCGATTCCCCGCTGCGCCTCCGCCACAGACGGGTCGGTTGCCGCTAGGCACCCTCGCTACGCAGCTCGATCCAGGTGGGCGCATGATCGCTCGCCTTCTCCCAGCCCCGCACGTCGCGGTCGACTCCGGCCTGTTGAAGCCTCGGGGTGAGGGTGGGGCTCATGAGCAGGTGATCGATACGCAGTCCCGCATCGCGCTGATAGGCGTTACGGAAGTAGTCCCAGAAGGTGTAGATCTGCTCATCGGGGTGGAGGGCCCGGAGCGCATCGGTCCAGCCCTGACGCACCAGCACCGCAAATGCCTCGCGTACCTCGACCCGGAAGAGCGCATCGTCGACCCAGCGCTCGGGCTTGTACACGTCGCGCTCGGTCGGAATGACGTTGTAGTCGCCGGCCAGCACCACCGGGGAGCCACCCGCGATGAGCTCGGCGGCGTGCCGGGTGAGCCGCTCGAGCCAGCGCAGCTTGTAGTCGAAGCGCGGCCCGGGCGCCGGATTGCCATTGGGCAGGTACAGAGACCCGACCGTGATGCCATCGATCTGCGCTTCGATGTAGCGGCTGTGCGCATCCTCGGGGTCGCCGGGCAGCACCCGGCGGATCTCGGCGGGCTCGCGGCCGCGCGCGAGTATCGCTACGCCGTTCCAGCTCTTCTGGCCATGCCAGATCACCCCGTAGCCGGCGGCGCGGATCGCGAGCTCCGGAAATTTCTCCTGAGGTGCCTTGAGCTCCTGGAGACACACGACATCGGGCGAGCGCTCATCGAGCCAACGCAGCAGGTTTGGCAGGCGCGCCCCGATCCCGTTGACGTTGTAAGTGACGATCCTCATGGATGGCGCCTATGGTAGCGTTACGGCCCGCTTTTCCTCAGTGTGGAGCGACGATGTGCGACGACCATACCCTCGAGGACACCATCGCGTACCAGCTGCGCGCTGGTTTGTCACGTCGGCAATTCGGCGCCCTGACCCTGGGGGCGGGGCTCACCTCCATGTTCGCGACCGTTGCGCTCCCGGAGGATCTCGCCGTCACCGAATCCGAGGTCGAGATCAAGACACCCGATGGGACCGCGGACGCGTACTTCGTCCATCCCGCGAAGGGCGCACATGCGGCGGTGCTCGTGTGGCCGGACATCTTCGGCTTGCGCCCCGCGTTTCGTCAGATGGGCAAGCGCCTCGCCGCCGCCGGCTACGCCGTGCTGGTGGTCAACCCGTTCTACCGCCGCCAGCACGCGCCCACGGCACCGGAGCACCCCGATTTCGATGACCCCGCGACCCGTACTGCGCTCATGGACCTCATGGGATCGCTGAATCCTGCTGGCACGCAGACCGACGCGGTGGCCTTCATCCAGTGGCTCGACGCGCAGGCGGCGGTCGATCGCCGCAAGCGCATCGGTACGACCGGCTATTGCATGGGAGGGCCGCTTACCATGCGCACCGCCGCGGCCGTGCCCGAGCGGGTGGGCGCGGGAGCTTCCTTCCACGGCGGCGGCCTGGTCACCGACAAGCCCGACAGTCCGCATCTCCTGATTCCGAAAATGAAGGCGCAGTACCTGGTTGCGATCGCCGAGAGCGACGACAAGCGCCAGCCCGAGGCCAAGGACGCGCTGCGCGAGGCCTTCGCCAAGGCGAAACTGCACGCGGAGATCGAGGTTTATGCCGGCACCATCCACGGCTGGTGCCCGATAGATTCGAAGGTCTACAACCACGACCAGGCCGAGAAGGCCTGGAGCCGCATGCTGGTGCTGTTCAAGAGCGCGCTCGCCTAGCACCGGAGCCGCCGGCGAGTCGGCCGACGCTCAGGCCCGCACCGAGGAGGGCGAACCCCGCTGCCAGCAGCAGCGCAGCGTTCGACCCGGACTCGCCGTAGGCGCGAAACAGGATCGCAACCGCGGCCGCGCCGATCGACTGGCCGATGAGTCGCGCCGCAGCCAGCATGCCGCCGGCGGCGCCACTGCGCGTGCGCGGTGCGGACGCCATGATGGTGCGGTTGTTGGGTGCCTGAAAGAAGCCGAAGCCGGCGCCACACAGGGCCATGCGCCACAGTACGCCGCTGGCGCCACCGTCCAACGGATAGAGCACCAGCAACGACAAGCCGGCGGCGAGCGTGAGCAGGCCCAGGCCGCCGAGCAGTCCCGCCGGGTAACGATCCGCGAGACGGCCGGCGAGCGGCGCGGCGAAGGCGAGCGCCACCGGCCAGGGGGTGATGAGCAAGCCCGTCTCGACCGCGCTGTGCCCGAGCCGCTGGATCTCGAACGGCAGCGCCACCAGTGCGGACATCTGCGCGATGAAGCTGCAAACCGAGGTCGCCACGGACAGCGAGAAGTTCCGCGCACGCAGCAGGTCGAACGGAATGAGCGGTGCGGCGCGTGGGCGCTCGTGTCGCGTCAGGAGCATCGCCAGCAGGCCGCCGCCACCGAGCTGGGCGAGCGCGAGCCACGCGGCGGTGCGATGCGCGAGCGTCTGCAGCCCGCTCAGCACCAGGCCCATGGTGGCGGCATAGAGCGCCGCACCCAAGAGATTCAGCCGCCGCGAGACGCGCTCGCTGTCAGGGAGCGCATACAGTGCGATGGCGAAAGCTGCAGCTCCGAGCGGTACGTTGATACCAAACAGCCAGCGCCACTGCGCCACCGCCAGGACGCCCGCGGCGATCGTCGGGCCGATGGCCGCCGCCGCCGCCACCACCAGTGCGTTGATGCCGACTGCACGGCCGAGGTAGCGCGTCGGGTAGGTATGGCGCACGAGCGCCCCGTTGACGCTCATGATGCCCGCCGCGCCGATGCCCTGGATGACGCGCGCGCCGCTGAGCGCGAGCAGGCCCGGCGCGAATGCACAGCCGATCGAGGCGAGCGTGAAGACCGCGAGCCCCGCCTGCGAGACACGCCGGTAGCCGACGATCTCCCCGAGCGAGGCGAAGGGCAGCAGCACGAGCAGAATCGCCAGCTGATACGCGTTGATCACCCAGATCGAAGCCGCAGCGGTCACCTTGAGGTCGCGCGCGATGGTCGGGAGCGCCACGTTGACGATGGTGCTGTCGAGCACCGACATGGTGATCGCGAGGGCGATCGCTGCGATCGCCCAATAGCGCCGCGGTACCGGCAGCCCATCGGGGTGGGCGGGAAGTGCGGTCGCGGCGCTGGGGGCGGGCATCCACACCCATCATATAAGGTGACCCCGCTGCCCTGTCATAACATGGCTGCCAGGTCGCTCCGGGCCGTGCCGGTGCGGTCGCGCCCGAGCTATGCAACGGTTGCGTGAGCACCGTCACGCTTCGTGGACCGGATCCCTCCGCTACAATGACCGCAACGGCAGCCCGCACAACAACAACTCCCTCCATGAAAGTGAAAGAACTGCAAACGCCGGTCGACGCGGAGCCCCAGCGCCGCGGAGTCGAACGGCGTAAGCGCGTTCTGTGGTCGCTGGTGTACGGGAGCTTCAATCCGCGGCGCCGCGGTCCGCGCCGCCAGGGAGAGAATCTCGTCACGGCGGTCGACTGGCATCATCCGCAGTGGCTCGCCATCGGCGTGCTGATCGTGACCTGCTCGTGCGCCGACGCGCTCCTCACCCTGATGCTGATGTCACAGGGCGCTTACGAGATGAATCCGCTCATGGCCTCGCTCATTGGCGGTTCGGCGGAGGTGTTTGCGTTCGTGAAGATCATGATGACCGCGGCGGGCGTCGTGCTGCTCACGCAGATCTCGCGGCTGCGCACCTTCGGCCGCCGCGTCCCGGTCGGGGCGATCCTGTACGGCGTGCTGGCGCTGTATGGAACGTTGATTTTGTACGAATTCCACCTGCTGAGGCTCCTGTAGCGCGCGCCCCTCCCGGCCGGCTTCTCTCGGCTCCTGGCGAATTCCGCTAAACTACTGGCCTGCCGGCGGTTTTCCCATGCTCGAACCTACAGCACTCTACGGCGGCAACGCCGAGTTTCTCGACGCCCTGTACGAGCAGTACCTGCGCGATCCGGCGAGCGTGGACGAGCGCTGGCGCGCGTACTTCGCGGCGCTCGGCGCAGCCGCCGGTGAGCAGGCGCACGCCCCGCTCCGCGCGGCGCTCGTGGAGCGCGCCGCCAGCGGCGCAGCGTCTGCCAGCGCCGCAGCGTCTGGCAGCGCCGCCACCGCCGACAACGCCCGCCAGGCCGCGGTGTCGCGGCTCATCCAGGTATGGATCAACCGCGGCCACCTGATCGCCGGCATTGACCCGCTCGGCCTCATGCCGCGACCGCGACCGCGGGCGCTCGATCCGGAGTACTTCGGCCTCAGCGCCGCCGATCTGGAGCGGGAATTCTTCACCGGCAGCCGGATCGAGGCGGTTCCCAAGCGCCTGCCGTTGCGCGAGATCCTCGCGGAGCTGCACGACATCTACGCGGGCGCGGTCGGCGCCGAGTTTGCGCACATCTCGAACTCCGAGGAGCGCCTGTGGCTGCAGGATGAGTTCCAGCAGGGGCGCCTGCGACAGCGATTCACGCCCGAGGAGCAACGCAACATCCTCTGGCAGCTCACCGCCGCGGAGGGTCTCGAGCGTTACCTGCACACCCGCTATGTCGGGCAGAAGCGTTTCTCGCTCGAGGGGACCGATTCGCTCATTCCACTCCTCGATGACCTCGTGCAGCGCGCCGGCGAGGCCGGCGTCGAGGATGTGGTCATCGGCATGGCACACCGCGGACGCTTGAACGTCCTGGTGAATCTGCTCGGCAAGTCGCCGGCGGAGTTGTTCTCCGAGTTCGAAGGCGTCTACGACACCAGCCGCCTCAAGGGCTCGGGCGATGTGAAATACCACAAGGGCTTCTCCGCGGACCTGCGCACCGCGGCCGGCAACGTGCACACGGTGCTC
>JAFAKO010000249.1 GCA_019235245.1 Gammaproteobacteria bacterium
TCTCGGCGAGCTTGCGCACATCGATGTGCCACACCTTGCCCGGCCGCAGCGGCCATGGCTGCCGGGCGAGCACCGTCTGCAAGGCGTAGTCGGGATCGTCGAATGCGAAGAACGGCTCGATGAAATGCATCGAGAGCCACTGGCCGATGCGCTGCGAGGGCGATTCCTTGCGGGCATAGCTTATCGCCCCGGCGCGATACTGGAACCCCGAGAAGAACAGATCCGGTTCCACCGCGATCAGGATTCGTCCAATGAATTCCGTATCGTTGGCCAGATCCTCCACCGCGCTGAGCGGCGAGGTGCCCTCGAAGGAAAGCTGGATGGGACGGCGGCCATCGAGCCGCTCCCACACCGGCAGCTGGACATCGAAGTACAGGCGCGATGCCCCGAGCAGCACCGTGGCGTCTCCCTCGCCGGCATCGATCCGCCGCCGCTGTATGGCCCACAGACCATAGGTGTTGCTGATGCTCGGCTTAACACCGTACGCCCGCCAGTACCATTCCCAACCCGCCAGCAGCACCGCGAGCAGCACGAGGGCGCCGAGCAGGATCTTCCCCCACGGCTGCTCGGGCACCGGGCGCACCGGCACCGGCTGCGCGACACCCGGCCGGTCGGATGCGGTCTGGCGGGCGTACCGGTCCGTCGCAGCGCCCGCTCCCGGCGGTGTGACCGCAGCCTTGCGTAAATACGCGGCGCCGCCCGCCTCCAGAGCCTCAGAACTGGAAGTAGATGAAGGCACTGCCTGCCCCCTGGGCAATGATGATGGCGAAAACCATGAGCGCCCACACTCCGCCGAGCGCCACCGCCGGCGTGCGTGCCACCACCGACTCGAGCGTGCGGGCACGCATCAGCCAGTGCGTCAACACCAGGGCACCGACGATGCTGACGACCGCAATGAGACTGAAGGTCGGCAGGATCGGCCGCGTACTGGCGTTCAGTCCCAGCATGCCGCGCAGCACCACCCAGGCACGGCTGAAGGTCTTGGCGCGGAAGAATACCCAGGTGAGGTTCACGAGCGTGTAGGTGAGGAGCCCGAGCAGCACGAACACCGCCGGGCCGGGGCGATAGTTGGAAAAGCGTGCGCGCAGCATCCGCTCGACCGCAAGGTATATGCCGTGCAGGCCGCCCCAGGCCACGAACGTCCAGTTCGCCCCGTGCCACAGCCCGCCAAGCAGCATGGTGCCCATGAGCGCCGCATACGTGCGGCGTGCGCCGTGGCGGTTGCCGCCGAGCGGGATGTAGAGATAGTCACGCAGCCACGAGGAGAGCGTGATGTGCCAGCGCCGCCAGAAGTCCGAGAACCCGACGGCCGCATAGGGAAAGCGGAAGTTGTCCGGCATCGCGAAGCCGAGACAGAGCGCCGCGCCGATCGCGGTGGTCGAATAGCCGGCGAAATCGCAGAAGATCTGCCCGCTGAAGGCCAGCGTGCCCGCCCACGCATCCAGCGTGCCCGGGATCCGGTCGCCGTCGTAAACGCGCTCGGCGACGCCCGACAGGAAGCTGTCGGCGAGCACGATCTTGTTGAACAGGCCGAGCGTCATCAGCGCCAGCCCGAAGCGCAGCTGCGCGCCGCTCGCGCGGCGCGGCTGCGCGAACTGCGGTACGAGCTCGGTGGGGCGCATGATCGGGCCCGCCACCAGGTGCGGAAAGAAGGTGACGAACAGCGCGTAGTCGAGCAGGTTCTGCGCCGGTGCGGCGCGGCGCAGGTACACATCCAGCGTGTACGACATGGTGGCGAATGTATAGAAGGATATCCCGACCGGCAGCACGATGTCGTAGTGGGCCGGCTGGTAGGCGATGCCGAGCGCTCCGACGAGCGCCGTGAAGTTATCGAGCAGGAACTGCCCGTACTTGAAGTAGCCGAGCATGCCGAGGTTGGCGACCACCGACAGCAGCATCCAGGCGTGCCGCGCCGACTGCCGCCGTGCCTTGACGAGTCCCTGCGCGGCATACCAGTCGACGACCGTCGAGATCCACAGCAGGATCACGAACGGCGGGTTCCAGGCGGCGTAAAAGAGATAACTGGCGATCAGCAGGTTGATTTTCTTCGTGGTCCACGGCAGCGGCAGCGAGTGCAGCGCCAGGACGCAGGCGAAGAACACCACGAACGTGAGTGAGTTGAAGACCATGCCGTCGCGTCAGGCCCCGCGCTGAGGGCCGACGCTCTCCCCGTGTGTAGCGCCGCGCTGTTTTCGCCATCATGAGGGCAGCTGCGGCGCCGCGCAACCGCCCCGTCGCGGCTTCAGGAATTCGCCGGCGGCCTCGAGCGCATCGCATCTTCCGCGCGGCGCTTCAGCTCCTCCGGCGCCACATCCTCGACGTGGGTTGCGATCGTCCAGACGTGTCCGAACGGATCCTCCAGTGTCCCGGAGCGATCCCCGTAGAACTGGTTTGCCACCGGGCGCAGCACGCGGGCACCCGCGCGCACGGCGCGCTCGACCACCCGGTCTACCTCCTCGAGGTAGAGCAGGATGCTGACGCTCGATCCGCCGAGCGTGCGCGGTCCACGGTAACCCATGCCGGGGTGCTCATCGGCGAGCATGATCACCGAATCCCCGATGCGGATCTCGGCGTGCCCCACCCTGCCCTGCGGGTCGGCCATGCGCAGCATCTCGGTCGCGCCGAACGCGCGCTTGTAGAAATCGATCGCTTCCGCCGCGCCCTGCACGATGAGATAAGGGGTAGCGGTACGGTATCCCTCGGGAATTGCTTGCGTCGCCATGCTGTGACTCCTTGCCAGCGGTGACGCCAGCTTACTCCCCGGACCCCGGCAAGTTAATGCGGCGATACCATAGCCGGTACAGCAGCCACAGCGCGCCCAGAAACGGCAGCCCGAACACGAGCGTCAGGTGAAAAGCCGGGGTAAATGCCGTGGTGATGAGCACCGCGGCCATGAGCGCGGCGCCAAGCAGCGTGGTGGCGGGGTAGCCCGGCATGGGCAGCAGCAGCGCTGCGCCCGCGCGCACGCGTACATGCCGGAAGGCATAGTGGGTCACGAAAATCATCATCCAGGTGAACATCGCGCCGAACGAGGAGATCGAGATCATCAGGATGAAGGCGGACTTGGGCGCGACCACGCTGAGTGCGGTGGCGAGCGCGATGCCGAGACTCGAGAGCAGCAGCGCCTGCACCGGTACGCCGCGCTCGTTGAGCAACCCGAAGCGCCGTGGCGCGTAGCCCGCGCGTGACAGGCTGAACATCATGCGCGTGGTGATGTAGAGCTGACTGTTCATGGCGGAGAGCGCGGCGACCAGAATCACGAAATTGAATATGCCGGCGGCGGCAGGCACGCCGAGCGCCCGCATCACCTTGACGAACGGGCTCTCATCGACACCGGCGGCGGTCCACGGCACCACCGCCAGCACCAGCGCGAGGGTGAGCAGGTAGAAGACGATGAGCCGCACGACCGTCGAGTGGAATGCGCGCCGCACCGCGATCTGCGGCTGCGCCGCCTCGCCCGCCGCCACCGCGATCATCTCGATGCTGAGATAGCTGAAAATGGCGACGAGCAACGCGGTCCAGGCACCCCACACGCCGCGCGGGAAGAATCCGCCGTGGGCGGTGTAGTTGTGGAATCCGCCGCCCGCATCCCTGCCGGCGAGCACGATGTATGCGGCGAGCACTATGAACAGCACGATCGCCGTCACCTTGATGGCCGAGAACCAGTACTCGATGGCGCCGAAGGTTTTCACGCTGCGGGCGTTGACCAGCACCAGCAGCGCCGAGAATCCGAGGATCCACGGCCACCCGGGCGTTGCCGGAAACCAGTAATGCATGTAGAGCGCGATGGCCGTGACCTCGGTGCCCACCGCCAGCACGATGCTGGTCCAATACGCGTAGCGCACCAGGAACCCGGCGAGCGGCCCGAGGTAGTACTCGGCGTACGCGCCGAAGGAGCCCGAGGTCGGGTGCGCCACGGTCATCTCGGCGAGACAGCCCATGAGCAGCAGCGCGATCAGTGCGCCGACCAGGTAGCTCAGCAGCACTGCCGGGCCCGCCATGCTGATGGCGAAGCCGCTGCCGAGGAAGAGCCCGGTGCCGATCGCTCCGCCGATGGCGATCATGGTCATGCGGCGCGCGCTCAGGCTGCGGCGCAAGCCGCGCTCGCGCTCGATGATGGCGTCGAAGCTCGCGCCGCTGTCACTCACCTCGCTAGCGTAAGGTGCCGCAGAGGTCCGTGCTAGGCTGCGGCTCGGCTGTTCGATGGGAGGCTGACAGTGCTCGGCTACTTTCGGATGCTCACACGCCCGCAGCTGCATGCCTATCTGGCGGCGCTCGGTGGCTGGGCGCTCGACGCCCTGGACTTCTTCATCTTCGTCTTCTGCCTCAAGGCGATCAGCGGCGAGTTCCACACGGATGTGAAGGCGGTGAGCGAGGGGATCTTCCTCACCCTCGCCTGTCGGCCGCTCGGCGCACTCGCCTTCGGCTGGCTGGCGGAGAAGTTCGGGCGGCGGCCGGTCCTGATGCTGAACGTCGTGAGCTACTCGCTGGTGCAGCTCGCCACGGCCTTCGCACCGAATCTCGCGACGCTGCTGGCGCTGCGCGCACTGTTCGGTTTCGCCATGGGCGGCGAGTGGGGTGTCGGCGCCGCGCTCGCCCTCGAGACACTGCCGGCGCGCGGGCGCGGCTTTTTCTCGGGGTTACTCCAGGAGGGCTACGTCCTCGGCTACCTGCTGGCGTCGGTGGTGTTCGCGACCGTGTTCGATCATGTCGGCTGGCGGGGACTCTTCATCCTCAGCTCCGCCTCGGCGCTCCTGGTGTTGTACATCCGCTTCGGCGTGGAGGAGTCGCCCGCCTGGGTCGCCGGCGCTGCCCCGCAGCGGCCTTCGGTGGCGCTGCTGTGGGGCGCGGTGCGCGCCAGCTTCCCGACGCTCCTGTACCTGGTGCTGCTCATGGCCTGCTTCAACGCCTTCTCGCACGGCTCGCAGGACATGTATCCGACCTTCCTGCAGGTGCAACACGGATTCTCGGCGGCGACTACCGGCCGGATCGCCATCGTCATGAACCTTGGCGCGCTGGCGGGCGGGATCTGCTTCGGGGCGTTGTCCGAGCGGCTCGGCCGCCGCCGCGCTATCGCGCTGGCCGCGCTCCTGTCGTTACCGATGATTCCGCTCTGGGCCTACTCCCACACTGCCGTCATGCTGTCACTCGGCGGGTTCCTGATGCAGTTCATGGTGCAGGGTGCCTGGGGCATCGTTCCCGCTCATCTCAACGAGCTGTCACCGTCCTCGGTGCGTGCGGTGCTCCCGGGCTTCGCTTATCAGCTCGGCAACCTGGCCATGTCGAAGATGGCGCCGGTCCAGTCGGGTCTGGCGGAAGCCCGTGGCGGGGACTATGCGGACATCCTCGCCTGGACCCTGGGTGTCATTGCCGTGGCGCTCATCATCGTGACGCTCCTCGGCCCCGAGCGGCATTCCGCGGAGCTGCGCGTGGCCAGCTGACGGGCACACGGCAACGCGCACCCGCCAGGGTGCACGTCGCCGCATTGCAGACGCTCAGTAGTGGTAGGAGGGGAAGCGCCAGTTGAACATCAGGCCGATGGCGCCGAAGCCCGGTGTGCCGTTGGCATTGTTCAGGTCGATCCAGGTGTAGCGGTAATCGACGCTGATGTTGAAGGTGCGGGTGAAGTTGATCTGCACACCGGCGCCCGCCTGGTAGGCGAAGCTGTTCGCGCCGTGGGTCGGCTGATAACCGGTGCAGACGTAGCCCCACCACGGATCCCACCAGCAGCCATATTGCGGCGGTCCGGCCGCAATGTTGGTGTTGATCCAGTTCCAGCCGAGCCCGGCGACGGCGAAGGGCTTGATGGCGCCCTGCAGCGGCAGCAGGTAGGTCGCGTCGAACATCAGCGTACTGAAGTCGACGTGCCCGTTCTCGATGACCGCGGAGGTCCCGGGATGGCCGCTCTGGACGACGCCGTTGAAGCTCGACTGCGCCCAGCCGAAGTTCATGCCCACGATGAACTGGTCGGTCACGTAATAGCCGGTTCCGACCCTGATTCCGGTCGTGCTGTCGACGTCAGCGGTGCTGCCGCCCTTGAACTCGACGTTCTTCGACTCGGTGAAGACCGGGCCGATGCGGAATTCCCAGTCGCCCATGGCGCCACTGGTGTTGCCGTGGCCCATCATCTGGGCGAGCGCGCCTTGTGAAGAGGCGAGAGCAGCCGCCGAAAGCAGTATCAGCAGGTGACGCTTCATAAGAACTCCCATCGCAGGGCTTCTGCGTGGCTACCTTCACACGGCGTTGCGCAGCACAGCAATGCGACTTTGGGGCCATAGCCAGCGGCGCTTCCGTTACGCTTGTTGCGTTGCGGCAACGATCCGGACGACACTATGATCGTCCAGCGGCGTGCAGGGGGCGAACGCCCCGTTTCGCGGATAGTTAGGTAAATGGCTAACTATCGCCAGAACGCGGCGATAGATGACCGGGCGGTGCGGTGCCTGAGCTCTCTGAGTGGGATAGCTTTTACGTCATCGTGGGCTCCGCAGCCGGAGCCCTGGTGGGGCTGCAATTCGTCGTCATGACGCTGATCGCCGAGCGGCCCCCGATCCGCGCGCCCGAGGCGGGCGCCGCGTTCGCGACCCCGACGGTGATGCATTTCAGCAGCGTGCTGCTGCTCTCGGCGGTGGTGCGCGCCCCCTGGCACAGCATCGCGCCGCTGGCGGTGCTGTGGGGAGCCCTGGGCGTAGCGGGGGCCGCGTACTCCGCGCTCGTGGCATGGCGGGTCGGGCGGCAGCGCTTCTACCGCCCGGTGCTCGAAGACTGGTCGTTCCACGTG
>JAFAKO010000342.1 GCA_019235245.1 Gammaproteobacteria bacterium
AGCAGTCCCACCCCCATGGCGTTCACCACGAGGCCGAGGAAGAACACCGCCTGGTTGCCGAGCGCGAGGAGTGCGCTGCCGGCCGCGATCAGAATCCCGCCGCTCACCACCGCGCGCTGCGCACCGAGCAGCCGATCGGCGATCCAGCCGCCGAGGAGTCCCAGCAGATAGGTGCTGCCGAGGAAGAGGCCGAAAATGGAGCTCGAGGTCCTGTCATCGAGCCCGAGGCCACCGCGCGAGACCGATGCCACCATGAAGAGGATCAGCACCGCCTGGATGCCGTAGTAGGTGAAGCGCTCCCACATCTCGGTGAGGAAGAGCGTCGCGAGTCCAAAGGGCTGGCCGAGGAGGGTCCGCGGCGGTGCGGCGGACGCGGGGCGCACGCTCCCGGCGAGCTCGCTCATTGCTCGGTCTTGGCCTGCGCCTGCGCGTCCTGATTGCGCGAGAGGAAACGTGCCATGAGGATCCCGCCCTCATAGAGGAGATACATCGGGATCGCGAGCGAGCACTGCGAGATGGCATCCGGAGGCGTAAGGAGCGCCGCCAGGATGAAGATGCCGATCAGCACGTAACCGCGATTCTTCTTCAGCTTGTCGATGCGCACGACACCCATCAGCACGAGCAGCACCACCGCGACCGGCACCTCGAAGGCGAGGCCGAAGCAGAAGAACATGGTGAGCACGAAATCCAGGTACTGGTTGATGTCGGTCATCATCGACACGCCCTTCGGAGTCGTGTGCGCGAAGAACTCGAACATCACCGGGAAGACGAAGTAGTAGGCGAAGGCAATGCCGACATAGAAGAGGACGATCGAGGAGACGAGCAGCGGCACCGCGAAGCGCCGCTCGTGGCGGTACAGGCCCGGGGCGACGAACGCCCACAGCTGATAGAGCACGTACGGCATCGCGAGCAGCAATGCGGCGAAGAACGACAGCTTGAAGGGCGTGGTGAAGGGCGACATCACGCCGGTGGCGATGAGGTTGCTGCCCGGCGGGAGCTTGGCGAGCAGCGGCTGCGCCATGAAGCTGAAGAGATCGTTCGAGTAGAAGACGCACGGCATGAAGGCGATGCCGACCGCGACCAGCGCGCGCAGCAGCCGATCGCGCAGCTCGAGCAGGTGCGAGATCAGCGTGCCTTCGGCGAGCTGCTCAGGTTCGTCGCTCATCGGCGCTGCCCGTCGGCGCGGCTCGGGTAGCGGTGGAATCGGAGGCGGAGGCGGCCGAGGGCGGCTCGCGGTGGGTGGTGTCGTGCGTCACGCGGCTCGAGCGGCCGTTGCCGCCCTCGGTCGAGCTCTCGGGCGCCGGTCCCGTGGCTGGCGCGGGTGGCGCGGCACCGACCGGCGCGGGCTCGGGCGGCGGCGGGGCGGCGCGCTGGGCCTGCGCCTTGCGGGCCTCCTCGAGCTGCACTTCCTCCTCGAGCTGCTCGCGGAACTGACGCGCCATGGCGCGGGCCCGCCCCACCCAGCGGCCAACTTCGGATACGACGCGCGGCAGCTTCTCCGGTCCCAGCACGATGAGCGCCAGGACGAAGATGATCAGGATTTCCGAGAACCGGCCTTCGAACAGATCACGTGCTCCGTTCGGTCTTGGTGTCGGTCTTCTTCGCGACTTCGGGGAATTCGGCGTCCGCACCTTCGGAGCGGATCTGCTTCGGCGGGGCGTTCTGCTCCTCCTCGCCCTCGCTCATCGCCTTCTTGAAACCGCGCACCGCATGGCCGAGATCCGAGCCCACGGTCCGCAGCTTCTTGGCACCAAACACCACGAGCACGACGAGCAGGATGATCACCAGCTCGCGCATTCCTAGGCCCATATTTCACCACTCCACAAGCTTCCGCCCGCGGCGGAAAAGAACTGGATCATAAGTCAAAGGAGTGCCCGGGGCCCCATTAGTTCGTGCGCCGTCGGGACGCACTTCACGCTTGCTCAATGGCCTTCCAGCCAGAAGGTCACGGGGCCGTCATTGACCAGGGAGACGTGCATATGTGCCCCGAATACGCCTGCGGAAACAGGGGTATACAGCTCCTGCGCCCGGGCCACGAGGGTGGTGAACAGACGCTGTGCCTCCCCGGGCTCGGCCGCCGTGCTGAACCCCGCGCGGGTGCCCTTGTGGGTGTCAGCCGCGAGCGTGAACTGCGGCACGAGCAGCAGCCCACCGGCGACGGCGCGCAGCGGGAGACCCATGCGGCCTTCCTCGTCCGGGAACACCCGGTAGGAGAGGATGCGCTCGAGCAGCCGTTCGCCGGAGGCGGCGGTGTCCTCGCGCTGCACGCCAATGAGCGCGAGGATGCCGCGCCCGATCGCAGCGATACGCTGCTCATCGACGCGCACCTGCGCCTCGCTCACGCGCTGAATGAGGGCGATCACGGTTCATCTTACGATATCAACACCGATACCAACTGCATGGCTGCGGCAGCGCGGCGCGGCCCGTTCAGTGGCTTTTGACCCGCGGAGCCCGTAACATGCGGGCCGTTTTTTCCACTCGCGGAGAAGAGGATGGGGCGTCGGTGCGGCTCTGCCGGGCAGGCAATTCCGGTCGCAGCGATAGCATGTGCGCTCGCGGCGGTGGCCCTCGGGCAAACCCCCTCGCCCCCCGCGCAACCGGCGCCGGCGACGGCCGTCACCGCGCAGCCTGCCGCGCCCGGCGCGCTGCAGGGCGATCCGCACCGTGGCAAGGAGCTCTCCTATACCTGCCTCGGCTGTCACGGCGTCGAAGGCTACCGCAACGCCTACCCCGACTACAGCGTGCCGAAGCTCGAGGGACAGAGCCCGGAGTACCTGTCGTCCGCGCTGCACGACTACCGCGATGGCAACCGCTCGCACCTGACGATGCATTCGCAGGCGTCCGAGCTCACCGATCAGGATATCGCGGACGTGGCCGTGTATTTCGCCGGCAAGCCGCTCACCCCGACGGGCAAGGCGCAGGGCACGCCGCCGAAGTCCGTGGCGCTCTGCACCGCCTGCCACGGCCAGGACGGTGTCGCCATGGCGCCGATGTATCCCTCGCTCGCAGGTCAGCACCAGGATTACCTGGCGCGCGCCCTCGAGGAATACCAGAACGGCGGCCGCAAGAACCCCATCATGAAAGGTCTCGCTGCGCCACTTAAGCCGGCCGAGATCGCCGAGATCACCGCGTATTTCAGCGCGCTCAGCCCCGCTCTGAAGACC
Organism: Gammaproteobacteria bacterium; assembly: GCA_019235245.1. Lineage (GTDB taxonomy): Bacteria > Pseudomonadota > Gammaproteobacteria > Steroidobacterales > Steroidobacteraceae > 13-2-20CM-66-19. The sequence continues at coordinate 3,165 of JAFAKO010000342.1, forward strand.
GAGCCCCGCCCCTACAGCCGTTTCACGGCGGAATAGCGCACCAGCGGTCGGTCGGGAGCGGTGCGCAGGACGGCCTTAAGGATCCCATAAGGCGTCCCCACTATCTTGCGCGCAGTTCCACTGGACCCCGGGAATCGACGGAGCCTTCAATGAACTTACCGACTCTCATCAGGAAACCCCTGATCGCTGCGGCACTCGGCGCCAGCCTCATCGCCGTGCCGTTCGGCACCTTTTACGTGGCGGGCACGGCCCATGCGCTTGCGGCCCCGCCCGCGGCCGCGGTGACGGCGCCCGCCACCCAGACCCCCGCATCCGGCACGCCCTCGGCCGTGATGCTGCCCGACTTCAGCAGCATGGTGCAGAAGTACGGCCCCGCAGTGGTCAACATCCAGGTGGTGACCAAGGTCGCGACCGGCTTCAACCGCGGCGGCGACCAGGACGAAGACAACGGTGACAACGGCGGCAACGGCGGCAACGGCGACAACGGGCCTGGCAATCCCTTCTTCGGCCCCAACAGCCCGTTCGCGCCGTTCTTCCGCGGCGCGCCCTTCCAGTCGCCGGCCCCGCAGCCGGTGCACGGCGAGGGCTCGGGCTTCATCATCCGTCCCGATGGGGTCATCATGACCAACGCGCACGTGGTGAACGGCGCGAGCGAGGTCACGGTGCGCATGACCGACCGGCGCGAGTACACCGCCAAGGTGATCGGCGTCGACACGAAGTCCGACATCGCGATCATCAAGATCAACGCCAAGGACAAGGATCTGCCGACGGTGAAGGTTGGCGACTCGCGCGCGCTCAAGGTCGGCGAGTGGGTGCTCGCGATCGGCGCTCCCTTCGGCTTCGAGAACAGCGCGACCGCGGGCATCGTCAGCGCCAAGGGCCGCACGCTCGACTCCGGCTACGTGCCCTTCATCCAGACCGACGTGCCGATCAACCCCGGCAACTCCGGCGGGCCGCTCTTCAACATGCGCGGCGAGGTGGTCGGCATCAACTCGCAGATCTACAGCCGCAGCGGTGGCTACATGGGCGTGTCGTTCTCGATTCCGATCGATGTCGCCATGCAGGTCGGGCAGCAGCTGCAGACCACCGGCCACGTCACGCGCGGCAAGCTCGGCGTCGTGATCCAGAACGTCAGCCAGGGACTCGCCGACTCCTTCGGCCTGCCGCAGCCCGAGGGCGCGCTCGTCTCGAGCGTCGAGAAGGGGGGCCCGGCGGAGCATGCCGGGGTCCAGGCCGGGGATGTGATCCTCAAGCTCAATGGCCAGCCTTTGAAGGATTCCACTGAGCTGCCGGTGCAGATCGCCTCGATCGCCCCGGGGACCGCGGTGGAGCTCGAGGTGTGGCGCAATCACGAGTCGCGCACCATCAGCGTCAAGCTCGGCGCCATGGAGGATAAGCGCACCGCGTCCGCCGACGCGGGCGATCACAACGATGGCGGCAAGCTCGGGCTCGCCGTGCGGCCGCTCAGCCCGCAGGAGCAGCAGCAGACCAACGTCAAGGGCGGGCTGTTCGTCGAGCGCGCGAGCGGCCCGGCAGCGGAGGCCGGCATCCAGACGGGCGATGTGGTGCTCGCCGCCAACGGCTCACCGGTCAACAACGCCGCGGATCTGCGCGGCGCGGTGGAGAAGTCCAAGGGACACATCGCGCTCCTCATCCAGCGCGGCGAGGCACGGCTGTTCGTGCCGGTACGGGTGGGCTGAAGTCCGTCACACGCACGTCATGGGCGCCCACTGATAATCGCGCTTTAGACATGGGTCGGACCGGGCGCGCAAAGCATATTTCACGTTCTGCATATTCGCCCTGAAGGGTACCAACACGCCGGCGCGTTGACCGAACTGGCGGAGGCCGTCTATTTTGGACTCCGCCGGCTCGGGGTACAGGTGTACTACCGCCAGCCACCTGACCGCGCGGCAAGGCTGATCGTCCTTGGGGCTCACCTGCTCAACGAGCACAGCCTGTCCGTGCTACCACGCGATGCGATCATCTACAACTCGGAACAGGCGGACCGTGATTCGCCGTGGCTTCGTGGTCCCTACCTGGGCGCGCTCAAGCAGCGGTGCGTGTGGGACTACAGCGCAGAGAATGTGTGCCGCCTCAGGGCCCACGGGGCACGATCCGTCGCCTTCGTGCCCGTCGGTTACGTGCCGGAGCTGGCGCGGATCCCCCGCCTCAGCGAAGAGATCGACGTGCTCTTCTACGGCTGCATCAATCCACGCCGCCGACAGATCCTGGAGGCCTTGAGGGCGCGGGGCCTGAAGGTCGTCGCCCTGTTCGGCTCCTATGGGGAGCTGCGCGACCGCGCGATAGCGAGCGCCAAGGTGGTGCTCAACATGCATTACTACGAGGCCAAGATCTTCGAGATCGTGCGCGCCGCTTACCTGCTCACCAACGGAAAGGCGGTAGTCGCCGAGGTTGGCGAGGACACTAAGATCGAGTCGGATGTGCGTGAGGCGGTTTGCGGGGTGCCCTATGACCGTCTGGTCGAGGCGTGTGTCGAACTGGTAAGTGATCGAGCACAGCGGACGGCGCTCGAGGAGCGCGCCTGGCGTGTGTTCGCGCGACGCAAGGAGGAGAATATTCTTGCGGCGGCGTTAGGCCTTGGCGTGCCGGAACTGATTAACGCCCGGGAGGGGCAGGCGTGCAATGCACGTTCGGGCGATAGTTAGTCGCGCGACTAACTATCCGCGCGCCGCACCATCACCGCAGCCATCACCGCCGCCATCAGCGCCGCCGGCCCCTCCTCAGGGCTTCGCCCCGTTGGTCACCAGCGCCGCCACGAGCTCGTTCACCGGCATGGCATCGAGCGATCGGGGCGTGGCAAACAGGCCCTTGATGCGTTCGGCCTGCTTCGGGCCGAAGTGAGCGTCCACCGATGTCTCGAACTTCTTCACGAGCACCGGCATGCCTTCCGCGCGTCGTTTGCGGTGGCCGATCGGGAAGTCGACCTGCACTCGCGGGGTGGTGCTGCCGTCGCGGAAGAAGACCTGCACGGCGTTGCCGATATAGCGCTTCTCGGGGTCGTAGTACTCGCGGGTGAAGGCGGGATTCTCGCGCACCTGCGTGCGCTCACGCAGCGCATCGATGCGCGGGTCGCGCGCCACTGCATCCTCGTAGTCCTCCGCCGTGAGCCGCCCGAAGATGAGCGGGACCGCCACCATGTACTGTATGCAGTGATCGCGATCGGCCGGGTTGGCGAGCGGCCCCACCTTGTCGATGATGCGCACGCCGGGCTCCTGCGTCTCGATCACGACGCGCTCGATGTCGGCGAGCCGCGCGGCGACCTGTGGATGCAGCGTCATGGCCGCCTCGACCGCCGTCTGCGCGTGGAACTCGGCGGGGTAGGAGATCTTGAAGAGCACGTTCTCCATGACGTAGCTGCTGAAGGGCTGCGACAGCGAGATCGGCTTGCCGCGGAACAGTACGTCGCTGAAGCCCCAGGTCTTCGCCGAGAGCGCCGACGGGTAGCCCATCTCGCCGGTGAGGGCGATGAGCGCGAGCCGCACGGCGCGGCTGGTCGCATCGCCCGCCGCCCAGCTCTTGCGCGAGCCGGTGTTGGGCGCGTGGCGATAGGTGCGCAGCGCGCCACCGTCGATCCAGGCGTTCGACACTGCATTCACCACCTGCTCGGCGGTGCCGCCGAGGAGGCTCGTCACGACCGCGGTGGAGGCGACGCGCACCAGCAGCACGTGATCGAGGCCCACACGGTTGAAGCTGTTCTCGAGCGCCAGCACCCCCTGGATCTCGTGGGCCTTGATCATCGCGGCGAGCAGCTCGCGCACCGTGAGCGGCGTGCGGCCCGACATCACCGCCTGCCGGGCCAGGTAGTCCGCCACCGCGAGAATGCCGCCGAGGTTATCGGAGGGATGTCCCCATTCGGCGGCGAGCCAGGTGTCGTTGAAATCGAGCCAGCGGATCATCGCGCCGATGTTGAAGGCCGCTTGCACCGGGTCGAGCTCGAAGGAGGTGCCGGGCACGCGCGCACCGCCGGCCATCACCGCGCCCGGGACCACCGGGCCCAGCAGCTTCTGGCAGGCGGGGTACTTCAGCGCCTGGAAGCCGCAGGCGAGGGTGTCCATGAGGCAGTAGCGCGCGGTGTCGCAGGCCGTGGCGCTCTGCACCTTGTAGTTGCGGGCGTAGTCGGCGATGGCGACGAGCGCAGCATCGAACGGCGGACGTTCTGCGGATCTGATGTCGTGGCCTGACATGGCCCTGACTCCCTGGGTGAGTTGCGTTGCCTCAGTAGCCGGCGATCACTTGCGCTGCGCCAGTGGCACGAACTTGAGGTTCTCCGGACCTGTGTAATTGGCGTTCGGCCGGATGATCTTGCCGTCGATGCGCTGCTCGATGACGTGCGCCGACCAGCCGGTGGTGCGCGCGATGACGAACAGCGGCGTGAACATCTCGGTCGGGATCGCCATCATGTGGTAGGAGACGGCCGAGAACCAGTCGAGGTTGGCGAACATGTTCTTGGTCTCGCGCATCACCTTCTCGATGCTCGCCGCGATCTCGAACATGCTCATGTCACCCGCTTCCTTGGCGAGTGCCCGCGCCACCTCCTTGATGACCTCGTTGCGCGGGTCGGCGATGGTGTACACCGGGTGGCCGAAGCCGATGATTACTTCCTTGTTCGCGAGGCGTGCACGGACGTCGTTTGCAGCGGCGTCCGCGCTCGCGTAGCGCTGCTGGATCTCGAAGGCCGCCTCGTTGGCGCCGCCGTGCTTGGGCCCGCGCAGCGCGCCGATGCCGCCCACGATGCAGGAGTAGAGATCCGCTCCAGTGCCGGCGATCACCCGCGCCGCGAAGGTCGAGGCGTTGAACTCGTGCTCGGCGTAAAGGATGAGCGAGGTGTGCATGGCGCGCACCCAGGAGGCGGGCGGCGGTCGCTGGTGCAGCAGGTGCAGGAAGTGCCCGCCGATCGAGTCATCGTCGGTCTCGACCTCGATGCGCACGCCCGAGTGGCTGAAGTGATACCAGTAGGTGAGCATCGAGCCGAGTGAGGCGATCAGGCGATCGGCGATCTGGCGCGCACCGGCCACCGGGTGCGCATCCTTCTCGGGCAGCGCGCAGCCGAGCACCGACACGCCGGTGCGCAGCACGTCCATCGGATGGGTCGCCGCCGGCAGCACCTCCAGCGAGCTGCGTACGGTTGCCGGCAGTCCGCGCAGCGATTTGAGCTTCGCCTTGTACTCGCCGAGCTCGGCGCGGTTCGGCAGCTTCTCGTGGATCAGCAGGTAAGCGATCTCCTCGAACTCGCACACCGTCGCGATCTCGAGAATGTCGTAGCCGCGATAGTGCAGGTCGTTGCCGGTGCGGCCCACCGTGCACAGCGCCGTGTTGCCCGCCGTGACCCCCGAGAGGGCGACGGATTTCTTGGGGCCGAGGTTGCGCGTCTCGTTCATGGCTTGTCTTTCCCGAACAGCTCGTCGAGCTTCTTCTCGTAATCGTGATAGCCGAGCACGTCGTAGAGCTCGCTGCGCGTCTGCATCAGGTCGAGCACGCCCTGCTGCGTGCCCTCGGTGCGGATCGCCTGGTAGACGCGCTGCTGCGCGCGCGACGCGGCCCGGAACGCGGACAGCGGGTAGAGCACCAGTCGCACCCCGGCGGCGCCCAGCTCCGGCACCGTGAAAAGCGGCGTCTGCCCGAACTCGGTGATGTTGGCGAGCACCGGCACCGGCAGCGCCGCGGTGAACTGCCGGTACTCCTCCAGCGTTTTCAGGGCCTCGGCGAAGATCATGTCGGCGCCGGCGGCGACGTAGTCCGCAGCGCGCTGCAGCGCCGCTGCCTGGCCTTCGACGGCATGGGCGTCCGTGCGTGCCATGATGACGAAGCCCGCATCGCTGCGCGCATCGACGGCGGCGTGGATGCGGTCGACCATCTCGCCGGCGTGGACCAGGGCCTTGCCGGGGCGGTGCCCGCAGCGCTTCGCGGACACCTGGTCCTCGAGGTGCATGCCGGCCGCCCCGGCACGGATGAGCTCGCGCGTCGTGCGCGCGATATTGAACGCGCCGCCGAAGCCGGTATCCGCGTCCACCAGCAGCGGCAGCGGGCAGGCTCCGCAGATGCGGCGTACGTCCTCGCAGACATCGTTCATCGAGGTGATGCCGAGGTCCGGTAGTCCGAAGGAGGCGTTGGCGACCCCGGCGCCGGAGAGGTAGATGGCGCGGAAGCCGGCGCGCTCGGCGAGCAGTGCCGCGTAGGCATTCACCGCGCCGACCACCTGCAGCGGCCGCTCGAGCCCGAGGGCCTCACGCAGACGCGCACCGGCTGACAGGGATTTTTCGGGCATGACGGGACCTCGAGAGGGGGCGCTCATTCTATACGCGCGCCGCGGGGCGGCACCATCGGCGGGCACCGCGGAGCTGATCCTACCGGCGGGTAACTTGCCTCAGTCGATGCGCACGACGGTGCGGCCGGTCACGCGCCCCGCCAGGTAATCGGGGAAAGCCGCCGGCAGCTCCTCGAAGGGGATGGTGCGCGTCACGATGCGCTCGAGGTGGCGCGGACGAAGATCGGTGGCGATGCGCTGCCACACCACGAGCCGCCACTCACGCCGGGTCGCCGAGGAGTTGATGCCGAGCAGTGACACCCCGCGCAGGATGAACGGCATCACCGTGGTCGAGAGTGTCGCGCCGGAAGTGAGGCCGATGCTCGCGATGTTTCCCCAGAAATCGACCGTGCGTGTCAGCCAGGTGAGGATGTCGCCGCCGACGTTATCGATGGCGCCGCCGAAGCGAGCGTTCTCGAGCGGACGGGAGCCGAGGTCGAGCCCCTCGCGCAGCAATACCTCGCCCGCTCCGAGCTCCTTGAGGTATGGCACGGCATCGGACTTGCCGCTCACCGCGACCACGCGATAGCCGCGGGCGCTCAGCATGTCGATGGCGATGCTGCCGACGCCGCCGGAGGCGCCGGTCACCGCGATCGGGCCGCCGGAGGGCGACTGCCCGTTCTGCTCCATGCGATGAATGGCGAGGGCGGCCGTGAAGCCCGCGGTGCCGAGCGCCATGGCGGTGGCCGCATCGAGCCCGGCAGGCATCGGGATCACCCAGTCGCCCGGGACGCGGGCGAGCTGCGCATAGCCGCCATCGTGCGTCTCGGACAGTCCGCAGCCGGTCACGAGCACGGCCGTACCCGGCGCAAAGCGCGCATCGCTCGAGGACTCGACGACACCGGCCAGGTCGATGCCACCGACCAACGGGTAGCGGCGCAGGATCTTGCCGGCGCCGGTGGCCGCGAGCGCGTCCTTGTAGTTGATGCCGGAGTGGGTGACGCGGATCACGACCTCGCCCGGGCCGAGATCCTCGAGGCTGAGATCCTCGAAGCGCGCGAGGATCTTGCCGCCGTCCGAGTGAATGCGGTACGCCTTGAAGCGGTTCATGAGTGGGCCTTTCTGTCCTTGCTGCCGAGCTCGCCGGTGCGCGCGAGCCAGGCGATCAGCCCCTGGGTGTTGAGCGTGAGGTCGCCGGCGAGCGCGTGCTCGAGGTCGGGATCGGCAAGCTGACAGCCGTGGAGGCGCGCAAGCCTCCGCCACAGCGCCAGCATGTCGGCGCGGATGGCGCCGTCCGGGTCGGCATCCGTGGCGTGTGCCCGCGCGATCGCGGCGAGCTCGGCGATCTGTTCCTTGAGCGAGGCGCCCAGGCGCGGAATGTCGGTCACGCGGCTGAAGTGCATGAGGTAAATCGACTCCGGCCGGTAGGCGAGCATGCGGTCGATGGATGCGATGTGCTGCGGCGGGTCGAACTGCGTCGGCACGGTGGAGGGCGTGATGAAGGCGCCCTTGTCGGTGTCGAGCGCGCGATAGGAGATGCCGAAGGTGTCGCCGCTGAAGATACTGCGGTGCGCCGGGTCCACGACCACGTAGTGATGCTGGGCGTGCCCCGGGGTGTGGATCAGCTCGAGGGTGCGCCCGCCGAGCACCACGCGCTCCCCGTCCGCGACGACACGCACCCGCTCGGGCGCAATCGGCAGGAGCTCACCGTACAGTCGGCGGAAGCGCTCCTCGCCATACACCACCTGCGAGCCCGCAATGAGCTTCGCGGGGTCGATCATGTGCGGCGCCCCGCGCGGATGCAGCAGTGCGCGGGCGTTGGGCAAATGCTGCATGAGTGCGCCTGCGCCGCCCGCATGGTCGAGATGCACGTGGGTGAGCAGCAGATAATCGACTGCCGCGGGTGCGAGGCCGAGCTCATCGAGCGCGGCGAGCAGATAGGGGACGGAGGAGTTCGTGCCCACATCGACGAACGCGGCGCGCCCGCTGTCGACGATGAGATGCGCGGCGGCGTGCCCCGGATAGAGGTA
>JAFAKO010000365.1 GCA_019235245.1 Gammaproteobacteria bacterium
CTGGCTCGCCGCACCTTTCGCCTGCTCGACCAGCTCGTTGGCACGGTGCTGCGCCTGGTCGATGATCTGGTTGGCCCGCTCGCGCGCCTCGCGGATGATGGCGTCCGCCTTGTCGCGCGACTGCGCGAGCTCCTTCTCGCCTTCTTCGGCTGCCGCGAGGCCCTGGGCGATCTTGCGCTCGCGCTCCTCCATGGCCGAGAGAATCTGCGGCCAGATCCACTTCATCGTTCCCCAGATGAGGGTGGCAAACACGATCATCTGTACGACGAGCGTGAGGTTGATATTCACGGTGCGTGTCTCCCGTCCGCGGAGTCGCTGTGTCTCAGTGCTGAACCGCGCCGAGGAACGGATTCGCGAACGTAAAGAACAACGCGAAACCGATGCCGATCATCGCCACCGCATCGAGCAGCCCCGCGACCAGGAACATCTGCACGCGCAGCACCGGCAGCAGCTCCGGCTGACGCGCCGAGCCTTCGATGAAGCGCCCGCCAAGAATGCCGAAGCCGATAGCGGTGCCGAGCGCACCCATGCCGAAGATGATGCCGACGGCCAGCACGGTCATGGCCTGGATGTGTGCAACGTTTTCCATTCAAAGTCTCCTCGCAAAAAAACCGATGACGAACGCGCGCTGCGCCCTCAGTGGTGCTCCGCCGCCATCGCCAGGTAAACGATCGTCAACACCATGAAGATGAAGGCCTGCAGCGTGATGATCAGCAGGTGGAAAATGGCCCATACCAGGGCGAGCAAAAACTGCATCACCAGGAAGAACCAGCCGCTGAAGTGCGACAGGGCACTGATGCCCTGGAGCGTGAGCACCGCCAGCAGCAGGAACACCATCTCGCCCGCGTAGAGATTGCCGTAGAGGCGCAGCGACAGGGAGATGGGTCGTGCCAGGAAGGTGACCGACTCGAGTATGAAATTGACCGGGACCAGCAGCGCCTGCAGCAGGATGTTCCTGGCCCTGAAGGGATTGAGTGTCAGCTCGCCGATGAATCCCAGCACCCCCTTCATCTTGAGGCTGTAGAAGATGATGAGGAGAAAGACCGTCAGCGACATCGCGAAGGTCGCATTGAGGTCGGTGCTCGGCACGACCTTCAGGTGCTCGAGCCCGACGCCGCGCGCCACGAGCGGCAGCAGGTCGACCGGGATCAGGTCCATGAAATTGAACAGAAAGATCCAGCAGAAGATGGTGAGCGCCAGCGGGGCGATCAGGCGGCTCGCGCCGTGGAAGGTGTCGCGCACCTGCCCGTCGACGAACGAGACGATGATTTCGATGAAGTTCTGCACCCGGCCCGGCACACCGGCGGTCGCGCGCCGCGCCACCATCCAGAAGAGGCCGAAGAACAGCAGCGCGAGCACCACCGAGAAAAAGACGGTGTCGTAGTTCACGACGGAGAAGTCGAAGATCCCGCGGGCGGTGTTGCTGGAGAGGTTCTTCTGGTGATGCAGGATGTAGTCGGTCGCGCTACCGCCGCCTTCTGCCGCTGCAACCAGGCTCCTCATCAATGCACTCACAACGACTCCACCCGGTATGCGCGCGCCGCGGACAGGGCCGTCAGCAGCGCAATCCAGTACATCAAGAACGTCGCGGCGAACGTGGCGAACATCGCCAGCGGCGCCACCCTCATCACCTTCAGCACGACCACGAACAGCACGGCCACCACGGCGAGTTTCAGCGCCTCACCGAGGTAGAACCTGCTCAGCGCGCGCTGGGCCTCGCTCGCCGAGCCGCCGAATACCACCGCTGCCATCGTCAGGCTTCCTGCCGTGGCAATACCCCCGCCCGCAAGCGCCGAGAGCGCGGCGACACGGCCGCCGAGACCGAAAGCACACGCGGCCGCCACGACGCTCACCGCCGCCTGACCCACGACCACGCCAAAGGCCAGCCGCCGCGCACGGGGCAGATCGATCGCCGACACCTTATATAAGTCCCGTTCGAGGGGCTCAAAAGAGCCGCTTGCCTTGCGTCTTGAGCGGACGCAAGTGGCTTCACATTACTTCGGCCGTTCAGTCACTTACGTGACCATGGCGAAAAAGCCGCGGGATTATAGAGAGGGGGCGCGGCCCCGTCCACATGGTACTTTCCGCACCGAAGCGGCACGGCGGCGCTGCAACGCGACGGTGACGGTGACCGGCCCGGCCACCTGCGGCTCGCCCTACTGGATGTGAGCCAGGATACCGTCGAGCTCGTCGAGGCTGTTGTAGCTCACCACCAGCTTGCCGCGGCCGGCCTTGCCGGGCTGGATGGCCACGCGCGCTCCGAGCTTCTCGGCGAGCTCCCGCTCGAGCCGTGACACGTTCGGATCGCGATCGGGCGCATGTTCCTCCGGCACTCCTCCTGGGGGACTCTGCAGGCGACGGACCAGGGCTTCCGTTTCGCGCACCGACAGGCCCTTGCGTGCCACGATCAGCGCGACCTCGCTCTGCTGTCGTCGCTCGGTGAGCGCGAGCAGGGCGCGCGCGTGCCCCATCTCGAGGGTGCGCTTTTCGAGAAGCTCGCACACCTCGGCCGTGAGCTCCAGCAGGCGCAGCAGGTTGCTGACGCCGGCGCGGGAGCGGCCGACGGCTTGAGCGGCTTCCTGGTGAGTGAGGCCGAACTCGTTCACCAGGCGCT
>JAFAKO010000049.1 GCA_019235245.1 Gammaproteobacteria bacterium
GTCGGCCACCTTCGCCTTCTTCCCCGCGGGGCTGGTGCTCTACTGGGTCACCAACACGGTCCTCTCGATCGCGCAGCAGTGGAACATCAATCGCCGCATCGGCGCGCAATCCGCCAGCCGCAGCTGAGCCCCTTGGTTTACACCGCACAGCGGCGGTAGCCTTGCGCCTGCTGGGCAGCGCACGGCCGTGCACATGACGCGCTTGGACACCATCGTGGCCGCAGCCACGCCACCGGGACGCGGCGGTGTCGGCATCGTGCGCGTCTCAGGTCCCAAGGCTCCGGAGCTGGCCGCGGTGCTGCTCGGCGAGCTGCCGCCGGCGCGCCAGGCGACTTTCGCCAGCTTTCGCGATGCGCAGCAGCAGCCGATCGACGCCGGGCTCGCGCTGTTCTTCCCCGCACCGCACTCGTACACGGGCGAGCACGTGCTCGAGCTGCACGGTCACGGCGGACCGCTCGTGATGGAGTCGCTCATCGAGCGGACGCTCGAGCTCGGCGCGCGCCGCGCGCAGCCGGGGGAGTTCACGCAGCGCGCGTTCCTCAACGACAAGCTCGACCTGGCACAGGCCGAGGCCATCGCCGATCTCATCGATGCCGGCTCGCGCGCCGCCGCCCGTGCCGCCATGCGCTCGCTCCAGGGCGAGTTCTCGGCGATGGTGCGCGGTCTCACCGAGGCGGTGATCGAGCTGCGCACCTACGTCGAGGCGGCGATCGACTTTCCGGAGGAGGAGATCGACTTCCTCGCCGACCGGGAGCTGAGTGAGCGTTTCCGCTCGGTGCGTGCCCACTTCGCCGCCGTGCTGGAGAGCGCCCGCGTCGGGCGGCTGCTGCGCGAGGGCATGACCGTCGTGATCGCCGGCCGGCCGAATGCCGGCAAGTCGAGTCTCCTGAACCGCCTGGCGGGCTACGACGCGGCGATCGTCACGCCCATCCCGGGAACGACGCGCGACGTCCTGCGCGAGCGCATCCACTTGGATGGCATGCCGCTGCACGTGCTGGACACCGCGGGGCTCCGTACCGCCGGCGATATCGTGGAGGAGGAGGGCATCCGGCGCGCGCAGGCCGCGATGGAGCGCGCCGATCGGGTACTGTTCGTGATCGATGCGGTGGCAGATCCGCAGGGGCTGGCGGTGCAGGAGGAGCGCGCGCGGCTGCCGGCCGGCGTTCCCCTCACGCTCGTCTTCAACAAGTGCGACCTCGCCGCCGGCCTTTCCGCGCCGCCGGGGGATGACGGACCGCCGCGCCTGATGATCTCGGCGCTCACGGGCGCGGGGCTCACCGAGCTGCGGGCGCATCTCGAGCGCTGCATGGGCTACCAGAGTGTCGACGGCGGTGCGATCAGCGCGCGCGCGCGACATCTCGAGTCGCTCGCCCGGGCACGCACGCATACGGCGGAAGCCGGCAGGCTGCTCGAGGAGCGGCGTGCGGGCGAGCTGGTGGCGGAGGAACTGCGTCTCGCCCAGCAGGCGCTGAACGAGATCACGGGTGAGTTCACGAGCGAAGACCTGCTCGGGCGGATCTTCGCGGGATTCTGCATCGGAAAGTGAGGTTCGACGTTAGGGGTACGACGGCTCACACATCAAGGGAGAACACCATGTCCATCTCAGGGAAATCGGTGCGCAATGCACTTCTGCTTCTCGCCTGTGCCCTCGGGGCGTGCAGTACCGAGCCTGCACGGTATGAGAACCCTTACTCACCACGCCAGGGACACGCGTACCGCTACGGCTACGTTGCAACACGCGAGTGCGCAGACCGCATGGTCCAGTGGGAGAGCGCACATCCGTATAACGCGCCCATGAGCGACACCTTGGCCTATGGCGGTGGTGTCGATGGGGTCGGTGTCACGAGTGGCGTGCCGCGCGTCTACCTCGTGTTCTACGGCAGCCAGTGGGCGCAGGGCGCTGGCGGCGATCCCGCCAACGTCGCGGTGTACCTGCAGGCGCTGTTCACCGGCCTCGGCACCGGCGGGGAAACCTGGTCGGGAACGATGACGCAGTACTGCGATGGCCCGGCGGTCGCCAAGGGCGCAACGCGCTGCGATCCCGGCTCGACCCCGCACGTCGGCTACCCGGCGCAGGGCGCGCTCGCCGGGGTGTGGTACGACACGGCGGCGCCATCGCCCGCCAACGCTACGCCCGCCGACCTCGCGCAGGAGGCGGTGAATGCCGCCGCGCACTTCGGCAACACTGCGCCGGGCTCCAACCGCTACACGCAGTACTTCATCGTCTCGCCGACCGGCACGCATCCGGATGGATTTGGGCTTCCCGACGAGAATTTCTGCGGCTGGCACTACTATGTGCGCTCACCCTTCGGCGACATCGCGTATTCCAACCTGCCGTACGTGAGCGACGCCGGGCGCAGCTGCGGCGTGGGCTTCGTCAACCACGGCGCGCAGGGCGCGCTCGATGCGTTCTCACTCGTGGCCGGGCACGAGTACGCCGAGACGCTCACCGATCAGTTCCCGCCGGGCGGTTGGACCAACCCGGTCTCGGGCGAGGAGGTCGCGGACGCCTGCGCCTGGATCAGCTCGGGAACGGGGCGGTCGACCGATGTGAGCCTGCCGAGCGGGAAGTTCGCGATGCAGAGCATCTGGTCGAACGATACCGGCCGCTGCGAGGTGTCGCACCCCATCCGCTAGCCGGCCGGGTTCGCTCCGGGCAAGTGCAGCATGGCGCGTGCGCGGGCCGGGCTCGCCACGCCGCGGTTGAGCCTGCCGATGAGGTCGACCGCGCGCGCGACCAGCTCGCCATTGCTCGCGAGCTGCCCGCGCGCGAGATAGAGGTTGTCCTCGAGGCCGACGCGCACGTTACCGCCGAGCAGCACCGCCTGCGCCACCATCGGGAACTGCTCGCGTCCGATGCCGAAAGCGCTCCACAGCGCCTCCGGCGGCAGCGCTTCGCGCATCGCGAGCAGCGTGCGGGGATCGGCGGGCGCACCCCACGGGATCCCGAGACACAGCTGGAAGAGCGGCGGCGGCTCGAGCAGCCCGCGCACCAGCAGCTCCTTCGCGAAGCGGATGTGCCCCAGCTCGAACACTTCGAGCTCCGGCTTCACGCCCAGCTCGCGGATGCGCGCCGCCATCTGCTCGAGGTGCGCCGGTGTATTCATGAACACGCTGGTGCCGAAATTCATGGTGCCGCAGTCGAGGCTGCATAGCGGCGGCCGCAACGCCTCGATGTGCTCGAGCCGCACGGCGGGCGGCACGAGATCGGTTCCGGGACCTGCACGCGCCGGGTCGGCCTCGCCCGGTACGTAGTCGCCGCCCATGCCGGTGGTGAGGTTGAGGATGACATCGGTCCCGGAGTCGCGGACGCGCTCGACCAGCTCGCGGTACAGCGCGAGCTCGCGTGAGCCCTGCCCGGTCTGCGGATCGCGCACGTGCACATGCGCGATCGCTGCTCCTTCGCGCGCAGCCTCGACGCACGCGGCGGCAATCGCGGCCGGGCTCACCGGCACGCGCGCACTCCGCGCCACGGTGTCGCCGGCCCCGGTTACGGCGCACGTGACGATGACCTCGGTGCTCATGGGCCTCTACTATAGCGGCCCGCAGGGTGAGGTCCGACCGTATGACAAAGGCGCGAGGCGCTTCCTCGAGGGCGAGAAGCTGGACCGGCAGCCGTGGTCTCCCCAAGGTGTCTCACGGCACCGGGATCTACGTGTATGACACGAGCGGCAAGCGCTACCTCGATGCCTCCGGGGGTCCCGCGGTCTACTGCCTCGGGCACGGGCACCCGGAAGTCACGGCCGCGATCGTGCGGCAGCTCGAGCGCATCGCCCATGGCTACCGCTACACCTTCACGAGCGATCCGCTCGAGCAGCTGCGCGAGATCGTGACGCGCGCCTGCGCCGGTCCCGACGGCGCGCGCAGCACGGGCGACCCCGCGCGCCGGCTCGATTCCATGGTGTTCGTCTGCGATGGCTCGGAAGCCGTCGAATCGGCGCTCAAGGTGGCGCTGCAATATCACAGCGCGCGCGGCGAGATGACACGCCGCCGCTTCATCGCCCGCCGCCGCTCCTGGCACGGCAACACCCTCGGGGCGCTCGGCGTCTCCGATTTTCTCGACCGGCGTGCACCCTTCGAAGGCGCACTGGTCGACGCCTCCTTCCTGCCGCAGGTGTCCATGTATCGCCCACCCGCCGGGGTGGCACCCGGATCTCTCGGCGCGCACGCGGCGGCGGAGCTCGAAGCGGAGATCCTCCGCGTCGGACCCGAGCGCGTGGCGGCCTTCATCTTCGAGCCGGTCGTCGGCGCGGCAGGCGGCGCGCTGCCGCCACCGCCCGGCTACGCGCAGCGCGTGCGCGAGATCTGCAGCCGCCACGGCGTGCTCCTGATTGCGGACGAGGTCATGTGCGGCTCGGGGCGCACCGGCACGTGGCGCGCGCTCGAGCAGGATGCGGTGGTGCCCGACATCATGGCGGTCGCCAAGGGGCTCGCGGGCGGCTACCAGCCGCTCGGTGCGACGATCTACTCGCACGCCATCGCCGAGGTGCTGGAGGCGGCCGACGGCGGACCCCTCACCGGGCATACCTTCAGCGGCCACACCGCCGCGTGCGCTGCGGGCGTTGCGGTTCAGACCATCGTGGCGCGCGATCGCCTCCTCGAGCGGGTCGCGAGCGCAGGGGCGCGCTTCCAGACGGCGCTGCGTGAGGCGCTCGGCCGTTACGAGGCGGTCGGGGACGTGCGTGGCCGCGGCTTTCTCATCGGCATCGAGCTCGTGGCCGACCGGGCGACGCGGGCTCCGTTTCCCCCTGAGCGGGCGCTCGCGGAAACCATCGGCAGCTGCGCGTTCGAGGACGGCCTCATCTGCTACGCCGCAGGCGGCAACCTCGACGGGGTCGCGGGCGACATCATCCTGCTCGCCCCGCCCTACATCGCGACCGACGCCGAGCTCGAGGAGATCATCGCGCGCTTCGCGCGGGCGGTGGAGCGGGGGCTGGGGAAGCGCGCCGGCGGCTGATCGCGATAGGCGCGGTCGTGTTGTGAATAGTCCGGCCCTTGAAAAATAACGTGGATTCACTTCGAATTCTCAGAAGGTGAAGGATGCCGGGGAGGGAAGGCCCATCGTTAACAGCGATCAGGAAGTGGATCCTGGAGCGTTGCAAGCCGTGCGCGCAGCGGCGACCGCGTATGCCCGTGGCGAATGGACCATGGCGGAACGGTTGTGCCGAAGTGTGCTTGCAGTGCGGGGCGATTATTTTGATGCGCTGACCTTGCTCGGGATAATTCTTGCGCAGAGCGGGCGCGCAAATGAAGCGGCAGACCTGCTGCGACGCGCAGTTGCGGCAAAGCCAGACGACGCCGCGGCACACGGCAATTACGGCAATGTGCTCAATGAACTCGGGCGCTTCGAGGAGGCTCTGGACAGCTACGAGCGAGCATTGCAGATCAAGCCCGATTACGCCGAGGCCTACAGCAACCGGGGCAATACTCTGCGGGAACTCCAACGCCTTGACGATGCTTTACAAAGCTACGAGCGCGCTCTTCAGATCAACCCCGGCTATGCCGTAGCCCACAATAACCGTGGCAATGCTCTGCAGCAGCTCAAACGCTGCGAGGAGGCGCTGGACAGCTACGAGCGCGCCCTCCAGATCAACCCCCGCTATGCGGTAGCCCACAATAACCGTGGCAATACTCTCCAGCAGCTAAAACGCTGCGAGGAGGCGCTGGACAGCTTCGATCGGGCCCTACGGCTCAAGGCCGACTTTGCCGAGGCCTACAACAATTCCGGCAATGTCCTGCGGGAGCTCAGGCGCTTCGAGGAAGCGCTGGAGCGCTACGAGCAGGCCCTCAGGATCAAATCCGACTATGTCGAGGCCTACGACAACCGGGGCCTCACCTTGCAGGACCTCGGGCGTTTTGAGGAGGCGCTGGACAGCTACGCGCGCGCGCTGCAACTCAGACCCGACTCCCCCGAAGCCTGCAACCACCGCGGCCTCACCTTCCAGCAACTCAGGCGTTTTGAGGAGGCACTGGACAGCTACGCGCGCGCGCTGCGGCTCAAGCCCGACTATGTCGAGGCCTACAACGGCCGTGGGGTCACGCTCCATGAGCTCAAACGGTTCGAGGAAGCGCTGGACAGCTACGCGCGGGCACTCAGCATCGACCCCGACTACCTCCCGGCGCACTACAACCGCGGCAATGCGCTGCGGGGACTCCAGCGCTTTGATGACTCCCTGGACAGTTACACGCGCGCGCTGGAAATCAATCCGGACTTTGACTGGTTATTTGGCACCTGGCTGCACGCTAAGATGCGCCTCTGCGAGTGGGGCGATCTGGATTCCCGGATCGCGGAGCTGACCGCCAAAATCACCAGCGGGCACAAGACTTGTTCGCCCTTTGCACTTCTTTCCCTCGTTGACTCTCCGTCGCTGCAGCGCCAGGCGGCTGAAATCTGGGTCACAAACAGATGCGCGACAGGTGCCCGGCTGCCCGCGATCGCAAAGCGTCAGCGGCACGAGAAGATCCGCGTCGGCTATTTTTCCGGAGACTACCGCAACCATGCCGTCTCGATGCTAACCGCGGAGATGTTCGAGACACACGCACGCTCGCGCTTCGAGGTCACGGCATTTTCTTTTGGACCGGATACTCAGGACGCAATGAGAAGACGCATGGAGCAGGCGTTCGACCGCTTCATCGACGTGCGCGGCAGGTCGGACCTCGAGATCGTGCAGCTTGCCCGGACCATGGAGGTGGATATCGCGGTTGACTTGACGGGATTTACCGAGGGCTCCAGGCCGGACCTGTTCGCCCTGCGCGCGGCGCCGCTGCAGGTGAGCTACCTCGGCTATGCGGGCACGATGGGCACGAAGTCCATCGATTACATCGTCGCTGATCGTACCCTCATTCCGGCAGACTCTCGTCAACACTATGCTGAGAAGATCGTCTATCTGCCGAACAGCTACCAGGTCAACGATAGCAAGCGGCAAGTGTCGGATAAGGAGTTCACGCGCACTGACCTCGGCTTGCCCGCGACCGGCATCGTGTTCTGCTGCTTCAACAATAATTACAAGATAACGCCGGCCACATTCGACGGCTGGATGCGCATCCTCGGGCAGGTGCCAGGCAGCGTCTTATGGCTCACGGCGGACAACGAGACTGCGGCCAGCAATCTGCGCAAGGAAGCAGAGTCGCGCGGTGTCAGCGCCGGGCGGCTGGTGTTTGCTCGACGTATGGCGTCGATCGCAGAGCACCTGGCACGGTATCGCGCGGCGGATTTGTTCATCGATACGCTGCCGTACAACGCACATACCACTGCCAGCGATGCGCTGTGGGCAGGCTTGCCGGTACTGACCCGGCCGGGTGAATCGTTGGCGGCCCGGGTAGCCGCAAGTCTGCTGATGACTTGCGGACTGCCGGAGCTGGTAGCGATGACGCAGCAGGAATACGAGGCCAAGGCAATTTCGCTCGCTACGGATCCGGCTCGACTGCTGGAGTTCAAGGAGAGACTGCAGCGAAACCGCGCGACGACGCCGCTGTTCGACGTCGCCCGGTTCACCGGGCACCTGGAGGACGCGTACATCCAGATTTACGAACGCTATCTGGCCGATTTGACGCCCGCAGATATCTACGTTGCACGATGACGGCGGGAGCGGATGGTGCGGCTACTCCGCCGTGACTGCGTGACTCGGCCGACGCAGCGTTCACCGATGCTTCACGCGAACGACACAATCGGCGCGTAAGAGTTTCCTGACTGCGTCACCCCGAACCACCGGCGCGTTCATCGGTACGTCACTTGCTGCGCGCTCGTCAAACAGCCATCTCTATCAAGTTCCTGGGATTGTTTGTCGCCGGATACATCAGTCTCTACGTGGGCTACGCTTTGGTGCCTGACGCGCTGCTGCGACACGAGATCTATTACTACGCGGTCACCTTGCCTGCGCAGCATCTGATCGACTGGCTTACGCCCGGCGAGCACGTGCGGGCCTTCGAGAATCATCTGCAATCCTCGAGGACCGATCTTCGCATCGTACGGGGCTGCGATGGTGCCAACGTGGCGTTCCTCTTGGTTGCGGCGATTATTGCCCATCGCTCCGCCCTGAGAGCGACCGTGCTTGGGCTGCTCGGTGCAGTAACACTCATCTACCTCGTCAACGAGGCTCGCATTGCGACGCTTTTCTTTGTCAGCGCGTACCGCCCAGCCTGGTTCATTCCGGTACACGTGTACATCGTCCCGTCGCTGATGATCCTGGTGGCCGCCATATACTTCGGTGCCTGGACAGCGTCTCGGCAGCGCCAGCTTGCATTCGTTGCTCAAGCTTAGTTTGCGAGCGCTCGTGGCTTGGTGTGCCCTGTCGCTCGCGGGTCTGCTGCTCCTGGATCCGATCGTGCGGGTCCTTGGGCCGGCGGCGGAAATGCTGATCGATACGCTGCAGAACGACTACCTTTC
>JAFAKO010000077.1 GCA_019235245.1 Gammaproteobacteria bacterium
AAGCGGAATGTCTTGAGATTGGCGAGACCCCAGTACGCAGCCCCGCTCCCCGGGACGAGCGCAATGGAGCGGCGGTACGCCGCGATACCCTCTTCCTGGCACCCGGCCGTCTTGAGCGCATGGCCATAGTTGAGCCAGACCTTCTCCTGTTGCGGGTACTCGGCGAGGATGCCGGCATAGAGCTCGATCGATTCCGCGTAGCGCGCGAGTCCGCCGAGAATCGCGGCCTTGAGATTGCGGGAGTTGGGGTCACGAGGATCCCTGGCGAGCAGCCGCTCGGCCTCCTCGAGCGCCTCGACCTCCCGGTACTGACGGTGCAGCACGGTGGCGAGATTGCGGCGTGCGGCGGTAAAGCCCGGCGCCAGCTCGAGACAGCGCGTCAAGAGCTTCTCCGCGTCCCCGTAGCGCTCGAGGCGCGCGGCGACTTCCGCCAGCATGCGGATGGCGGCCACGTCCGTCGGGCGCTGCTTCAGGTGCGCGCGCAGCAGCGCCTCGGCTTGCGGGATGCGGTTCTCGCATAGCGCGGCCGCGGCTTCGATCAGGCGCGGATCGCTGGTCGAGGCCTTGATGTGCCGCGCATACGCGGCATCGGCACCCGCGGCATCGCCGATCGCGCTCAGGTGCCCGGCAAGCGCGAGCCACGCCTCTGCGAGATTGGAATTGAGCTCGACGGCGCGGCGCAATGCCGCGATGGCGGCCTCGCCCTGCCGCAGATCGGCGAGCGCCAGGCCGTGCTCATAGTGCGCTGCTGCCCAGGCCGGCTGCTCGGCGAGGAGCGGACGGAGGATCTCCAGGGCAGCCGCTGCATCTCCGCAGGCGCGTTGCGCCGCTCCCGAGAGCAGCGTCGCGCGCGGATGCCGCGGAAACACCTTGAGGATCTCGGCTGCCTGCTGGGCAGCCAGCGCCGGCTGGGTGCTCAGCAGGCGCGCGGCGTGGTGAAGTGCAACCTCCAGCGAGCCAACCGGATCCGAACCACTCGACACCGTATCCCTCCAAATGGGGAAGCCCATGATGGCGCGCCGCACCTGCCCTGACAAACCTGCCGGCGCGGGAAGGACCCGCGCACGGCCGGCCATTTCGAGAGATAGGAGCGGCGCGGGAAATCCTGCACAGTAGGCGCACCCGTGGAGGCTATCCTTTGAACGACTCGGTGGCGGCTGGCCGTGCGGTGCGCGCCGCCGGTGGCACTGCCCTCGGCATCCTGGCCGCCATCAGCTTCTGCCACCTGTTGAACGACATGCTGCAGTCGCTGCTGCCGGCCATTTATCCGATGATCAAGAGCTCCTACCGGCTCAGCTTCGCGCAGATCGGGCTGCTCACCTTCACCTTCCAGTTCACTGCCTCGCTCCTGCAGCCGCTGGTGGGGGCGATGGCCGACAAGACGCCGCGTCCGTACTCGCTTGCCATCGGCATGGGATTTACGCTGCTGGGTCTGCTGCTGCTCGCCTTCGCCACGAGCTACTCGCTGCTGCTGGTGGCCGCCGCACTGATCGGCACCGGCTCCTCGGTGTTCCATCCGGAATCCTCGCGCGTCGCGCGCATGGCGAGCGGCGGCAAGCACGGACTCGCTCAGTCGCTCTTCCAGGTCGGCGGCAACCTCGGCACCGCCGCCGGGCCGCTGCTGGCCGCCTTCATCGTGCTGCCGCACGGGCAGAGGAGCGTCGCCTGGTTCTCGGGCGCGGCACTGCTCGGGATCTTCCTGCTGGTGAATGTCGGTCACTGGTACAAGGCGCACGGCGTCGCCCGCCTCGCCGGCAGCGGTGCGCGGCGCGTGGCGCCGCGCCATCATGTGGCGCTCGCGCTAGTGGTGCTGCTGATGCTGGTGTTCTCCAAGTACGTCTATCTCGCCAGCATCAACAGCTACTACACCTTCTACCTCATCGAGCACTTCGGGCTCTCGGTGCGCAGCTCGCAGCTGCACCTGTTCATTTTCCTCGCCTCGGCGGCGCTCGGCGGCATGCTCGGGGGCCCGCTCGGTGACCGCCTCGGCAGCAAGTACATCATCTGGGCCTCGATCCTCGGCGTTCTGCCCTTCACGCTGCTGCTGCCGCATGCGAATCTCTTCTGGACCGGGGTGCTCACAGTCCCGATCGGGCTGATCCTCGCCTCGGCATTCCCGGCGATCGTGGTGTATGCGCAGGATCTGCTGCCGGGCCGGACCGGGACGGTGGCGGGACTTTTCTTCGGCCTGGCTTTCGGCATGGGAAGCGTCGGAGCGGCAGTGCTCGGCAAGCTGGCCGATCACCTCGGCGTCGATGTCGTTTACCGGATCTGCGCGTTCCTGCCGCTCATCGGCCTGCTGGCCGCATTCCTGCCGGACGTGCACAGGCGCGCGGCCCCGGAGGCCGCCTGAATGCTGCAACTGGTACCGCAGACTCTCCTCGATGAGCTCGCCGCGAAAGCGGCGGCGAGCCCGCGCCTGCGCGCGCACCACAATATCCACGCGACCCCCGAGGATCCGGTGCAGCGCTTCCTCGTCGTGGCCCACGGCGACTCCTATTTCCGGCCGCACCGCCACGCGAGCCGTGGGGAGCTGGCGCTGCTGCTGCGCGGCGGCGTCGATGTGCTGCTGTTCGATGAGCGCGGCTGCGTGACCGCGCGTCATGGGGTCGGTGCGGGCGCCGGGCACTTCGCCTACGAGACTGCACCAGGCGTGTGGCACACGCTGGTGCCCGCGAGCACCGGCTGCGCCTTTCTCGAGGTCAAGCAGGGACCGTACGATCCGGCCACCGCCGTGCAGTTCGCCGAGTGGGCCCCCGCGGAGGGTGCGGCGTCGGTGCCCGCATTCCGCGCCTGGCTGCGCACGGCGCAGCCAGGCGATGTGCCTTCAGGCTGAGGGGCGCAGGTACTTCTCGAGCTCCCCGCCGGTGACGAGGCCATCGAGGTAGCCGAAGGTGCCGTGCTCACGCACCTCGCGCGCGGCGGCGAGGAGCCCGGTCATCGCCGCGCGATACAGCGTGGTCGAGAGGCTGATGCGGCGCACTCCGGCGGCGGCGAGCTCCGCGACCGTGAAGGACTTGCCGCGCATGCCGACCATGAAGTTCACCGGCTTTTTGAGCGCGCTGCACACCGTGCGCACCGCCGCGAGATCCGGCAATCCCGGAGCGAACAACACGTCGGCGCCGGCGCGCTCGAACGCCTGCAGGCGCCGCACGGTATCGTCGAGGTCGGCGCGTCCATGCAGAAAATTCTCCGCCCGCGCCGTCAGCACGAAATGCACCCGCTCACCGTGCGCCTCCGCGACGGCGGCCGCCACGCGCTCGACCGCGTGCTCGAGCTCGTAGATGGGAGCGCGCACGTCCCCGCTGGCATCCTCGATCGAGCCGCCGACGAGCCCCGTGACTATCGCGAGCCGGATGGTCTCGGC
The DNA here is from genome assembly GCA_019235245.1 of Gammaproteobacteria bacterium. Taxonomy (GTDB): domain Bacteria; phylum Pseudomonadota; class Gammaproteobacteria; order Steroidobacterales; family Steroidobacteraceae; genus 13-2-20CM-66-19. The sequence continues at coordinate 3,368 of JAFAKO010000077.1, forward strand.
CACGGTCTCGGGCGCATGGCCGAAGCCATTCTCCAGGTCCGCCGTCACCGGGCAGTCGCTCACCGAGACGATGAGCCGCGCGTGTACCAGCGCCTCCTCGCGCGTCACCTCGCCATCGAGCTTGCCGAGGGTCGCCGCGCAGGCGGCACTGGAGGTCGCGAGCGCCTTGAAGCCGAGCCGCTGCATGATGGCGGCGGACGCTCCGTCGAAGACGTTGGGGACCACGAACACACCTGACTCGTGCAGCGCGCGGAAGCTCGCCGCCCGTTCGTGCTGTTTGTCCATGAGGGCTCCGGGGAAGCGGCCGCCGGCGCAGCCGTACCGGAGTCAGTGTGGCACAATCGTGCTGCCAGGGCTCACTCGCGTGCCATCGGTATTCCATCCACGGTCAGCCGCCCTCGCGGCACTCCTGCTCCTGTGGCCGTGCGCCGCACCCGCCGCGGCTGCGGCGCGCGCGCCCTGCCCCGCAGACGCCGCGGCGCAGCCAGCCGTGATGCGGCTGCGCGCGGCGCTCGCCCAGGGACGATTCGTCACGTATCAACCGACGGCGCTGCACGTCACCGACGGTCGTTTCAGCGACGCCGACCCCGCCAGCATCCGTGCGGACCTGCAGGCGCTGCGGGAACGGTTCGACGCACTCATCACCTACGACGCCGTGCACGGCGCACAAGAGATCCCGGCGATCGCCACGGAGCTGAAGTTCCGGGCACTCGTGATCGGCGTCTGGGACCCCACCGCCGAGACGCAGCTCGCCGCGGCACTCGATGCGGCACGGCGCTTCCCGCAGCTCGTCGCCGGCCTGTCTCTCGGCAACGAGATGCTGCTCACGCATCGCATCGATGCAGTCGCGCTGCGCACGCTCATCGCGCAGGTGCGCCGCCGCGCCCCGGCGGTGCCGCTTTCCACGAGCGAGCCCTTCCACATCTACGATGAGCCGGCCGCGCGTGCGCTGCTGCACGAGCTCGACTTCCTGCTGCTCAACGTGCACCCGATCTTTCAGCCGTGGTTCCACGACGCCTCCGACGGCACTGCGGCGCAGTTCGTCGTCAACGTGGTCGCGGGCCTCGCGCCGCTCGCCTGCGGCCCGGTGCTGGTGAAGGAGACCGGAGTACCGACCGCACCTCCGGGCGAGGGATTCAGCGAAGCACGTCAGGCGGGCTTCTACCGCGAGTTGCGGCGCCGGTTCCCACCCGCCCCGGCACAGGCGTTTGCCTACTTCACCGCCTTCGACGCGCCCTGGCGCGCTTACGACGCGACCGGCGTGCCGGGAACGCCCGCGGTGCACCCCGAAGAAGCGCACTGGGGACTCTACGACGAGGCGCGCCGCCCGAAGGCGGCCGCACGCGAGCTGCCGCCATTCAGCCGGTGACCGGCGCCGAGCTCACTTAAGAGCCAGCTCCACCTTGACGTTGTCGCCCGCTGGCGGCTGTTGGGAGGCATTCACGACGAACACGCGCGAGGTCTCGACGCCCCCGCTCGTCACCAGCGCCCCCTGGATCGCCTGGGCACGCTGCTTGCCGAGCTGCTGGAGATCGCTGTCCGGGACCTGCACGTGATCGATGAGCGCGGCTTCGAGATCGTTGACCGCTGCGTCGTACGCCGGCGTCTCGCCGCGCTTCGCCTGCTGTACCGCCACGACGCTCGGCGGCAACGGCCTGGCCTTGCCGAAATCCGCCTGGTACTGCTCCAGCAGTAATTTGAAGTGCCTCTGCGGATCGGCGAGTGCCAGGTCGAATGCCGTGTCCGGGTGCCTGCGGCCTTCGCGGGTCGCCAGCTCGCGCGCCTGCAGCTCACCGCGCAGGTGCGCTGCCGCGAGAGCTGGGCGGTCCACGCTGTCGACGAAGACGATGGGCACATCGAGCTTCAGCTGCGGTCGCTCCTTCAGCGCCTGCGCGACCGAGGCCAGCTGATCCTGCGCCGGTTTCTGCAGCTCGGCGCTGCCGGCGTCGAACTCGATGATGTTGAGGTGCTCGTTTCCGCCGCCGAACAGATGTCCGAGCAGCGCAAACGGCGCGGCCGCCACCTTGGTGATGAGGTTGACGAACATCTTCCAGACGATCGGGCCGATGCGGAACTGCGGATCATCGAGCGAACCGCTCATCGGCAGGTTCAGGTCGATGACGCCGTTGCGGTCCTTGAGGAGCGCCACCGCAATTTTCAGCGGCACATGGACCGCATCAGGGCTCTCCACCCGCTCCCCGAGCTCCAGCTGATCGACGACGAAGTGCTGCGTAGCCGTCAGCTTGCGCTGCTCGACCTGGTAGTGAACGTCGACCGAGAGCTTCCCCTTGTCGATCCGGTAACCGACGAAGTGCCCCGAGTAAGGATTGACCACGGTGAGATCGACATCGCTGAAGCCCATGGTGAGATCGGTGAAGAGCGCGGCGGACAGGAGGTTCACCTCGCCGGAGAGCTTCCACGGCGCATAGCGATCGACCTTGCCGGCCAACTGCACCTTGGCGCGCGATTGTGGATCGGAGGACAGCCCGGTGATCCTGCCCTCGAGGCTCTGAATGCCGATCGCGAAGCTCGGCTTGATCCACAGGTCCGAATAATTCGCCGAGCCGTTGGCGAGGGTCACCGTGCCGATCGACACGGGAAAGGGCGTGAGCGGTGCCGCGGACGCCGCGGGTGCCGGCGTGCCGCTGTCGCGTTTGCGTTTGGCGGTGCTGCCGCCGCGCGCCGCGGCTCCGCCCGGCGCGGCCGGCGCGCCGGCAGCGGCGCTCGCCGCCTGGGCGGTTGCGGCTGCGACCGGTGCCGCCCCCGCTCCCGCGGATCGGTCCGCGGCGCTGTGTCCGGGAGTGAGCACCTCCTTGATGTTGGTGCTGCGGTCGGGCGCGATGACCATGCGCACGTAGGGCTCGAGCGCGATCACCGAATCCACGCGCAGGCTGGCCGGCGCAGAGCGGTAACGGAAGTCGGCGATCCGCAGGTCGCGCCATTTCATGAAGTCGAGCTTCAGAGCGTTGTCGATCGTGCGCAGGTCGTGAATGGCCGTGGTGCCGCCGATCACGAGCGCCCCGTCCGCACTGCGCTGGATGTCGAGCCGGGTACCGAGCGTGCCTTTGACCAGCGTCATCGAGGTGTAGCGAGTCAGGTAGGGCTGCACGAGCGGAAGCGGCAGATCGTGCGCCTCGAGCTGGGCGTCGACGGCCGCGGACCTCGGCGTGACCTTCGCATGCGCTTCGATTTTGCCGCCGGGGCTGACACCGGCGGTGATGGCGACCTCGAAGGTGTTGTCGGGGGAGATGTTGAAGCCGCTGACGTGCACGCCGAGAGGCGTGAGCGTGAGAGCTGCCGCCGGACTCAGCGAGCGGTCCTCGGCAAACAGCTTGAAATCATCGGCGCGCACCTCCGGCGCGGCGAAGGTCCAGGGGGACGGATGCGCATTGGCGGTGGTGGCCCGCTGCGGTGTCGCGGGTGCTGGCGGCGCTGGGGCGGCGGTGCCGCCGGTGCCGGGGGGTGCGGTACCCAGGAGCTCGAGCAGATTCAACCGGTGCGCTTCATCCAGCCATGCCTTGATGTCGCCACCGGTGAGCACGATCCTGGCGATGCTGATCGCATGCTTCTGCACCTCGATGCGGATATCGTCGATGGCGATACGGGAGAGGTCGAGGTAATTCTCCGTGCCGTGCCTCGGCCGCAGACCGAGCCCCGCGACCGTGGTGCTGCGCACGTCGAGGACCACGTCCATCGGGCCGCCGGCGCCGCCGATCGCGTAGTCGCCCTTCAGCGCGATGGTGCCAGCCGAGATCTCGCACGGCAGCAGGTCGCCCAGATACCGGGCCACGCTCGTGGCCTTGAGATCGGAAACCGTGAACACTCCGCGCGAGGCGAACGGGGCGAGCTGCAGCGTGCCGTCCCAGACGAGTCGCTCGCCTTCGGGCGAGGCCGCTTCCAGTGCATAGCCGCCGGTGGCAGCGCGCGTGCTGAAGTCGCGCAGCTCGAAGACGATCGGCTTGAGCTCGGTCCGAAACGCGGTCGGCCGCGTATGGTCCTCGAACACCGCGGTGCCGCCGAGCACCGCCAGGCGCTGGATGTACAGGCGCGGCGGCGCTGCGGGCTGTGCCGCGGGCTTCGGGGGCGGAAAGCCCTTGCCTAGGTCGGCGAAATTGATCTCGCCATCGGCACGCAGGACGGCACGCACGTACGGCTGCTCGAGCAGTATGTCGCCGAAGCTCGCGCCGAGCCGCCAGATGGATGCGAGCTGCAGGCTGACGCGCAGGTGCTCGAACGAGAGGAGCGTCTGACCGTCGGCATCGGGAAGCGCCAGGCGCCGCACGTCGAGGGTGAGAGTGAAGGGATTGAAGTGGACTTCGTCGAGTCTGAGGGTGCGCCCGTAGTGCGTACGGACGAAATCCACCGCGCTCTTGCGCGCGAAGTACGGCACGGCGAGGAAGCCGGCCGCCGCGTAGGCGCCGACCAGCACCAGGACGATTGCGCTCCCGATGAGGTAGCGTCGATAGCGGCCCATGCATCCCGCTCCGCTTGTTGTTCTGCGGTTATCCTAGTGCATCGAAGCCACCGCTACCATGTGGCGCGCGCCAGCGGCACCCAAAACGCGCACGGCGCTCATGCGAGCGCCGCGCGGACTCCTCAGGGCGCGTCAGCGCGCAGCTACAGTCTCAATCGTCGTGATGATGACCGTGATCGTGATCCTCGCGGTCATCGTCATGATGGCCATGATCGTGGTGCCCGGCACGGTAGCTCGGCTCGTATTCCGCCGACTTCACGAAATACACCGGCCGGTTGCAGGCATGGTACTCGTGACAGTGCTTGCGCCAGTCCTTGGCATGGCCGGGGGGCACGTGCAGATAGATCGGCTCGACCGCAGGCGCGCCGATCACCGCCGGAGCCGGCTGCACGATCACCGGCTGCGCATACACGACCGGCGGCGGCGGCCCGTTGCCGATCGCGACCTGTCCATACACGCCCGGAACGACCTGGCCGCTGAGGTTCGCGCTGAAGCTGACATTCTGGGCCTGCGCCAGCGAGCCGACCGCGAGCAGCATGGCTGCCGCCACTAACGAACGCATGAGTCTCATGGACATTCCCTCTCGATTCATTTGCCCACACACATGGCGGCGAAATATGCCAAGCGCCGCGTGCCAATGACACAGGTGTGCGGCTGAATGCACCGTGAATGTGACGCAGGTCGCACTCTCCGCGAAGCTGCGGCGCGCCGGCTCAAAGCGGCTCGATGAGGCGCTCGTCGTCCGCAAGCCGCGGATTGTTGACGCGGCGGCTCACCTGCCAGGCGCGCATCGACTCCGCCGGATAAGCACGCAGCAGCACGCGCGCCCGCTCAGGCGGACCGCTCAACCAGAGATCGTAGTCGGGCTGCGCGAGAATGGCGGGCATGCGCGGCTTCTCGTTGTGAACTTCGGCGAGCAGGGTGTTGGCAGGTACCGTGACGAGCGTGCAGGAAAGCAGCTCGCCGCCATCGGCACGCCGTGAGCGCTCCCACAGTCCGGCAACACCGAACACCTCGCGCTCGGCGAGCTGCACGAAGAACGGCTCACGCGAGCCATCGGCGTTGAGGTGCGGCTCGTAGAACCCGCCCATGACGAAGATGCAGCGCTGCCCGCGGCGCCAGGCGTCGCGATAGCTGGGAGCGCTCTCGAGCCGCTCGGCGGTGGCGTTGATGGTCGAGGCCTGCAGCGGTACTCCGTGGCGCCACCACGGCACGAGCCCCCAGCGCATCTGCGTGGCGCACCGCTCGCCGGCGGCCTCGACCACCACCGGGACCTGCTCGGTCGGCAGCACGCGGAACCTGCGCAGATAATCCCAGTGTCCGCGCGCGATGCCCATGGCGCGCTCGGCGGCGGCGGCCTGTGCCAGGATGTACCTGCCGCACATGCACTTAGGGCGCACACAGTAGCGCTGGGCACGCGACACTGTGTGGACGGCTGCGGTCGGCGCTGCTCACACTGCGTGCATGCTACCGTGGAACTCGATCGAGCGGCTGCGTGATCATTTCGGTGATTACGTGATCGTGGTGACCTGTCGTGCATGCCGGCACACGCGCGAGCTCACGCCTGCGTTCCTCGCGCGCCACTGCCGGCACGGCTGGGACGAGCCGCTCGCGAATTTCATCGCCCGCTTCCGCTGCCGCTGCGGCAGGAAGCTCGTGGACGTGCAGATCGGCTTCAACCGCAAGCCGCGCGGCTGGGTCAAGAATCCTTCCTGAAGGTGTGAGCGCGCGCTGCGCGCGGCTCAGCGCGCCGCACTCGCGGCGGGCGGCGCGGGAGAGCCGTTCGCGGCCGTGACGGGCGGCGGCGCGGGCTTCGCAGCAGCGTCCGGCCCCCAGAAATCGCGCATGATGATTGCGTACAGCGCCGCGGTGAAGCGCTCGCCTTCGGCGAGTGTCATGTGCGACCACTCGGGAAGATAGTAGCCCTGCAGCTGCGGGTAATCCTGGAAGTGAATTCCCGGCGCACCCGTGGCCGCGAGCAGCCCGGCCCAGCTGCGCGAGCGCGGGAACTGCTCATCCTCATAGGCGAGATACTCGCCATCGCTCGGCATGCGCACGAACAGCACCTTCACTCCCCGTGCGCGCAGCTTCCCCACCGCCTTCGCCATGCGCTCGATCTGCTCCCGCTCGACTTTCAGCGCCTCCTGCGGCGTCGGGTCGTCCGGTGAGGGCTGGAAGTCCTGCCGCCAGATGCTCCGCGCGAGCTCCCGGTACTGCAGGTCCTCGGATACCTTGCTCCAGAGATGCGTGTTGCGATCGGCCTGGGTCTCTGCGAGCTTGCGAACGCTCACGTGCCGGGTGTCGCCGGGACGCAGCGGCCAGGGCTGACGGGCAAGCACGGTCCGCAGCGCGTAATCCGGGTCATCGAACGCCACAAATGGCTCGATGAAATGCATCGAGAGCCACTGTCCGACGCGTTGCGAAGGGGATTCCTTGCGCGCATAGGTGGTCGCACCCGCGCGATATTGGTAGCCGGAAAAGAACAGGTCGGGCTCGACCGCAATGAGGATGCGGCCGGTGAAATTCGCATCCGCCGCCAGGTCCTCCACCGCCACGAGCGGGGAGGTGCCCTCGAAGGAGAGCTGGATGGGGCGGTGTCCGTCGAGCCGCTCCCACACCGGCAGCTGCATGTCGAAATACATCCGCGAGGCGCCGAGCAGCACCGTGGCGGTTCCCTCGCCGGCATCGATCCGCCGACGCTGTATGGCCCACAGACCATAGGTGTTGCTGATGCTCGGCTTAACACCGTACGCCCGCCAGTACCATTCCCAACCCGCCAGCAGCACCGCGAGCAGCACGAGGGCGCCG
>JAFAKO010000103.1 GCA_019235245.1 Gammaproteobacteria bacterium
CGATCAGCGCCGGGGACCTGCTGGTGTGCAATTTCAACGACGGCGCCACCAACACGCAGGGGAAGGGGACGACCGTGGTCGGCCTGCATGCGTCTGCCGGAGCGATGCCGTACCGCATCGCGCAGAGCGCCAGCCTGGAAGGCTGCAATGCGCTCGCGGCGCTGCCCGATGGCAACATCGTGGCCACCGGCTTCACCAGCAACCAGGTGGCGCTCGTGAGCCCAGCGGGTGCGGTGACGACGCCCTTCGCCGCGGACGGCTTTGCCGCGCCCTGGGGAATCACCTACGTCGCCGCCAATGGCGCCAAGCCCGCGGCGCTCTACGTGGCGGATCTCGCCGGCTCGATCGATCGCATCGAGCTCAATGGCGATGCGCAGACCTCCTTCACGCCGATCGCTGTGGGCTTCTGCGGCACCGGCGTAGCGGGCGCGGTGTTCGCTCCCGCGGGCCTCACCTATGACCCCTCGATCGATACGCTGTACATCGTCGATACCGCATCGAACAGCGTCGTGGCGCTCGCGAACGTCAGCGCCATCGGCGCGAATGGCGTGCAGGTCGATGGCAAGTGCAATACGGTCGCGGCGCCTCCCACGCCGGCCCCGGCTTTCGGCGGCCCCTCGGCAGCTTCGGCGCGGGTCGTCGCGCATGGCGGGCCGTTCGTCGCGCCGATCAGCGCGGCGCTGCTCGCGGACGGGGATCTCATCGTCACCAACGGCGATATCAACATCGGACCCGGGCAGATGCCGAACCTGGCGGTCGAGGTGTCGCCGGTGCTGCCGGGCGGCTTCGTCGGCGAGCCCGTGCAGCTCGACACGAGCGGCACACCCGGTGCGCTCTTCGGTCTCGCGGCGACGGTCGACGCACAGGGACACCAGATCATCTACTTCAACGACGACAATCCGCCCAACACGGTGATGATGCTCGCGACGCCGTAGCCGGCGGAGTTGAACGAGCGGGCAGGGACGCCCGCTCGCGCGCGCGGTGCCCGGCCGGTAGAGTCAGCTCTCCAGGTGTGCTCCCCGGGAGGGTGCCATGCGCATTCGCGAGGCGACGACCGCCGATCTGCCCGTGCTCGCGGGCCTCTTCGATCAGTACCGCCAGTTCTACCGCCTGCCGGGTGATGTGCAGAAGTCGCGCGCGTATCTCGAGGACCGCCTCGCCGCGGGCGATGCCGTGGTGCTGGTCGCGGAAGAGGAGGGCGGGCGGCTGATCGGGTTCACGCAGCTGTATCCCACCTGGTGCTCACTGCTCGCAGGTCCGGTCTACGTGCTCTACGACCTGTACGTGTCTTCGGCGGCGCGGCGGCGGGGTATCGGGCGGGCACTGCTCGAGGCCGCCGCAGAGCGCGGCCGGCGCGATGGCAAGCTGCGCATGACGCTCTCCACGGCGAAGACCAACCGCACGGCGCAGTCGCTCTACGAATCCCTCGGCTGGCAGCTGGACGAGGAGTACTACGTCTACAACCTGAGCATCTCCTGAGCGCACGACGCACGAGCGCCCGTGCCGGCGTGCGGCTAAGGCTTGCTGAAGGCGGACGCCGGCGCCGTCGGCTCCCCCGCGCTCGCGGCCGCGCCCAGCGGTACATAGAGCGTGCTCGGGTGATCGTGGTCGTGCCAGAGCGTCACGGTGACCGGATGCGCATCGGCCAGCGACTCGCGCTCGACGGCGCCACCTGAATTGTAGTTCTTCTCGCTGTAGATCGAGTTGAGCGGGCCGATGACCAGCCTCAGGCGGCTGCCTTTCTTCAGCTCCTGCGACACGAACGGGAAGTGCTGGAAGTCATAGCGCAGCGGATCGCGGGTTTTGATGAGCTTCGGCTCGCGCAGGCTCTCGCGGTAGCGGGCGCGCAGCACATCGAAGCTGAGCTCGATGGCGCTGCCGTCCTCGCGGATCTCCCAGAGCGTCGCCGCGAAGTCCGTATCCGCCTGATCGATGGCGATCCAGGCGCTGAGCCTGAAAAAGCCGCTGATCTCGGTGTCCCTGTCGAAGGGGGCGCTGTGGTACACGAGCTGCCTGCCGCCGAGCGCATAGGTCATGCGCTGATCGACCAGGCTCTCGGTGTCGACCGTCGCTTCGAGGTCCGCGGTGCTGACATCGTGCGGATCGTAGCGGTAACGGTCGGCGCGGCCGCTCCCCGGAGCCGCGCCGAGGGTGCCGGAAGCGAGCACGTCATTGGCGTTGCCGCCGGAGTCGAGGTGCAGCGCGAGCGTCCCGCCGGTGACTGCCTCGAGTGTGTCGGCGTAACGCCAGCGGTCTGCGTACATCACGTACCAGGCGACGGGCTTGCGCAGGAACTCCGGCTTGGGTCCCCCCTGCATGGTCCAGGCATACCACTCGAGATGCAGCTTCTGCAGGTCGAGGAGGCTCGCGGGACCCAGGGTGAGTCCGCCGAACTGCGCATTCGGGGTGCGGGTGCCGCTGTGGTCCCACGGGCCGATGATCAGGTAGTGGCGCGCGCGCCCCTCGGCTGCGGCTTGCTGCATGTAGCGGCGGTAGTGCTCGAGCGCGCCGGGCTGATCGCCATCGTGACTGCCGGTGATGGTGAGGATGGGGATCGAGAGGCTCGCGTACTGCGCAGCGGTCGGATTGTAGGCATCCCAATACGCGTCCGGGTGCGGGTGCGTGATCCAC
>JAFAKO010000279.1 GCA_019235245.1 Gammaproteobacteria bacterium
TTGGCGTAGTTCACCTGCAGGTACTCGGAGCGCAGCGGCGCGAGCTCCTGCACGTCCTTCTTCGCGGCGAGATCCGCCTTCTCGCGCGCCGCGAGCTCCGCCTGCGGCGCGACGATGATCACATTGTCCTGGCGGCGCTTGTCGAGCCCCTTGGTGCGCAGCACGATGTCGAGGGCCTGGTCCCACGGCACGTTCTGCAGGCGCAAGGTCACGTTGCCGCTCACCGAGTCGCTCACCACGATGTTCTGCCCGCTGGCATCGGCCAGCAGCTGCAGCACCGCGCGCGTCTCGATGTCCTGGAAATTGAGCGTCAGGCGCTCACCGGTGTAGACCGGCCGGTCCTCGGGGGCGTTGGCCGCCCTGCGCTTCGGCGACACCTCGACCACGTACTGGTCGTCGGACTGGTACGCGAGCTGCTCGAAGTCCCCGGCCGCGGTGATCGAGATGCGCGAGCCGGCGCCGACACGCGTCACGTCGAAGCCGTTCACCGGCGTCCCGAAGTCGGTTGCGTCGTAGCGCCGCGCGAGGTTCGCGGGCACCGCGGCGTCGCTGAAATCGACGACGATCTGGTTGCCGATCTGGTGCAGGTTGATGTGCGTGTGGGGATCGGAGAGTCGCACCACCACACGCCCGGCGCCGTCGGCGCTGCGGCGGAAGTCGATCGCACGCAGCTCGCGCGAGGCGCCGCCGTTGGCGGCCGGTCCGGCGGCCGGGGTCGCCGCGACCGCACTGCCGCCAGTTCCCAGCACGACGATGATGTTGTTGCCGTCCACGCGGGTGTCGTAGGGCACCAGCTTGTCGAGGTTGAGCACCAGGCGCGTCCGATCCTTGCCCTCGGCGGCCACAATGGTGTCGAGGCCGGAGGTATGCACGTCGATGCGCCGGGAGGGCAGCGCCAGCGTGGTGTTGGGCAGATCGAAGGAGACCCGTGCCGGATTGTCGATGGTGAACGAGAGCGGCTGCGGCGCCGGTCCCGACAGGTGCATGACGAGCTGCAGCTGCTGGCCAGAGAGCGGCTGCACGTCGATCGACTGCAGCGCGGGATTGTCCGCGGCCAGCGCCGGAGCTGCGCCGAGCGCACCCAGTACTCCCACGAGCAGCAGCCTCGCGGCCGCACCGAGGAGACGATTTATCAGGCAAGACGCTTGCATTGGTGACTCCCTGCTGGACCTTTTACTCGTTCAGGCCGAGCGCGGCGGGGCGCTCCATGTATCCGCCGAGGCTGTCCGGAACGATTTCTACGAGACTGATTCTTGAGGGCGAGATGTCGGTGATCTTGCCTTCCGCCTGTCCCATGTGGTTGCCGACCGTCACGCGGTGCACCAGCCCGTCCTTGGTCTCGACCAGGCCGTACATCTGGCCCGAGAGGCGCAGCGTGCCCACCATCTTCAGAGTGTCGAGCGAGTACTGCTCCAGGAATTCGCGGTTGCGCTTCTGGTCGGGGCGCACGCCTGCGAGCCCGGCGCCCGAGCCGGGGCTCGAGGGCAGGAACGGCGAGCGCAGGTCGGACGCCGCGTAAACGAAGGTCTCGTACGGCTTGATCTCCGGCAGCGGCTCGACGCGGCCGCCGGGTTCCTTCTTGGTGTCCTCGATGAAACGCGTCAGCTCGTCGTCCGCGCTCGAGCAGGCGGTGAGCGCCGCCGAGCCGCAGGCGAGCGCCAAGCACAGCAGGCGCAATCCGCATCGGTAGGTCGCGTTACGCATGAATGAATATTGCCCCCCCATGGCCATCAGCTCCCCGCGGCCGGCGGACGATGAGCGACGTCCTTGGTCTTCTTGTCGGCTTCCGACGCGGCGATCTCGTCCTCGTCCATGTAGCGATAGGTCTTCGCCGTGAGCTCCAGCGACAACTGGTCGTAGGCGTCCTTGTTGTCGGGCTTGATGTCGATGTCATGCAGCGTGACGATGCGCGGCAGCGCCGCGATCCCGCTGACGAACTCGCCGAACTGGTGATAGCTGCCGGAGAGCTTGATCTTGATCGGCAGCTCCGCGTAGAAGTCCTTCTTCACTTCCGGCTCGGGCTGGAACAGCTTCTCCTGCAGCCCCGCCGCCAGGCCCGTCTGCGAGATGTCGACCAGCAGGCTCGGCACCTCGGTCTTGCCCGGGAGCTGGCGCAACAGTGCCCCGAAGGAGCGTTCGATGTCCTTCAGCTGCTGCTTGTAGACCTCGAGATTCACGGCCTTGGAGTGCTTGTCGCGGAATTCCTGACGCAGCTGCAGCTCCTCGCCCTGACGACGCTGCAGCTCGGGGCGCTGCCCGTCCCAGACGAAGTAGTAGATAGCCACGAGCGTCAGCAGCAGGTAGGCGATCGCCACCGCGCCGCCGAGTACCGGCAGCGGCCAGCGGCCCGGATCGCGTGGGTCGAGTGTCCGCAGCTCTTCGAGCATATTCATTGCCGCGCCCCCGTGCCGGCGATGCTGGCCTTGCGCATCTTGCCGCGGCTGCCCGCAGCCTTGTCGTCCGGTCCCGCCATGGTCACCTGGTCCGCGGTAAGGGTGAAGCTTGACCCCGGACCCTTGTTGGTCTGCACCACCTCGAGCTCGGGGTTACGCAGCCACTGCGAGCCGTCGAT
>JAFAKO010000292.1 GCA_019235245.1 Gammaproteobacteria bacterium
ACCGCGATGTACAGGAATCCCGCCGCGGCGAACGCCAGTGCATACGGCAGCGCACGCTGCGTCTCGCGCAAGCCGAAGTAAGCCACCACGGCGCCGAGGACCGAGGCGAGGCCGGTGGCGAGGTTGAGCAACAGCGCCCGCGGACGCGACAGTCCCGCCTGCACCAGGATCGCGAAATCGCCGACCCGGTGCGGGATCTCGTGGGCCGCCACGGCGAGCGTCGTCAGCGCCCCGAGTTGCAGGCTGCCGAGGAACGCCGCGGCGATCAACGCGCCATCGAGCGCGTTGTGCAGGCTGTCGCCCACCAGCACCAGGACGCCCGAGGCGTGGTCGCGGGCGTGACCCTCGCCGTGATGATGGCGATGTGCATCCCCGGCCGCGCGCGGCTCGTCCGCGTGCTGCGCGCAGGCCGCGGCACCGCTCGCGTCGCTGTGCGCGTGGGCGTGCCACCACAGCACCAGCTTCTCGATCACGAAGAACACCCCGAGCCCTGCCACCAGCGTCAGACCGATGCGGTGCGCACCTGCGACGCCGGCGCCCGCCAGGGCCTCCGGCAGCAGCGCGAGCAGCGCCGCGCCGATCAGTGCACCGGTCGCGAAACTGATGAAGTGCGGCAGGATGCGCACACTGTGCTCCTCGCGCACCCACAGGAACACGCCGGCGAACGCGGCACTCGCGATGCCGCCGAGCGCGGCGGCGAGCATGACGATGAGGAGCAGCGTCATGCTTACTGCGCTCGCCAGATGAGCGCGGCCATGCGGCCGCACCGTCCATCGCGGCGGAACGAGAAGAAACGCGCGGCGTCCGCGTAGGTGCACCAGCCACCCCCGAACACCGCAGCGACGCCCAGCTTCTCCAGCCGCTGCCGCGCGAGTCCGGCGAGATCGCACTGCCAGCGGCCGCGTGCGTTCGCGGTGAAGGCGGCCGCCGCGCCTGCATCCTGCGCGAGGAAGGCACGCCGCACCTCCTCCCCCACCTCGAAGTGCGCCTGGCTGATCCCAGGGCCGAGCCAGGCGATGAGTTGCCCGGGCCGGTCCGCGAATGCCCTCACGGTCGCTTCCAGCACGCCCGCGGCGAGTCCGCGCCATCCGGCGTGTGCCGCGGCCACTGCCGAGCCATCGCGCACCGCCAGCAGCACCGGCAGGCAGTCGGCGACCTGCACCGCGCACACGCGTCCGGTCGTGCGTGTCAGCGCGGCATCGGCCTTGTGAACGCCAGGCAGCGGGCCCCGGGCGTCCAGGTCCAGCACCTCGACGCCATGCACCTGCTCCATCCATACCGGCTCCGCCGGCAGACCGAGCGCCGCTGCAATCCTGCGCCGGTTCTCGGCGACCGATTGCGGGTCGTCACCTACGTGCACGCCGACATTGAGACTGTCGCAGGGCGGCGCACTCACCCCGCCCGTGCGCAGCGTGAATGCAGCGCGCACCGTCTCCGGCACCGGCCAATCAGGGGTGAGCGTTGCGAGACCGGCCCGCTGCGAGCGGCCGCTCATGCGCGGTCCCTCTGGAGCGTCCCGATGAGTGCGCGCATGTCAGCCGGCAGTGGCGCCTCGAAATGCATCTGCCGTCCGCTGGCGGGGTGGGTGAGCCCGAGGCGCGCCGCGTGCAGCGCCTGGCGCGGGAAGCCGCGCAGGGCCGCGACGAGCTGCTCCGAGGCGCCCGCCGGGATACGCCGGCGTCCGCCATAGACCGGATCGCCCACGACCGGGAAGCCGAGGTGCGCGAGATGGACCCGGATCTGGTGCGTACGCCCGGTCTCCAGCATCACGCGCGCCAGCGTGTGGGCGCGAAAGCGCCGCTCGATGCGGTAGTGAGTGATGGCCTCACGCCCATCGGCGCGCACCGCCATGCGCGTGCGCATCGTGCGGTGGCGGCCGATCGGCTCGGCGACGGTGCCACCGCCCGTCATGACTCCGGTGCACAGCGCCAGGTACTCGCGGCTGATCTCCCGCGCGGCGAGCGCCGCGGTGAGCGCGGTGTGTGCCTCGAGCGTGCGCGCAATGACCAGCAGTCCGCTCGTATCCTTATCCAGTCGATGCACGAGTCCGGCGCGCGGCAGGAGCGCCAGCCGCGAATCGAATGCGAGCAGGGCGTTCTGCAGGGTGTGCTGCGGGTTGCCGGCTCCGGGATGAACGACGAGGCCCGGCGGCTTGTCGATGACGAGCAGCGCGGGGTCCTCGAACACGATGGCGAGCGGCATCGCCTCCGCGCGCAGCTCCCCCTGCGCCGGCAGTTGCGCCCGGATGTGCACCTGCTCCCCGCCGAGGAGCCGGTCCTTGCCCCGCAGCGGGCGCCCGTCGACCTCCACCGCGCCCGACTCGATCCAGGCCTTGAGCCGGGCCCGGGAATATTGTGGCAGGGCGCGCGCCAGGGCCTGATCGAACCGCAGGCCGGCGGCGCTCGGCGGCAGTGTGAGCGCATGCTCGCGGAACTCGCCCCGGGGTTCCGCAGTCGGAACTGCCGGGGGATTCGCTATACTCCGCGCACTCTTACGGCGTGCAGCCACAGAAAGGCCCTTTCCCGATGTTGCTCTCCGGTCCGGTACGCGGCAGCCTGCTCGCGTTGTGTATCGTTCTGCTCGCCTTGTCCGGGTGCCGCACGCACCGCGAGGCGGACAGGAAGATGACGCCGGAGGCGCTCTACAAGAAGGCCCACAAGAGCCTCGAGTCGTACGACTTCAACGGCGCCATCAAGAGCTATGAGCAGCTGACGGCACGCTTCCCCTTCACCGACGAGGCGCGACAGGCGCGACTCGATCTCATCTACGCATACTACCGCGCCGGCGAGAAGGAGTCCGCGACCGACGCGGCCGATACGTTCATCCGCGAGAACCCGACACATCCGCGCGTCGACTACGCCTGGTACGTCAAGGGACTCGTCGAGTTCGAGCACACCCCCAACGCCATCGAGCATGTGTTTCACGCCGATCTCAGCCAGCGACCGCCGAGCACCGCACGCAAGTCCTTCGCAGCCTTCAAGACGGTGGTCGAGCAGTACCCGAAGAGCGAATACGCACACGATTCGCTGCAGCGCATGGTGTACCTGCGCGATCGGCTCGCGGCCTACGAGGTGCACGTCGCGCACTACTATTACAAGCGTGGTGCCTACATCGCAGCGGCGCAGCGCGCCCGCGGCGCCATCGAGCAGTACGACGGGGCCCCGGCGGTCCAGGAGGCGCTCGATCTGCTGATCCAGTGCTACGACCACATGCAGCTCGAGGCACTCGCCACGCAGTCCCGCGAGGTGTACGCCGCCAACTATGCGGGCGGCGGCCGCACGCTGCAGGCGGACGCCAGGAAATCCTGGTGGAGGTTCTGGTAGCCCTGCGGCCGCCGGCGCCTCAGCGGCGGTAGCCGCTCGTGATGGGGTAGCGCCAGTCGCGCCCGAAGGCGCGCCGGCTCACGCGCACACCGGGAGGCGCCTGACGTCGTTTGTATTCGTTGCGCTTCACCAGGTCCAGCACCTTCCCGACCGTGGCGCGGTCGAAGCCGCGCGCCTCGATCTCATCCACCGACAGGTCCTCCTCGATGAAGCCCTCGAGGATCGGGTCGAGTATCTCGTACGGTGGCAGTGAGTCGCTGTCCTTCTGCCCGGCGCGCAGCTCCGCGGTGGGCTCACGCTCGATCACCCGCTGCGGGATGACGCGGCCGAGCGAGTTGCGGTAATTGGCGAGCCGATACACCAGAGTCTTGCTGCAATCCTTGATGGGGGCGAATCCGCCGGCCATGTCGCCGTAGAGCGTGGCGTACCCGACGGCCATCTCGCTCTTGTTGCCGGTCGTGAGCAGCATCCGGCCGGTTTTGTTCGACAATCCCATGAGCAGCAGCATGCGGCAGCGCGACTGGACGTTCTCCTCGGTCGCATCCGCCGCAAGACCGGCGAACTCCTCCTTGAGCGTCGCGAGCGTGGCCTCGAACATCCCTTCTATCGACAGCACGCTGTAGCGGATTCCGAGCAGCCGTGACTGCTCCCGTGCGTCCTCGACGCTCATCGAAGAGGTGTAGCGGGACGGCATCATCACGGCGTGCACACGCTCCTTGCCGAGGGCATCCACCGCGATCGCGAGCGTGAGGGCCGAATCGACTCCGCCCGAGAGTCCGATGATCACACCGGGAAAGCCGTGCTTGGTGACGTAGTCACGCACTCCGAGCACGAGCGCGCTGTAGACACTCGCCTCATCGGAGAGCTCGGGGGCCACGGTACCCGCCAGCGGCACGACACGGCCGCCGGGGTCACGGCTGAACTCGGCGACCCAGATGCCTTCGGCGAAGGCCGGCGCGCGCATCACCACCTGTCCCTGCGCGTCCATGACAAAGGAGTTGCCATCGAATACCAGCTCGTCCTGGCCGCCCACCAGGTTCACGTAGGCGAGCGGCACGCCCACCTCGCGGATGCGGGCGCGGGCGGTCTCCTCGCGCTCGCGTTGCTTGTGTATCTCGTAGGGCGAGGCGTTGATGACCACCAGGAGCTGCGCGCCACCCGCGCGCGCGAGCTGCGCGGAGTGCGGCTCCCACAGGTCCTCGCACACCAGCAGCCCGGTGCTGAAGCCGCGGCAGTCGGCGAGCGTCGCTCGCGTGCCGGGCTGAAAATAGCGCTTCTCGTCGAACACCTTGTAGTTGGGAAGCTCCGCCTTGCGGTGGATCGCAGCAATCTTCCCCTCGGTGATCAGCGCCGCGGAGTTGTAGATCACTCCACCGGCATATTCGGGGAACCCCACGAGGACGCGCACGTCCGTGAGCTCCGCGCACAGCTGCTTGAGACCCGCCTCGATCTGCCGGCGCAGACCGCGGTGGAACAGCAGGTCCTCGGGTGGATACCCGGAAAGGGCGAGCTCGGGGAACAGCACCAGGTCGGCACCGAGGTCGCTGCGGGCACCCCGGGCGCTCTCGATGACTTTGGCCGCATTGCCGCGCACGTCCCCGACGAGCAGATCGAGCTGCGCCAACGCGATCTTCAGCGTCTCACCCATTATTGCGGTCGTTGCCTCGACGCGTGAGCCCCACCAGTCAGCGTCGCCGGCCGGGCGGTGCGCGCTTCGCCGGGCGGCGGGCGCGGCTGCGCGCACCCGCCGACCGCGACGGCCGCACGGGCCGCGCCGGCCGCTTGGCGGTGGACTTGGCCGGCGCGCGGGGACGACTCGTGCGTCCGCCTGCACGACGGCGCAGCATGTCGTCCATGGCTGCCCCGAGCTCCGCGGGAGATTTCACGGTGCGCACTCCGGCGGCCTCGAAGGCGGCGTACTTGTCGGCAGCGGTGCCCTGTCCGCCGGCCACGATTGCGCCGGCATGTCCCATGCGCTTGCCCGCAGGAGCCGTGATTCCGGCAACGTAGGCGACCACCGGCTTGCTGACGAAGCGGCGGATGTAATGCGCGGCCGCCTCCTCATCGCTGCCGCCGATCTCACCGACCAGGATGATCCCCTCGGTGCCCGGGTCGCGCTCGAAGAGCTCCAGCACGTCGATGAAATTCATGCCGCGCACGGGGTCGCCGCCGATGCCGACGCAGGTGCTCTGGCCGAGACCGATGTTGGTGGTCTGGAAGACCGCTTCGTAGGTAAGCGTTCCCGAGCGCGAAACGATGCCCACTCTCCCCTTCTTGTGAATGAAGCCCGGCATGATGCCGATCTTGCACTCGCCCGGGGTGATGACTCCGGGACAGTTGGGTCCGACGAGCCTGGTGGCAGAGCCCGTCAGCACCGCCTTGACGCGCACCATGTCGTTGACCGGCACGCCTTCGGTGATGCACACGACCAGCTCGATACCCGCATCGACGGCCTCGAGAATGGAATCGGCCGCGCCGGCCGCCGGCACGTAGATCATGCTGGCGGTCGCGCCGGTCCCGCGAACCGCATCCTTGACCGTGTCGAAAACCGGCAGTCCCAGATGCTGCTGGCCGCCGCGGCCGGGCGTGACGCCGCCGACGAGCCTGGTGCCGTAGGCGAGCGCCGCCTCCGAGTGAAA
>JAFAKO010000256.1 GCA_019235245.1 Gammaproteobacteria bacterium
CGCACCTCGCCGGCTTTCGCAGCGCGCTCACGCGCACGCTCAATGATTATGTCGAGAAGGAGCTCTCCAACAAGGACCGCATCCCCATGACCGGCGACGATGCCCGCGAGGGACTCACGGCGATCCTTTCGGTGAAGCTGCCGGATCCCAAGTTCTCCTCGCAGACCAAGGACAAACTGGTGTCATCCGAGGTGAAGGGCATCGTCGAGAATGCCGTCGGCACCAAGCTGCAGGAATTCCTGCTGGAGCATCCGCAGGAGGCGCGGCTCATCGTCGCCAAGATGGTCGAGGCGGCACGTGCGCGCGAAGCCGCACGCAAGGCGCGCGAGATGACCCGACGCAAGGGCGCGCTCGATGTGGCCGGGCTTCCCGGCAAGCTCGCCGACTGCCAGGAGAAGGATCCCTCGCTCTCGGAGATCTTCATCGTCGAGGGCGACTCGGCCGGCGGCTCCGCCAAGCAGGGCCGTGACCGCCGCACCCAGGCGATCCTGCCGCTCAAGGGCAAGATCCTCAATGTCGAGAAGGCGCGCTTCGACAAGATGCTGTCATCGGCCGAGGTGGGCACGCTCATCACCGCGCTCGGCACCGGCATCGGCAAGGAAGAATTCGACATCAACAAGCTGCGCTACCACCGCGTCATCATCATGTGCGACGCGGACGTCGACGGCAGTCACATCCGCACGCTGCTGCTGACCTTCTTTTACCGGCAGATTCCCGAGCTCATCGAGCGCGGCCACATCTACATCGCGCAGCCGCCGCTCTTCAAGATCAAGCGCGGCAAGCAGGAGACCTACGTCAAGGATGACAACGAGCTCAACCAGCTCCTCCTGACTGCGGCGCTCGAGGAGGCGCAGCTGCACGTGAACGCCGGCGCACCGGCGCTCTCGGGCTCCGCGCTCGAGGCGCTCGCCCGGAAATACATGGAGGTGCAGGCGATCATTCGCCGCTGGTCGCGCCGTTATGACGATCGGCTGCTCGAGCAGCTCGTCTACATGCCGGAAGTTGCGCCGAGCGACTTCGACCGGCCGGAGTGGCTGCGCGGCTGGGCGCACGATCTGAATCAGCGCCTCAACGCGCTCGCCGACGGCACGCGCACCTACCGCGTCGAGATGCGGACGGCGATCGAGAGCCAGGCGGCACGCATCATCATCAACAAGACCGAGCACGGCACGCCGAGCCACAAGTACCTGCCGCGCGAGTT
Organism: Gammaproteobacteria bacterium; assembly: GCA_019235245.1. GTDB lineage: Bacteria > Pseudomonadota > Gammaproteobacteria > Steroidobacterales > Steroidobacteraceae > 13-2-20CM-66-19. Next base: position 1,202 of record JAFAKO010000256.1, read on the forward strand.
CTTCGAGTCCGCCGAGTACCAGCGGATCGCGGACCTCGCGCGCACGCTCGCCGGCCTCATCGGCGAGGGCGCCTACGCCACGCGCGGCAACGAGCGCCAGGAGATCGGCTCCTTCAAGGAGGCGATGAAGTGGCTGCTCGATCAGGCGAAGAAGGGTCAGACGATCCAGCGCTACAAGGGACTCGGTGAGATGAATCCCGAGCAGCTCTGGGAGACCACCATCAACCCCGAGACCCGAAGGCTGCTGCAGGTGAAGATCGAGGACGCGGTGGCCGCCGACGACATCTTCACCACGCTCATGGGCGACCAGGTCGAGCCGCGCCGCGAGTTCATCGAAAAGAACGCGCTGTCGGTGACGAACCTAGATATCTGATCCTGATTGGATCAGATACGCAGCAATCACGCGTTGATTGCCCAGGTTTGGGCGTGTTGTGGAACAGAGGACCTGGTGTCAGGCCGGTGCGAGCGCCACAACCCGCCGGCGCGATGTCCCAAGAAGCGCCAGCCCGCCCAGTGCGCTCATCAGCAGCCACGCGGACGCCGGCAGCGGCACCGGTGCCAGGACCATCCCGCCAGCATAAAACCCCGACGACGAGGATCCGTCAGTGGCCTGAACCTGCAGGTAGTAATTACCGCCCGCAAGCAGGGTCGCCAGGATCATGTGATTGAAGGAGCCGGACACGGTGTCGCCGGCAATCAGTGTCCCAGAGCCCGGCGTACCGCTGTACAGGTCAAACGTATCCACCGTTCCGCTGATCGTAAAGTTATTCAGATTTATCTGTTCGCCGGTGACTGTGCCGGAGAACACACTTTGGGGCACAGAGAATTCCCACTGGTCGATCACCGTCTGCCCGGCGGTCAGGTTCTGATCCGAGAAGGTCACCGTTGTAGGGGGCGTCAAGGACCCAAAGTTCTCCACGTTCGGCCCCGTTCCCGAGCCCGTGATCGAGCAACCGGCCGGGCAGTTTCCGCCGGTGTAGGTCAGCGTATTGGCGTAAGAGGCCATCGCGCCCAACAAACCCATGAGTCCGATCACGGCAGACGCTCGTGCTTGCACGCAGAACTCCTCAGCGCACGGGGGTCGAAAAGCTGTCCTAAGCTAGGAGCGATATGTGAACGTTACATAACGGTTCGTTGAAACCTCGCCCGCGGGTCCCGCACCTGGCGTGGCGGGGTCTCAGGCACCGTCGGGCGCCAGGCGCTTCACGGTCGCCTCCACCCAGGCCTGGATCTCCTCGTTCACCTCGCGCACCTCGCGGCCCGCGGCGACGACCGGGGGCCCGATGACCACGCGTACCACGCCCGGCTTCTTGAGGAGCCCGCGCCGCGGCCAGTAGTAGCCGGCGTTGTGCGCCACCGGCACGAGCAGCCGGCCGCTCTCGATCGCCAGCAGCGCCCCGCTCACTCCGTAGCGGCGCGTCTGCCCGATCGCCATCCGCGTGCCCTCCGGGTAGATCATCACCCAGTTGCCTTCCTGGAGGCGCTTCTTACCCTGTTCGATGACCTGGCCGACCGCCGAGTGCCCGGCCCTGCGGTCGATGGCGATCGAGTGCATCTGCATGACGCCGACTCCGACCACCGGTATCCACAGGAGCTCGCGCTTCAGCACCCACACCTGGCGCGGGAACACCACCATCATCGCCATGGTTTCCCACGAGGAGGAGTGCTTCCAGAGCGCGATGTGACTGCCGTCGGGGAGTGGCGCGCCCTCGATACGGTAGGAGAGTCCGCAGCTCCACCTCAGCACCCACAGCACGACCGTCGCGTAGGCGCGCGCAAGCGGGAAACGGCGCCGGAAGGGCAGGAGGGCGCAGGCGATCACGAAGGGGATCGCGTAGAAGAACGTCCAGGCGAACCAGAAGCCGGTGAAAAAGACCGAAAGGACAAACTGCACCGCGGGCACGCGCCAGCGCGCTGCGCCGGCGTCCGGCGCGAGGCTGCTCAACCGGGCAATCGCGACAGGTCCGCGATCCCCGAGAACAGGCCCTGCAGCTGCGCGAGCAGGCTGAGGCGATTGGCGCGCAGCTGCGGGTTCTCGTCCATCACCATCACCTTGTCGAAGAAGCTGTCGATCGCCGGTCGCAGCAGCGCGAGCCGCCCGAGCGCTACGGTGTACAGCCGCCGCGAGGTATCGCCCGCGATCGCCTC
>JAFAKO010000069.1 GCA_019235245.1 Gammaproteobacteria bacterium
AGTACGTGGTCATCGGCCGCGTCGCGCGCCGTATCTGGGCGCGCGCCATGCGCGAGCGCTACCAGGCCGCAGCGCGCAGTCAGATGCTCAAGTACCACGTGCAGACCTCCGGCCGCAGCCTGCACGCGCGCGAGATCGCCTTCAACGACATCCGCACCACGCTGCAGGCGCTGTACGCGCTGTTCGACAACTGCAACAGCCTGCACACCAACGCTTACGACGAGGCGCTCACCACGCCCACCGAGGAGAGCGTGCGCCGCGCCGTGGCCATCCAGCTGATCATCAATCGCGAGCTCGGTCTCAACAAGATCCAGAATCCCTGGCAGGGGTCGTTCGCGATCGAGTACCTCACCGACCTGGTGGAGGAGGCGGTGTACCGCGAGTTCGAGTCGCTGTCCGAGCGCGGCGGCGTGCTCGGCGCGATGGAGACCATGTACCAGCGCGGCAAGATCCAGGAGGAGTCGCTCCATTACGAGACCCGCAAGCACGATGGCTCACTGCCGCTGGTGGGGGTCAACACCTTCCTCTCCGCGAGCGATGCGCTCGCTGAGCACACGAGCACCGAGCTCATCCGCTCGAGCGAGGAGGAGAAGCAGGCTCAGGTCGCGGCGGTCCGCGCCTTCCAGGCGCGCAACGCGTCGCGCGCCCCCGCAAGGCTCGCGCGGCTGCAGCAGGTGGCGGCGAGCGGCGGCAACGTGTTCGCCGAGCTCATGGAGTGCGTCAAGGTCTGCTCGCTGGGACAGATCTCGCGGGCGCTGTATCAGGTGGGCGGTCAGTATCGTCGCAACATGTGAGGTCCGGCTCGCCGAGCGCGGCGAGGATGGCGGCGCGCGCGCGTTCGCGCAGCTCGGTGACGGCGTGGTCGGTCGCCCCCGGTGCCGGCAGCATCGGCAGCAGCAGCTCCAGCTCCAGCGGGCCGGGGCGCGGCAGGGCGCCGCTCGGCGGTAGCGCGCGGCGCGTGCCGCGCAGCACCGCCGGTACCAGCGGGCAGCCGGCGCGCGTGGCGGTGGCGAAGGCGCCGGTGTGGAATTTGAGCAGTCCCGGCGTGCGCGTGAAGGTGCCCTCGGGGAAAAATACCAGCGAGTAGCCGCGCGCGGCGTGGCGCAGCATGCGCCGCGCATCGCGCGAACGGCGCTGCTTGTCGAAGCGCTCGACGAATTCCGAGCCGAGGCGCCGCAACAGCGCCCCGGCCAGGGGCACGCCCGCCATCTCGCGCTTGATGACGAAGGCGAAATGCGGCGGCAGTGCCGCGGTCAGCACGATGCCATCGAGGTAGCTGGCGTGGTTGCACGCCACCACGCATTGTCCGGCGGGCAGCCGCTCGGGGAATCTGACCGCGAGCGGCAGGCCGGCGAGGCGCAGGAACGCACGCGCCGCGCCGCGCGCCGCGGCACGCCGGCGCTCTACTCCCGGCAGCGCCACCAGCAGCAGCAGCGCGCCCAGCCCGACCGCGATGAACGCCAGCAACGCCCACAGGGCGTAACCGAGGCGCACCGGTGCCAGCAGCAGCGCGCGGAGGATGGTGCGCGCTTTCACGGGGGCAACCGGCTGCGCCTGGAGGTCGCGGACGCCATGAAGTGTGAACAGGTTCTCTTTATGTTAATGCCGGGGTGCAGATGTGAAGGTGGTCACGTCGATCTCAGGGCCGCGCTCACCATACTCAGGTACCACATTATCCGGAAGGCCGGGCTCACAGGCGGCTGCCTCAGCACACCGCGCCGAGCTCTGCTCTCCAGCGAGATCAGGTTTGTCGAATACTGCCATCGCCGTGACCGCCAACACCGATTCCGCCGATCCTGCCGTATCGCGCTTTCTCGATGCGGTGTGGATGGAGCGGGGGTTGTCGCCCAATACCCTGGCGGCGTACCGCGCCGACCTGACGGCACTCGCTCGCTGGCTCGCCGAGCGCGACGTGCCCATCATGCGCACCAGCCGCGCGGACCTGCAGGATTTCATCGCCTGGCGCGTACGCGCCGGCGCGCGCCCGCGCTCGACCGCACGGCAGCTCTCCAGCTTCCGCCGCTTCTTCCGCTACTTCATGCGCGAGGGCGCCATCCGCGAGGATCCCACCGCGCAGATCGCCATGCCGAAGATCGGTCGCTCGCTGCCGCGCTCGCTCACCGAGGAGGAGGTCGAGGCGCTGCTGTCGGCACCGCTCGTGAGCGACCCGCTCGGCAACCGCGATCGCACCATGCTCGAGGTGCTGTACGCCACCGGGCTGCGGGTCTCGGAGCTCGTCAACCTGCGCCAGGGCCAGATCAATCTCAACCAGGGCGTCATCCGCATCCTCGGCAAGGGCGACCGCGAGCGGCTCATTCCGCTCGGCGAGGAGGCGATGCGCGCTCTCAAGGAATTCGGCCGCGGCGCCCGCGGGGAGATCCTGCTCGAGCGCCAGACCGATTACCTCTTTCCGACACGCCGCGGCGATCGCATGACGCGCCAGGCTTTCTGGCACATCATCAAGCGCTACGCGCGCAAGGCCGGCATCGCCAAGGAGCTCTCGCCCCACACGCTGCGCCACGCTTTCGCTACGCACCTGCTGAACCACGGCGCGGATCTGCGCGTGGTGCAGATGCTGCTCGGGCACAGCGACCTTTCGACCACGCAGATCTACACCCACGTGGCTCGCGAGCGGCTCAAGGAGCTGCACGCCACGCATCACCCGCGCGGCTGAGGCGGTCGGGAAGTGCCCCACCGACGGCGGTGGGAAGCGCGTGCTAGACTCCGACAACGATCGCAGCCGCGCCCAGCCGCAGCTCGCGCGGCGCTGGCGGTCAAAAATCCCTCCTTGAGCGGTGGAAGTCACTCATGTTCGCCAGCAGGCTGCTCGTATTGCTCACCCTCTGCAGCGCCGCCGGCATGGTAGCGGCGCAGCAGGCCCCTGCCGGCGCGGATCCGCGCGTCGACGTCGCGGCCCACATCCCCGGCGCTCATCCCGAAGAGTTGCGCACTACCGCGGTCCCGGGGATCTACGAGCTCACGCGCGGCGCCGATATCGTGTACGTGACCGCCGATGGCAAGTTCGCCTTCACTGGCGACCTGGTCGAGCTCGGCAGCGATACCAACCTCACCGAGCAGCACCGCCGCGAGCTGCGCGTCAAGGCGCTCGCGGCCTTCCCGGAAAGCGAGATGCTGGTGTTCGGTCCCGCGGATCCGAAGTACACGGTGACCGTCTTCACCGATGTCGACTGTCCGTACTGTCGCAAGCTTCACAGCCAGATCGCCAACTACAACCGCCTCGGTATCCGCGTGCGCTATCTGCTCTATCCGCGCACCGGACCCAACACCTCGTCCTGGACCAAGGCCGAGCAGGTGTGGTGCGCGACCGATCGCAACGCCGCCCTGACGCGCGCCAAGCTCGGCGAGGAGCTGACCAACAAGCCGTGCGCCAACAACCCGGTGGCACACAGCTATGCTCTCGGCCAGGACCTGTCCCTCGAGGGCACGCCCGCGATCATCATGGCGAACGGCGAGATGCTGCCGGGGTATGTGCCGCCGGATGTGCTGGCGCAGCACCTGAAGGATGGCAAGTAGCGCGGCGGCGCTTCAGCGCTCGAGCAGTTTGAGCTTGTCGGGCTTGCCTTCCCATTCCTTGGCGTCGGCCGGCGCAGCCTTTTTCTCGGTGATCACCGGCCATTGCCGGGCCAGCTCGGCATTCAGCTGCTTGAACTGCTCCTGACCGGCCGGCAGCTCCTCTTCCGAGAAGATCGCCTCGACCGGGCACTCCGGCTCGCACAGCGTGCAGTCGATGCACTCGTCCGGATCGATGGCGAGAAAGTTAGGACCCTCGTGAAAGCAGTCGACCGGACAGACCTCCACGCAATCCATGTATTTGCACTTGATGCAGTTTTCAGTGACGACGAAAGTCATTGGATTCCTTGGGCAGAATGCGCTGCGCAGCCGGGACATCGGGCCGGACGCAGCACAATATTGTGCCATGCCGCCGCGTCGCGGGTGAATCAGGGGCGGCGCAGGCGCCGGTCGATGCTCGTAAAATGATGCGGCTCGCCGCCGGCGGCCCGGTCCTCGAGGTAGCGCCGCAGCGTGAAATCGGTGCTGGGGAAAGCGATGTCCGCCCACGGAATGTCGGCGGGGGCGACCAGCGCCACTTCCAGGCTCTCGGCTCCCGCGGCGTATTCCGCGGCGGGCAGCACGGCGCGAAAGAACACGTGCACCTGCTCGGCGTGCAGCACGTGCACCACCGAGAGCAGCGAGCCGATGACCACCTCCGCGAGCGCCTCCTCGCGCGATTCGCGCGCCGCCGCCTCCTGCAGCGTCTCGCCGTTCTCCATGAAGCCCGCCGGCACGGTCCAGTAGCCGCGCCGCGGCTCGATCGCACGGCGACACAGCAGGATGCGGCCGTCGTGCTCGGCGACGCAGCCGACCACCAGGCGCGGGTTCTGGTAGTGGACCGTGCCGCAGGCGTCGCAGACGTGACGCGGCAGATGATCGCCCGCCGGAACGGCGAGCCGCACCGTGGCGCCGCACTGGTTACAGAATTTCATTTGGCCTTTGCAACGATCGGGAGCTCCGCTGTGGCGAGTGTGGTGCCCGGTGTCGGAGCTGCAAGTGGCTCCGTGAGGGGGCCGGGAGAGTATAAGCGGTGCCGTCACCGGGCACCGCAATCACAATACCATCCTTGTCCCGCGCACACTGCGCGGACACGCAGGCTTCAGCATGTTTGGCCGAGCGTATAAAAGTTCGGTGCCAAATGATTGTTACCGTCAAAAAGTTCGCTCCCCGATCCGCAATACCGCTTGAAGATAACCAGGGCGTCCCAGGCACTGGGATTATCAAGGTCGGGGGCAAACAAGGCTTGCAGCTCAAAGATCTTTTTTTTCTGAGCCTCGCGGAGATCTAGAACGATATCGTGCCCCTGCCTGTCTCCCGCGCCTATCGTTGATCCCGCCTCGACAATGCACCAGGACTTTCGGCATTCGACATTTCGGAAAGTAAACCCGTCTGGCTCTAGGGATTCAATCCAATGTTGGAGAAAGGACTCCATGGCATCGGCCCATATTGCATCCCTGGTTTCTGCAGACATGAGCGCGAGAATCTGCGCAGCCCGAATGCAGTTCTGCTGTTCCGGCCCGCTACTCGCCTCGATTTTCTTGCAATGGGCTGCCTGTACTGGTGGCAATTCGATGGGACTGGTCACTCCTGCCGGAGCCTGAGTGACACCTGGAGTCCAGACGGCTACAGCGCCCAATCCAACCGCGATGAGAAACGTGCGCCACATCAGACGCCTAACAACGTTTTAATGCCTCGGTCATGAGCCAGCATCGGCGCGAGCAGAAACCAAAAAGGCCGCCCATTGAGGCGGCCCTTTTCTTTTCTACGCTGGGCTTCTCGCGTGTAGCCCACGCTGCTCCAGACATTCGAGTGGTTATGAGTTCACAGCGCGCTGGCACGGTTCGACTCCGCGGTCCGGCATCACACCGACGCCGAGTGGAATGACGGCCCGTTATAAACGTACACCCCGGGGCTGCCGCAGCTTGTCCCAAGATTACTGATCCCATGAGGGAGTAAGCATGAGTCTATAAAAAACAACCGCTTATGAGCTTGAATTTGGTGCCCGACGTCGGAGCCACTCGCGGCTCCTCAGCGCCTCAGTGGTGCGTCACCGGGAACCGAAATCACAACACCGTGCTTTTTCCTGCGCCCGCGGCGCGGTCATACAGGTCGTTCACGGGCCCCTCCAACTATTGTTAGGCGGCGGCGAGGACAGCCCGGCGAATCGGCTGCGGCAAGGCAACTTCGACGAACGCATCCTTGGGATAGAGGTAGTCTTCCCCTGACTCGTCAATGACTCGAAGCTGACCGAGGCTTTCGGCCTTCGCGTCCGGCAGGGACACGTAGATTTTGCGACGCTCCAGAGACACCTCGTATCCCGAATTGTCCACACAAATCACAAGGCGTTTCGCTGCTCTAGCCATGACGCGTAACCCTTCAAAGGAGGCGCTTAATCTTGAACTCGCGACGTCCGATGCCGATCGCCTCATACCAGTGTAACTCTGCCAAGACGATCTCGCCGCCAGGGAGCTCGATTTCTGCCGTGCCCTTGCGCTTCCGCCAGCGTCCGCGGCCGTAGCGCTTCCGGCAAGCGCGCAATTTCACGAATGCCCGATCCCGTGGCTATGGTCTCCACATTGGCGACATCGCCGAGGATGCGGAAGTGCATGTGGCATCGTCGCAAAGGCTCGCGGCGGGGTCAAAAAGTTGCGAGGCGCGGACGCCGGCTTAGGATTGTTAACTGGACACATGGTGCTCGCTATCGTTTGCGCCTCACGGGGCCCGTAAGCGGTGACGCTCGCGGTGTTCACGTAAGCTTCCCATAAGCGGACGTCTGATCACTGCTTGGCAAAGCGGCACCGCGCGACAAGTTGCTTGGGCAAGAATTTGCCGGCGGGCGGACCAGCATTCATCGTCTGGAGTATTCAAATGAATCTATTATCCGCTGCATTTCTGGTGCTTTCTGTGTGGATCGTGAGCGCCGCCGAGTCTGCAGCACAATCGAGCGCGGCTACGCGCGAGGTGTCTAAGGAGGAGGAAAAAAAGGCGGCCATAGCCGTCGTGCTGGCGCACGAACAAGCAGTTCAGTCGTACGACTTCGACAAGGTGGATGCTCTGCACACGGCGGACTCTCGTGGAATCGAGGAGTCCTACCCTGAGCCGCGACGGAAACGCAATTACATCGGAGTTTTCAAGCCTCTCAAGGACGCGGGCGTCCACATCGACTACCATCCCCAAGACGCGGTGGCCGAGGTACAGGGTGATGTTGCATGGGTCACCGTGACGATGCATAGCGTCTGGACAGCAGATACCCCCGCGGGGCGTGAGCTGCTGGCTGGCAACGAGTGGCGTGCGACCTTCGTGGAGAGCTGGGTCTTG
>JAFAKO010000398.1 GCA_019235245.1 Gammaproteobacteria bacterium
CTGTAGAACGGACGCTCGCGATGCACGGCATAAAACCCTTCGGCCTCGCGCTGCGAGAGCTGCAGCATGCGCGCGGCGATGATCGAGAGGCCGGCCTGCTCGAAACGCCGGTACACCTCGCCGATGAGGTTGGCTTTTACGCCGTCGGGCTTGACGATGGATAGGGTGCGCTCGAGCGCCATTCGCTTTGACCTTTTCGAGGATGGACGAGTGGGAGATTACCGGGGGCGGATGTGCCGCCCGCCGGATAAAGCGGCGCAGTGTACCTTGGCGGCCGCGCCGGCGGCAATTTACCGCCCGTTGGAAGTACCCGTTTGTTAAGGGGTTTTTTCTCAGCGGCCGGGAGGGCGCGCGGCGGGCGCCCGGGGATTGCCGCAACCCTCAGACGGAGAAGCTCTCCCCGCAACCGCATTCGCCCTTGACGTTCGGATTCCTGAAGCGGAAGGCCTCATTCAGGCCCTGCTTCACGAAGTCGACGACGGTGCCATCGATCAGCGCGAGGCTATCGGCATCGACGAAGACCCGCACGCCGCGGTCCTCGAAGACGGCATCGCCCGGCTGCGGGCCGTCGGCGTAGTTGATGACGTAGGCAAAGCCGGAGCAGCCGGTCTTGCGCACCCCGAGCCGTAACCCGGTGGCTGGTGCGCGGGCACCCAGGAAGGTCTTGACGCGATTGGCCGCCGATTCAGTGAGTGAAATGCTCATCGCTCCTCGTATCTTAACGCTTCAGGTCCAGTGCGCGAGGCAGGCGCTCAGGGCATCCTCGAGCCTCAGCAGGCGGCCCAGCTTCTCGGCCGGCACCGCGTGCTCCTTCGCCCACGCGTCGGGCGTCCCCGGAACGAGCGCCCGCCGCGACCGGCCGCGCAGGGCACCACACAGCCACGCCGCCACCTCCATAGTATGGGGGCAGGCAAACGCCTGAAAACGGGCTTCCTTCACAGTGTCACCGCTGACGAGCAGCTCGAAGCGCACCCAGGTCTCTTCGCCCTGCCCGCCCGCCTCGCCCGCGACGAGGGTTCCGGGCCCGGCGCCTGCCGCCCAGCCATTGCGGTGACCGCGCGCGGACGGGCTTCCGGGCGAGAGGGCACGCAGCCGCTGGACTGCCACGCTCACAGCCGCCGCGGCGGCATCCACTTCGCTTGCGGTAGTGCAACGCCCGAGGCTGAACCGCAGCGAGCTCTGGGCGAGCTGCGTGCTCCGGCCGAGGGCCCGCAGGACGTACGAAGGCTCGGCGGACTGCGAGTTGCAGGCGGAGCCGCTGGACACCGCGAGCCCCGGGAGTGCCCCGATCAGGCTTTCCCCGTGCACCCCCGCGAACGACACGTTGAGAATGCCCGGCAAACGCTCCGTCCCCGCTCCGTTCAGGTAGGTATCTCCGAGCGCCTCGAGCGCCTGCCACAGACGCTCGCGCAACGCCCTGATGCGCGGGCCTTCTCCCGGCAACTCCCGGGCGGCGAGCGCACACGCGGCGCCAAATCCCACGATCTGGTGCGTGGGCAGCGTGCCGGGGCGGAGGCTCCGCTCCTGCCCCCCGCCGTAGCTGAGCGCCTGCAGCAGCCCGCGGGCACCATCCCGCACGTACAGCGCGCCGATCCCCTTCGGCCCGTAGAGCTTATGGGCCGTAAAGGCTGCGAAATCGACTGGCAGCTCCCCGAGCGCCAGCGGAATCTTCCCGGCCGCCTGCGCGCAATCGGTGTGGAAGGCCACGCCGCGCTCGCGACAGAGCGCGCCGATGGCCGGGACATCGCCCAGCACTCCGGTCTCGTTGTTCGCATACATGAGCGCTGCCAGCACCGTGTCGGCGCGCAGCGCGGCGGCAAACGCGCGCGGCTCGATGCGCCCCTCCGGCCCCGGTGTGAGCCAGGTCACCTCGAAACCCTCCTTCTCGAGGCGCCGGAAGGGATCGAGCACCGACTTGTGCTCGGTACGCGAGGTCACCAGGTGACGGCCGCGGTCGGCGTTCGCGCGCGCCGCGCCGAGTATCGCGAGATTGTTCGACTCGGTGGCACCGGAGGTGAACACGACGTCCGCGGGCCTTGCCCCCACCAGCGCCGCTACCTGCCCGCGCGCGCGCGCGATGCGCTCCGCCGCGGCACGACCGTAGGCGTGCACCGAGGAAGGGTTGCCGAAATCGCCCGCAGCGGTGAGACATTCGGCCATGGCCTGCGCCACCTGTGGATCGACCGGGGTGGTCGCGGCGTAGTCGAGGTAGATCGGCGCGGAGCTCACCCCCGCCCTCCCCCCGCGCTGCGGCGCCGGTTCTGAACCGCCGTGAGGATGCCGCGCAGAATGTTGACCTCGTTCTGGTCGGGCTCTGCGCGCTGCAGGAGCCGCCGCAGCCGGGCCATCAGATGCGTACCGCTCTGGGTCCGGTCGCGGAAATCGATCTCTTCGAGCACCTCGGCGAGATGCGCGTAGAGGCGCTCCAGCTCTCCGGTGCTCGCCAGGGGCGCCGCGAGTGGCACCGAGGCGGGCGCCGCCGCGCCGCGCGCGCGGTACAGCTCGTAGGCGACCAGCTGGACCGCCATGGCGAGATTGAGCGAGGCGTAGAGCGGGCTCGCTGGAATGCGCACCAGCGTGTGCGCCTTCTCCAGATCCTCGTTGCTGAGGCCGCTGCGCTCGGCGCCGAAGACGACCGCCGCCGGTGCCCGCCGCGCCTCGCTGACGAGCCGCTCGGCGGCCGCACGCACATCGCTCACACGGAAATACTGCTCGCGGTCGCGCGACGTGGTGGCGGCGACATAACCACAGCCCTCGAGTGCAGCGCCGAGCGATGGCACGACCCGTGCGGCACCGAGGACATCATCCGCACCGGAGGCGCGGGCACTCGCCTCGGGGTGCGGAAACTGCCGCGGGTTCACCAGCACCAGCTCCGAGAGCTCCATGTTCTTCAGCGCGCGCGCCGCCGCCCCGATATTTCCGGGGTGCGAGGGCTCCACCAGCACGATACGGACGTTGCAGGGTTCCATGTCTTTGCTTGCCACCACTGATCTTAAGCCTGATCGGCACCTGCCACTACGCGACCCGGCGGCAGCGCGAGCTATACTCGAAGCGCCCCGGGTCGTACCGCTGCAAATGGCGCGCATAGGATTTCGCTCGACGACGGTCGCTGATGAACCGGCCATCAAGGCCCTGCTGCAGCAGGCCCACGGCGCACCCCGCTCGCACCCGATGTTCGAGGGTCGGGACCTGTTCTGGAAGTACTGGGAGCCGCGCGAGGACTGGCCAGGCTCGCGCTCCTACGTGCTCACCCGTGACGGGGAGATCGTCGCTCACGCCGCGGTCGTGCCCGCGGTCTGCAGCTCGGATAACGGCCGGCTGAAGCTCCTGCACGTGATCGACTGGGCCGCGAGCGCCGCGACCCGCGGCGCCGGCAACAGCCTGATGCGACATATTGGGACGCTCGCGGATGCCATCGTCACCTCCGACGGCGACGATACTGCCCTGCGCCTGCTGCCCTTCATGGGATTCACGCAATCGGATACCGTGGTGACGCTGTATGCGCGCCCGTTGCGCCCGCTGCTCTACCTCGGCAGTGCGGAGCGGCCGCGCTGGCGGCGGGCGGCGCGCTCGCTCCGCAACGCGTTCTGGGCGTGGCGTGCGCCGGCGTTCGCCGCGGGAACACGGCGTGCCCGGCGGCTGTCCGCTGAAGAGGTGGCATCTGCCAGGATCCCCTGGCCGATGCCGCGCAACGGTACTGCCGTGCTCGAACGGTCGGCGCAGGTAATGACGTATTGGCTGCAGTGCCCGACGGTGCCGATGGAGCTGTACGTGGTCGAGAATGGCGCAACCCCCGAAGGCTATTTCGTGCTCGCGCTCGCACCGGGCCAGGCGCGCCTCGCCGACTGCTGGCTCGACACCGATGCACCCGAGGCCTGGGAAGCGCTGGTGCACCTGGCGGTGCGTGAGGCGCTGCTGCATGCGGGTGTGGCCGAGATTGCCGCCATCTGCAGCGAGCCGCTGCTCGCCCGGGCCCTCGTGCGGTGCGGATTTCATGCGCGCGCCACGCGGCCGCTGTATGCGCGCGCGACTGACGGGATCAGGCTGCCCGCGGGCGGCATTCGTATCCAGATGCTCGATGACGATGCCGCCTATCGTCACAACGGCTCGAGGCTGTTCTGGGCCTAGAGCGGGCGAGGCTCCCATGGAATGGAGGGCCGGATGATGCAGATGAGTCTGTTGCCCCGGGTGCAGCGTGCCTTCCAGCGCGCCTTCGGCGTGGAGCGTGGCGCGATCAACCTCGAGACCGAGCCGGCGGACATCCCGCAGTGGGATTCGCTCGGGCACGCGACGCTGGCGTGCGCGCTCGAGCGCGAGTTCGACATCCGCTTCGATACCGATGAGCTGATGTCGCTGGAGAACGTGCGGGAGATCGTGCGCGTGGTGCACGGCAAGCTCGGCCCCGCCAGCTGAGCGCGGCCGGCAGCGGCGCGCGCGCGTTGCTATGATGAGCGCCATCCATGCAGGCGCTCCTCAACATTGCCGTGCGTGCCGCGCGCCGCGCCGGCGAGCTCATCGTGCGCAGCATGAACCATCTCGACTCGCTCACCGTCGCCTCCAAGGGCCGCAACGACTTCGTCACCGAAGTGGACCGCGCGGCCGAGCAGGAGATCATCGCCAGCATCCGCCGTCACTACCCGCAGCATGCCTTTCTCGCCGAGGAGAGCGGCCGCAGCGGCGAGCACGAGACCCTGTGGATCGTCGACCCCCTCGATGGCACCACCAATTTCCTGCACGGCTTCCCGGTATTCGCCGTCTCGATCGCCTGCCAGGTGCGCGGCCGCCTCGAGCATGCAGTCATCTATGATCCGCTGCGCCAGGAGCTGTTCACCGCCTCGCGCGGCGCCGGCGCCCATCTCGACAACCACCGCATGCGCGTGAGCAAGGCGCGCGGCCTCGACGGCGCGCTGATCGCCACGGGCTTCCCGTACCGTGCCAACACACGGCATCTCGATGCCTACCTGGCGATGCTGCGTGCGGTGACGCTCGAGGCGGCGGGCGTGCGCCGGCCGGGTGCCGCGGCGCTCGACCTGGCGTATGTAGCGGCGGGCCGCGTCGATGCCTTCTGGGAGATCGGCCTCAGTGCCTGGGACACCGCTGCCGGGACGCTGCTCATCCAGGAGGCTGGCGGGCGCATCGGCACACTGAGCGGCGCCGAATACCGTCAGGGCGGCAACGTGGTCGCGGGCACGCCCAAGGTCTACGCGGCGCTGATCGAGCTGCTCGCGCCGCACGTGCCGGCGGAATTGCGCGAGTGATGCGGCGCGCGCCGCGCCGCCGGCGTTGGCTCGCTTTCCACAGGGTGCTTGTGTAGAGTCCTCGACACGAAAAAACGGGGGTGCCGTGGCGAGCCAGCTTCTTGCTACCAAATCCATTGCCGAGCTGCACGAGCAGGAATCCTCCGGTAACCAGCTGCGCCGCGCGCTCAATGCGACGCACCTCACGCTGCTAGGCATCGGCGGCATCATCGGCACCGGCATCTTCGTGCTGACCGGCACCGCCGCCGCCAACCACGCCGGACCCGCGCTGCCGCTGTCGTTCATCGTCGCCGGGCTGGGCTGCACCTTCGCGGGACTCTGCTACGCGGAGTTCTCCGCCATGATCCCGGTCTCCGGCAGCGCCTACTCCTACTCGTACGCGACGCTCGGCGAGGGCGTGGCCTGGTTCATCGGCTGGAATCTGGTGCTCGAGTACCTGTTCGCGGTGGCGACCGTATCGGTCGGCTGGTCGGGCTACGCCGTGAGCCTGCTGCAGCAGCTGCACGTACAGATTCCGGCCGCGCTCTCCAACGCGCCCTTCGGCACACCGCTCGGCAAGGAGGCGTTCGAAATCGTACGCACCGGCGCCATCATCAATGTGCCGGCGATCCTGATCGTCGCGGTGATCGCCACCATCTGCTACGTCGGCATCAAGCAGTCCGCCTGGTTCAACTCCGTGATCGTCGCCATCAAGGTCACGGTGATCGTGCTGTTCATCGTGTTCGGGCTGAGCTACATCGACACGGCCAACTGGCACCCCTTCATACCGCCCAACACCGGCCAGACCGGTGTCTTCGGCTGGAGCGGGGTGCTGGCCGCCTCGGGGGTCATTTTCTTCGCCTACATCGGTTTCGACGCGGTCTCGACCGCCGCGCAGGAGACCCGCAATCCGCAGCGCGACATGCCGATCGGCATCCTCGCGAGCCTGGTGATCTGCACGGTGCTCTACGTGATCGTCTCCGCGGTGCTCACCGGCATGGTGAGCTACCGCGAGCTCGACGTGGCCGCCCCCGTGGCGCTGGCGCTCGACCGGCACAACGCGCCCTACTGGGTGGGTTTCGCGGTGAAGATCGGCGCGGTCTGCGGCATGACCTCGGTGATGCTGGTCATGACCATCGCGCAGGCGCGCATCTTCTTCGCCATGGCGCGTGATGGCCTGCTGCCGCCTTTCTTCGGGCGCGTGCATCCGCGCTTTCAGACCCCCTCCACCGGCACCATCATCACCGGGTTCTTCGCCGCCCTGGTCGGCGGACTCTTCCCGGTGAAGATCCTCGGCGAGCTGGTCTCGATCGGTACACTCGCTGCCTTCGTAACCGTGTGCCTCGGCGTGCTGATCCTGCGGCGCACCCGCCCCGACCTGCCGCGGCCGTTCCGCACGCCCTGGCCGCGCTTCGTGTGCATCGCCGGCGCGCTGGTGTGCAGCCTGATGATGGTGTCGCTGGGGCCTGCCACCTGGCTGCGCCTGGTCGTGTGGACGCTGGTCGGCGTCGTGATCTACGCCTTCTACGGCTACCAGCACAGCAAGCTGCGCAAGGCCGCGAACGGCGCCGCGGGGAGCCCGCGCATCGCCTGAGCCCCCGCTCAGCGCGGGCGCAATCGCATGTTGATCAGCTCGACGCCGAAGGCGAACGCCATGGCGAAGTAGAGATACCCTTTCGGGATC
Organism: Gammaproteobacteria bacterium; assembly: GCA_019235245.1. Taxonomy (GTDB): domain Bacteria; phylum Pseudomonadota; class Gammaproteobacteria; order Steroidobacterales; family Steroidobacteraceae; genus 13-2-20CM-66-19. The sequence continues at coordinate 6,922 of JAFAKO010000398.1, forward strand.
TCGAAGTGCAGCCCCTCGCCCACCAGCGCGACGCCGATCAGCAGCAGGAACGACAGCGCCAGCATCTTGATGGTCGGATGGCGCGCGATGAATGCGCCGATCGAGCGCGCCACCCACATCATGACGAGGATGGCGGCCACGATCGCCGCCACCATCACCGGCAGCTCGCGCACCAGCCCGATGGCGGTGAACACCGAGTCGAGCGAGAACACGATGTCAATGGCGACGATCTGCGCCACGACCGCCGCGATGCTCGCGGAGGCGTCCTGCGGCCGTGCTGCGGCCGCCTGCCCCTCGAGCGTGTGGTGAATCTCGCGCACGCTCTTGCCGAGGAGGAACAGCCCGCCGCCGAGCAGCACCAGGTCGCGCCCGGAAAGAGTGCGCCCGGCGAGCTGCAGCCAGGGCCGCGTCAGGTGCGTGAGCCAGACCACCGAGAACAGCAGCCCGATGCGCGTCAGCATGGCGAGCGCCAGCCCGTTGAGGCGCGCGGCTGAGCGCTGCGCGGCCGGGACGCGCTCCACCAGTATCGAGATGAAGATGATGTTGTCGATGCCGAGAACGATCTCGAGCACCGACAGCGCGAGAAAGGCCAGCCAGAGGTGCGGATCGGCGATCAGGGCACGCGCTTTCCGTCAGGGCAGGTGGTCGAGGGCCGCCTTCTTCACCGAGGGGAACAGGTGCTCGGCGGTGAGGCCGAAATCCAGTGCGATGGCGCTGGAGATGTAGATGGAGGAATAGGTGCCGGCGATGATGCCGATCAGCAGCGCCGCGGAGAAGCCGCGCAGCACCGGTCCGCCGAGGAACAGCAGCGCCACCACGACGATCGAAGTGACCACCTTGGTCATGATGGTGCGCGACAGGGTCTGGTTGATCGACTGGTCGAGGATCACATCCGAGGGCGAGCGGCGGTTGCTCTCGAAACGCTCACGGATCCGGTCGAACACTACCACCGTGTCATTCAGCGAGTAGCCGATGACCGCAAGCACGGCCGCGACGACGGGCAGATCGAAGGGCGTCCGGTCCAGAGAGAAGATGCCGAGCACCAGCACCGGGTCATGAATCACGGCGACGATCGCGCCGAGCCCCAGGCGCCAGGTGTGGAAGCGCACGGCGATGTAGAGAAATATGCCGGCGAGCGTGAAACCGAGCGCCTCGATGGCGCTCCACTTCAGCTCGTTGCCCACCTGCGGACCGACCACATCGAGCTGC
>JAFAKO010000008.1 GCA_019235245.1 Gammaproteobacteria bacterium
AGCGCCTTGAAGCCGAGGTCCTCGAGCTCGAGCTTCATGTTGTAGAGGCCGAGCCGTTCGGCGATCGGCGCGTAGATATCGAGCGTCTCGCGGGCGATGGCGCGGCGGCGCGCCGGCGCCATGGCCTCGATGGTCCGCATGTTGTGCGTGCGGTCGGCGAGCTTCACCAGGATGACGCGCAGATCGCGCACCATGGCGAGCAGCATCTTGCGGAACGATTCCGCCTGGGCTTCCTCGCGACTCTTGAACTTGATCTGGTCGAGCTTGGTGACGCCATCGACGATCTCGGCGACGTCCGGCCCGAAGCGTGCCGCGAGCTGGTCCTTCGGCGTTGGCGTGTCCTCGATGACATCGTGCAGGATGGCCGCGACGATGGTGTCGGCATCGAGATGCAGGTCGGCGAGGATGGCGGCGGCCGCCACCGGGTGGGCGATGAAAGGCTCACCGGAGAGGCGCTTCTGCCCCTGGTGGACGGAGGTACCGAATTCGGCCGCCTCGCGGATGCGGCCGACCTGCTCGGGGGAGAGATAGCTGCCGACCGCGCCGAGCAGCTCCTTCAGTCCCGGAGTGCGTCTTCCGCCGGGCAGTAGTCCCAGGAGAGAAGACGCGTACTCCACTTACCGGCCGCCGTCAGTCTCCGAGGCCGAACTGCGGTGCGCGGAAGGTCGACTGGTTGTCCGCGTCGGGGACCACGGGCTCCGGGGCCGGCTCGGGCTCGCGCAGCATCTCGGCCGTGATATTGCCGGCCGCGATCTCGCGCAGCGCGAGCACGGTGGGCTTGTCGTTCTCGAGCGGCAGCGTGGCTTCCGCGCCATTCGCCAGCCGCCGCGCACGCTGCGCGGCGAGCAGCACGAGCTGGAACAGGTTGTCGACGTTCTGCAGGCAGTCTTCTACGGTGATTCGGGCCATCGGATTCAGCTTGGTTGGGCGCACCCCGCCTGGGGCAGCGCAGGATCGCTAACTATACGGGAAAAACGCCCGTCCCGGCCACTCTCAGGCGGGTGGCAGCAGCTCCCCGAGGAGCGGTGCGAGCTCGGGGCGGTCGCTGCGCAGCCCGGTCGCGTTACCCGCCACGATGCGCCTGAGATCCTCGACCGCGCGGCCGAAATCATCGTTCACCACCACGTAGTCGAACTCGCGGTAGTGCGACATGTCGCCCGCCGCATCGGCGAGGCGCCGTGCAATCACCGCTGCGGTGTCGGTGGCACGCCGGGCGAGGCGCTCGGCGAGGGTCGCGCGCGAGGGCGGCAGGATGAAGATGGTCACGCACTGCGGCATGGCGCGCCGGACCTGCTGCGCGCCCTGCCAGTCGATCTCGAGCACCACGTCGTGCCCGGCGGCGAGCTGCTGCTCGACGTAGGTGCGCGAGGTGCCGTAGAGATTGTCGAACACCCGCGCATGCTCGAGGAACTCCCCGGCCGCGCACAGCCGCTCGAACTCCGGCACCGTGACGAAGTGGTACTCGCGGCCTTCCTGCTCGGTGGGCCGCCGCGGGCGCGTGGTGTGTGACACCGACAGGCGCAGCGCCGGGTCACCATCGAGCAGCGCCTTCACCAGCGAGGTCTTGCCCGCACCGGAAGGAGCGGCGATCACGAACAGCCGGCCGCGCTTCATGGCGTGCGAATATAACCGTCCGATTCGAGCATCGCGACGAGGGCGCGCAGGGCCTTGCCGCGGTGGCTCACGGCGTTCTTCTCCGCGCCCGAGAGCTCGGCCGCGGTGCGATGCTCGCCCGCAGGCACGAACACCGGGTCGTAGCCGAAGCCTCCCTGGCCGCGCGGCGTGTGTGTGATGCTGCCCTCCCAGGTCCCGTGCGCCACCAGCGGCGCCGGGTCCCCGGCGGCACGCACGAACACGATGACGCACTGGTAGCGCGCCTGGCGAAACTCATCCGGCACCCCGAGGAGCTCGGCGAGCAGCTGCCGCAGGTTCTGCTCATCGCTCGCGCCTTCGCCGGCGAAGCGCGCCGAGCACACCCCCGGGCGCCCGCCGAGAGCCTCGACCTCGATCCCGGAGTCATCGGCGAGTGCCGGCAGGTGCGCGTGGCGCGCGGCGTGGCGCGCCTTGATGAGCGCGTTCTCGAGGAAGGTCGTGCCGGTCTCGGCGGCCGGCCGGACCGCGAACTGCGCCTGCGGCAGGAGCTGCACGGCGAAGGGCTCGAGCAGCGCTGCCAGCTCGCGCAGCTTGCCGGGGTTGGCGCTGGCGAGAACCGCGCGGCTCACGGCGCGAGCAGTGCCTCGCTCTGCAGCGCGAAGAGCTGCGCAATCCCCGCGGAGGCGAGGTTCAGCAGCGCATCGAGCTCGTGGCGCCGGAAGGCATGACCCTCGGCGGTCCCCTGGATCTCGATGAAGGCGCCGCCGTTGTTCATGACCACGTTCATGTCGGTCTCCGCCTGCGAATCCTCCGCGTAGTCGAGATCGAGCACCGGCCGGCCGTCGACGATGCCGACCGATACCGCGGCGACCTGCCCGTGCAGGGGACTGCGGGTGATGAGGTGGCTCTTCACCAGCTGCTCGCACGCCTGCCAGAGCGCGACATAGCCGCCGGTGATGGAGGCGGTGCGCGTTCCGCCATCGGCCTGCAGCACGTCGCAGTCGAGCGTGATCGTGCGCTCGCCGAGTGCGCGCAGGTCGGCGACCGCGCGCAGCGAGCGGCCGATGAGGCGCTGGATCTCCTGGGTGCGGCCGCTCTGGCGGCCGCGCGCCGCCTCGCGCGCCGTGCGGGTATGCGTCGCGCGCGGCAGCATGCCGTACTCGGCGGTGATCCAGCCCTTTCCCTTGCCGCGCAAGAACGCCGGCACCGAGTCCTCGACGCTCGCCGTGCACAGCACCTGCGTGTCGCCGAACTCGACCAGCACCGCTCCCTCGGCGTGCTTGGCGTGGCGCCGCTCGAAGCTCACGCGGCGCAGCTCATCCGCCGCGCGTCCTGAAGGCCTTGGCATCTGCAGGTGCTCCTAGTCTCCGAGCCAGCGCAGCGCGGCTGCCGAGGTGTTGTCGCTCGCGGCGCCCGCCCGGCGCACCGCCCGCTCGCCGAGCGTGAGCAGCTTCTGGCGCAGCGCGCCGGCGCCCGAGAGCTCGCTCACCAGCTCCGGGTCCTTGAGCGAGCCCCACAGGCCGTCGGTGCACACGAGCAGCACGTCGTTCGGCTCGAGCACCCGGCGCCGGCCGAGTGACATGTCGGGGAGGATGGGATCGCCCCCGAGGCAGCACTCGACGAAGTTGCGCATCGGGTGCGTCTGCGCCTGCTCGGCACTGATCAGCCCCTCGCGCAGCAGCAGCTCGACGTGGCTGTGGTCGCGGCTGCGCATCACCAGCGCCCCGCGCCGCACGTGGTACAGGCGGCTGTCACCGACGTGCGCCCACCAGCTGGCACCCTGCTGGATCAGACATACCGCGCAGGTGGCGCGCGGCCGCTGCTCGAGCGGCAGCTTCTGCCCGAGCCGCACCACCTCCTCGTGGGCGCGCCCGAGGGTGAGGTGCAGGAAGCCGAGCGGGTCGATGAGCGGCTGCGGCGAATGCCAGAACGCTTCGACGATCACCTGCTGCGTCGCCTGCGCGGCCTTGGCGCCGTCGGCGTGGCCGCCCATGCCGTCAACCACGACCAGCAGCGCCGCGTGCTCGGCGACCACGGCGGCGACCCGATCCTGGTTCTCTTCGCGCCCGCCGAGCAGGCTGATCTCTGCGTACTCCACCCGCAAGCGCGCTGCGTGCCTCTGTTAGACTTGTATGACGCTTTTATATCACCTGTGACGAATGCCAGCATGATCGCAAGCATGACCGGCTTCGCACGCCGCGAAAGCACCGGCAGCTGGGGCACGCTGGTGTGCGAGCTGCGCAGCGTCAACCACCGCTTCCTCGAGGCGGGCTTCCGACTGCCGGATGAGCTGCGGGCTGCCGAGGGTGAGCTGCGCACGCGCCTCACGCGGCAGCTGCGCCGTGGCAAGGTCGACTGCACGCTGCTGTTTCGCCGTCCGCAGGGCGCGGGCGCCTCGCTGGAAGTGGACGAGGCGGCGCTCGCGCGGCTGCTCGCGGCGGTCGAGGTGGTGTCGCGCGCGCTGCGCGCCGGCGCCGCGGTGAACGCTCTCGATGTGCTGCGCTGGCCCGGAGTGCTGCGCGAGGACAGCACGGGCGGCGAGCAGCTGCTGGCGGTCGCCTACGCGGTATTCGGCGCGACGCTCGATGACCTGGTGGCGGCACGCGCGCGCGAGGGCGCGCGCCTGCGGGAGTTGCTCGAGCAGCGTTGTGCCGCGCTCGAGGCGCTGGTCGCCGGGGTGCGTGCGCGGCTGCCGGAGGTGCAGGCGCGCGTGCGCACGCGGCTCGATGAGCGTCTTGCGGAGCTCGGCGCGAGCGTCGACCGCGAACGCATCGAGCAGGAGCTCGCGCTGCTGCTGCAGCGGCTCGATGTGGACGAGGAGCTCGAGCGCCTCAGCGGCCACATCGAGGAGGTGCGGCGCGTGGTCGGCGACATCGAGCCTGCCGGTCGCCGGCTCGATTTCCTCATGCAGGAGCTCAATCGCGAAGCCAACACGCTGTCCTCGAAGTCACAGGACCTCGAGACCACGCGCAGCGCGGTGGACATGAAGGTCATCATCGAGCAGATGCGCGAGCAGGTGCAGAACGCCGAATAGGGCGGATAAGCGTCCAGCAGTGTCTGGGCGTGTCCACGCACTCGCGCGAAAACGCTGAATTTCTAGGTGTTTTGGCCGGATTCGTCTACTGCCTGCTATTCCAATTTCCGCTATCCTTGTTGCTGGACCTGTAGCTAGTTTGTAGCTGGATCCATAGCTCTCATTCGACAAACAAGGTGTTGGGATGGGGCACGCGACACTCACGGCGCTCGCGGTCGAGCGGGCACACCGATCGGGCGAGCCGGTGCTACTCAGCGACGGCGCCGGACTCTATCTGCGTAAGCAGACTCGGGATGGGGCCTCGTGGACGCTGCGCTATCGCTTCGCGGGCCGCGAGCACTGGCTCGCGCTCGGTCATTACCCCGACATGTCACTCGCGGAGGCACGCATCGAGGCGCGCCAGGCTCGCGTCTTGCTCGATAAACAGCAGGACCCGTTGAGTGTTCGCCGTGCCGCCGAGGCGGAGCAACGCCAGCGCGGGTCCTTTCGCGAGCTGTGCGAGGAGTGGTACCGGAACGAGATCACGGGTCGCGGACTCAAGCATCCGGAAGTGCCGCGCCGTCATCTCGACAAGTACCTGCTTCCGAAGCTCGCTCGGACGGCTGCGTGGATGTTACCCCGGCGGATATCGCTCGCGTGATCGACGAGGTCAAAGGACGTGCGCCGACCTCCGCCAACGACCTGATCCGCTTCACACGTCGCATCTTTGCGTTTGGCGTGCGCCGGCGAATGGTGCCCAGCAATCCGGCTTCCGACTTCTCACCACGTCTGGACGGCGGTGGTATCGAGCGGCCACGCACCCGCGCGCTCAGCCTCGATGAGCTGGCGCAGCTCTTTGAGAAGATCCGCGAGACGCCGAGTTTCGGCGCCGAGAATCGATACGCCCTCGAGCTGCTGCTTGCGCTCTGCGTCCGCAAGGGTGAGCTGCTGGGGGCTCGCTGGGAAGAATTCGATCTCGACGGGAGTACGCCCTCGGGCGCGGTTTGGCACCTTCCGGCCTCGCGCACGAAGACTCGTGCACCGCTCGACATCCCACTGGTGTCCACCGCGGTGGATTGGCTGCGTGAGCTCAAGGCGCTCGATCTCGGCAGCGAGTATCTGTTTCCCAAGCGCCGGCGCGATCGCCGGGAGCGCCTGTCGCATGTCGGGCGCGATACGTTGAATGCGGCTTTGCAGCGTGTCCATCACGGACTTCGCCCGTTCACGCTGCACGATCTGCGACGCACTGCGCGCACACAGCTCGCCGCGCTGGGCGTCCGGCGCGAGGTCGCCGAGCGCTGTCTCGGGCACGCGATCATGGGCGTTGAGGGCACGTACGATCGGCACGATTACTTCAAGGAGCGGCGCGCGGCGCTCGAGCAGTGGACGGCCCTACTGATCGACGCGGAGCGGGGCGTCCGCAAGGTTGCTGCGATCAGCCAGCGCTCGCGAGAGAGGGCGGCAGGGTAATTGGCGCATGTTCCCCTGCGGCGGTAGCATCGGCAGATGATCGACTGGAGCTCATGCCCTGCCGTTGAGCGCGATCCGCAACGCGTCAGCGGAGCGTGGGTCTTTCGCGGTACGCGGGTGCCCGTCGAATCTCTATTCCAGAATCTTGAGGACGGTGCGGACATTGCCGATTTCGTGCGCTGGTTTCCGGGCGTAACGGAAGAGCAGGTACGCCTGGTTCTGGAGCACGCCGCACGCTCGCTGCAAGTGGCGTGAGTGCGCGTCCTATTCGATCAGGGAACCCCAGCGCCACTTCGCGGCCACCTGAAGCACGACGTCGCGACGGTACTCGATCTGGGCTGGAGCACGCTGTCAAACGGTGAGTTGCTGGCCCGGGCGGAGGCCGCTGGCTTTGACGTCTTGGTCACGACGGATCAAAACCTCAAGTACCAACAGAACCTGCCGCGGAGACGTGTCGCCATAGCGGTACTCACCAAAGCGAGCTGGCCTCGCATTGAGCGGGACTTGGCCAACGTATGCGCCGCGATCGATGCGTTGTCGCCGGGGCAGTAGGTCGAGATCGCCATTCCGTGAACGCTCTGAATTTTACTTAGCAATCATGCCTGGGGCCGTACTTCGTATTTCCGGCCGCAAGAACGCGGTCTCTCGCTTCCTCGCCAAAACAAGCTGGAAGCCGCTGACTGTCTACTGGAAGCATGCACCGCGGTTGAAAAGTTCGACGCGAACCTCAGCGGTCAACGGTTTCAACGTCAGTGTCTCAGCAGCCCGCGGCGTCGATCTGTCGGGACAAATACGCGACGCCCGTAGGTTCTTGCGACGTTACGCCGGCGAACTGCGCCGCATGAATCAGTTGAGACTCTCAGGGGTTCTGGACTTTGGCGTTGAGGTTCAGCATGAAGGTGGCCCCGCCTATTTTCGTTTCAGGCACGAACTCATCGCCGACCTCGCCATGTACGGCATCGAACTCGAGGTTTCCTACTACGGAAAGGCTTCAGAATAAAGGCCAGATCCTGATGAAGCAGACCGGTAACGGCTAGTCACCGGCGCTGCCGCTTGGTCTCTCTCCAGTCCCGGTTGATCCGGTTCAGATCGAATCCCTTCGGGTCGAACACACCGCCGATCCAGCGCGCCATGTCCTCGTGCTGCTCATGCTGACGGTCGGCGAGAATCTCCAGGAATAGTGCGTACCCATGGGATCCGCCGACGTCTTCCGGCGGGCAGGCATTCTCGCCGGCGACACAGACCGGTAGCCGCGGGTCGCTTACATCGATGTCGGCGGGGATTCGATGACGATCCGATGCTCCCAGCCATCTCCCATGTCGTAGCGGTATTCGAATTCCCCATGCGCTCCGAGTTCCGACAACACGGCGACGACCGAGACCCGGCGCTCGTCGCGATAGCGACTCGCATCCTCCTCTGACCAGGCCTCTTGTATCCACCAGTCTGGCGCCACCAAACCATCACCCACCTGGAATTCGTGCCCGTGGGAGTCGGTCCAGCCGATGACCCACTGTAGGTACCGGTGCAGGTCCGCCAGTGTCCACCGATCGGGGACGAGCACCCGACGCCACACGAGGGGGGCGACCTCCCGGAGTTCGATACGCAGTGGCACGGCTTTGGGGCTCGGCGGTCTCGTCACTCCAGTTCCTTCAGTTCGAGCTACACGCAGTTTGCCAGCGTCGGCCGATGCAATGCGGCCGTCCGAGCGTGTTCAGATGCGTTCGATCCTGCCCCGCCTGGGGCACGCTGTGTGACAAAAGCCGCCGCGTGCCTATCCTGCACCACGTCCGAACTGCGCTGATTCCACACTGGCTCCTGCGCAGTCCTCAGGGTGTGCGATCGCCCTTCGCGAGACCGTGTGCTACGCGCAGCAAGTGTCAAAGCGAACCGGTCGCAACCTGCGACCGGTTCACGCCCACAGCGTCGAAACCGAGGCCACCCGTCGTGTCTTATTCCGTCTTATCAATCTATGGCAACGGCCGCCTGAGATTGCTTCATATCGAGCCGCACGATCAGAAAGTGGAACGGTTGCGCGCAGGCTGTAGCTGGACTTGTAGCTACGCAAGTGAGTATGTGATCGGGATCTTTATGAATCAGACGCTTACACACGCCCGCCGCGAGCACGTGCAGAACGCGGAGTAGCCTCGAGCGACCTCAGGAAGACTGCATGCGAAGCTACGGCCACGCTTGCTGCTATTCGGGCAGATTCATCTTGCGCAGGAATGCCTGGTAACGCGGGTCCGACTCGATGTTTTTGAAAAGCGGATCGACCTTGATGAAATACAGCCAGGGATCGCGCTGACTGTAGGCTCGCTCGAGCCAGCTGAAGGCTTCATCGGCATGACCACGGAAGGCAAAGACACTGGCGATCTCGGCAGCTTCTTCCCCCTGATAGCGATGGATGAGCGTGGCGAGCTGGGCATCCGCGTCGGCCTTACGACCGAGCGCATGGCAGATGACCGCCAGCATCGCGGGTCTGTCGGAGCCCTCTTGCTGATGTGCCGTTATGACCTCCAATGCGTCCGCGGCTCGCCCCTGGGCCAGCAGAATTTTTGCGAGGACCACCGGTGCTGATGCGTAAGTCGGATTAACCTCGAGCACGTGGCGTTCGGCAGCCTCGGCCTGGCTCAGACGGTCGATCCGCAGGTAAACCTCCGCCAGGTTGTGGTGCAGCGCTGCGAAGAGTGGATCGCTGTTGGCGGCCGCCGTCAGCAATCCGATGGCCTCATCCCAGTGGCCGAGGGCCATGGCAAGCCGGGCGGCACCGAGCTGCACTAACGGGTCGTGTGGTGCGAGACGCAACGCTTCCTGCATCTGAGTGCTCGCGGTCGCCCAGTCCCAGTCATAAGCCATATAGGTCCAGCCAAGCCAGGCGTGCGCAAGACCCGAAGAAGGATCCAGGCGGATAGCGGTCTCGAGTGAGCGTCGCGCACGCTCATAGGTCGCGACGGGTGCCAGGCCGAAGTCCGCTTCCAGAGCCTGCATCCTTCCCAGATGGGCCGCAGCGTCGGCGAAGTTAGGGTCAAGATCCAGCGCCTGCTGGAAATAGTTCGCGCCTTTTGCGAGACCCTCCCCATCAAACTGGTCAACGGAATGCAGCCCGCGCAGGTAAAGATCGTATGCCTCGCTGTTACTCGTTCCGCGCGCGCCGCCTGTGTCACTCCTCACCGCAACTTCGAGCTCATGAGCGACCTCCCACGCGATTTCATCCTGAAGCTGCAGCACATCCCCAAACGGCCGGTTGTAGGTGTTGGACCACAGATGGACGCCATCGCGTGTGTTGATAAGCTGCGCCGTCACTCTGACGCGATCCCCCGCGCGGCGCACGCTGCCCTCGAGGACATAGGCGGCCCCTAACTTCTCCCCTATCGAGCGCAGGTCGTCGTTACGGCCCTTGAACTGGAATGATGAGGTGCGGCCGATGACTCTGAGATTAGGGATCCGCGCGAGAAGATTCAGGATCTCCTCGGCCAACCCATCTGCGAGGTACTCCTGGTCGTGCTTCTCGCTCATGTCGGCGAACGGCAGCACGGCGATCGAGCCATCCGTCTTCGTCGGGTTGGACGATCGTCCCCCGCTGGGTACTGCGGGGGCGTGAGTGAATCGGGAGGTGCCAAAATAGGCGAGCGCGATCACAACCACGAGAGCCGCTAGTGCCGGCCAGACCCAGCGGGGCAGGGCTATCGGTGGCCGAGAGGCCGTTCGCTGGACGCTCCCGGGCTGGGAGTGGATAGGTCCCGCTACCCCGGTGGTCGCCGCGGGAGCTCCCAGCAGGGCGGCCAGCCGCGCCACAAATGCAGTTGGCGTCTCTCCGCCCGGCAAGCGCGTCCAATGCACTTCCCGGAAGCGGTCCGGTACTGAAGCGCCTCTTTCGGACGTGGCGTCAATGACCACTGGCACGAGAAAGGCTCGCTTCTCGGCCATGTCTCCAGCCCGCTCGACCGCCAGCCGCCACTCGCGCCGGAAGTACCCCTCATCTCGCGCTTCGGTATGCGCCGAGATTAGTGGGACGAACAGCCGACAGTCATGAATCTGCTGGCGGATCTGGCGGTCCCAGGCATCCCCACCCCTCAGCGCGCTCTTGTCGAACCAAACCTCGATGCCGCCCGCTCGTAGGGCAGTGGCAATGCGCTCGGCGGCGGCTGCGTCCTCGGACGCGTAGCTCAGGAAGACGGCGTGCGACGGCACGTTATCTTGCTGCCCACTCTCCTCGGGACTCCCCATGTCTCGGTTCACGCCGATGTTTGGTGCAGAGAGGATGCACCGAGTGAGGCCAGGGTGACTAGCTCGACCCGTCTACACGAGGCCGAACTTCGCTCTTGGGGGGTCGCCCCGAGCGGCGCTTAGCCGGCGGAATCCTTGCGGCGATCTACCGGTACCAGGCGCGTGTCGCGGTGCATGCCCGTGCGCCGGTCGTGAGTCTCCAGCGAGATGTGCTCGACCAGGTGACCGGTGTCGGTCAGCTCGAAGCGCGTGGTGATGGTCTCGCTGCGTCCCTGCAGAAGCCGCAGCCGCTTGCGGAATTCTCGTCCTATCACGCTGAGTTCCCCCTGGAGCGTCCCCTTCGGCTCGTGAGGACATTGTAGGTGTGCGCCGTCGCAAAGGGGCGACGTGTTGACATCATCATGCGCACGCCGACGTCGGCCGTTGTTGTAGGACGGCGCCGGCGCCCGCTCGGCCCGGGCAATCGGGAAGTGTGAGGAAGCTCACAGAACCCGCGTGATGGCGACATATTCCACGGGAGGTCGCCTAGAGTTTTGTGCGCCGCGCTCGAGCGCGAATCAATAGCCACGGGGATATCACGCATGCTCAGGAGATGGATTACTGGGGGGCTCTTCGTCGCAGCATCGATCGCCGCGAACGCGCAGACCTATGATCTCGACATCACGATGCGCGGTGTGAGCGGGGCGCCGGTCACCTTCTCCGGGAGCTTCATTTTCGATCCGGCCGGGACGGGTTTCTGCTCCGCCGCATTCTGCGGGTCGGGGGTTACCCCGAAGCTGGCGGACGTGCTCATCCGGGATCCGCTCGGCATCGATTCCGCGGGCGGAGCGTCCGCGTTCACCGGCGCGGCGGGCGCAAACAACACGCTGGTCCTGTTCGACACTTATCTGGGTGCTCCGGGCCAATCGAGCTTCGTCTATGAGCTTGCCTTCAGTCTCGCGGGATCTCTCGGTGGTCCGCTCACCAACGTCGGTCTGAGTGACGTCTACTTCTCGATGGATGGCAATGGCATCGGCAGCTGGTCGTGCGGAGGACCCGACCGCCTCGCGACTCCCGGAGTGAGCTGCACTACCGCCACGCTGACCGATCCGCCTGCGAGCGTGCCGGAACCTGCGACGGTCTCATTGCTCGCGATCGCGCTGGCAGGACTTGGCATGCAGAGGTCCCGCCGGGCATCAGGACGATGGAGACTTGCTCTTCTGCGCCTCGATCTCCGACTTGCAGCTCGCCGAGAACTTGTTCATGTCGAGACCGGATTTGACGCACGCCCGCATCTCCTGACCGTGCCCGTGTCCGCACAGGTCCATGATCTCCTTGCGGCATGACCGGTCGATTTTCGCGGCCGGCCCCGAGGATGAATCTGCCGGCGCTGACGGCGGGGCCGGTGCCTGTGGCGGGGCCGGGGACGGGGCTGTCTGAGACAGAGCAGATCCAGCCGCCGCCAGGCCGGTGAGCAGTGCGAGTGCGATGAGCTTCATCGTGGCTTCCTCGGAGAGATGTCGAGGCGGATGGTAGCGGGGCCCCGGAGGCGCTGCATGCGCGTTTCCGCGATAGTTAGCTAAACGCCTGACTATTAGCCGATGGGATGCTGTGATGGGCGCTCCCGCCTCGGGCCAACGACAGCTGCGTGAGCCGCGCCGCGGAAGCCTTGCGATGTACCACTGTCGCAGCGACCATTACGGGCGATGCCCGA
>JAFAKO010000154.1 GCA_019235245.1 Gammaproteobacteria bacterium
AGGCGCTCCTCGAGCGCGCGCAGCGTCGCGCCGGCACCGATGTTGTACTCGCGCAGCACCTGCTGGATCGCCACCAGGTAGTCATCCCGCAGCCGTTCGAGCTCGCGGATGGAGCGGCCCGCCGCCTGCGCCTGCGTGCCGGCGACCATCTTGTCGATCAGCCCCTCGGTGAGCTCGGGAGCCTCGAGCCTGGTCCACGGCCACTTCAGGCACGGGCCGAACTGCCGCAGCATATGGCGCATGCCGGTCTCGCCGCCGGCGAGATGGTAGATGAGATTGGTGCCCATGGCGGCCCAGCGCAGGCCCGGCCCGTAGACAATGGAGTCATCGAGCTCGCCCGTGGTGGCGACCCCATCGTTCACCATGTGCAGGATCTCGCGCCACAGCGCCTCCTGCAGGCGGTCGGTCAGGTGGCCCGGCACCTCGCGCCGCACGCGCAGCGGATGCATGCCGATGTAGGTATAGAAACTCGCCGCCGCCTCGATAGCGGCCGCCGAGGTCGCCTCGCCCCCCACCAGCTCCACCAGCGGCAGCAGGTACACGGGGTTGAACGGGTGGCCGACCAGCAGCCGTTCCGGGGCGAGCATGTCCTTCTGCAGGTCGGATGGCATGAGGCCGGAGGTGCTCGAGGCGATCACGACGTCCGCCGGCGCGTGCCGGCTGACCTCCGCGAGGACCCGCTGCTTCAGCTCGAGCTGCTCGGGAATGTTCTCCTGGATGAAATCCACCTGCCGCGCCATGGCGTTCAGGTCGGTGGTGAAGCTCAGCCGTCCCTTCGGTGGCAGCGGCGCGAAGGTGAGCCGCGCCAGCGCCCCTTCCGCGTTGGCGACGGCACCGCGCAGCCATTGCTCCATTTCCGGCTTGAGATCCGCCGCCAGCACATCGATGCCGAAGTGCAGCGCGCGTGCCGCCCAGCCGCCGCCGATGACCCCGGTGCCCAGAAGCCCCAGCGTTCGCACCTGTCTCATGATGCCGTCCCGTCCCTCAACCTGTCGCGGGGCGCCGCGCGGCGGCGCCGGTGTTTTTTAATGTCGTCATAATAATATAACAGAGTTGCGGCCGCAGGCAGCGGCATGCGGCAGCGCACCTGCCGCCCGCTTGAGCGGCGGCGCGGGTATGGCGGAGAATGGGCCGGTGTCGCTCCTTCAGCCGCAAGAAGCGGGAGAAAATCATGAGCATGTTAGATGGATTGCTGGGCGGGGCCGTCGGGGCCGAGATGGCCACGGTGGTCAATTCATTCATTCAACAGCACGGCGGCGTGCAGGGAATCGTCTCGCAGCTCGAGCAGCAGGGACTGGGCCCGACCGTGCATTCCTGGGTGGGCACCGGACCGAACCAGCCGATCTCACCCGACCAGGTCCACCAGGTGTTCGGCAGCGGGATGATCGCGCAAATCGCCGCCAAGGCCGGCATGAACCCGCAGGAGCTGGCGCAGAAGCTCGCGCAGGTGCTGCCGACCGCGATCGATAAGATGACTCCGGGGGGGCAGGTTCCGCCGGCCACGCGGGGAGCCTGAGGCTCCTTCTCCTCGGGCGGCCATTCCCTGCGGGATCGCCGGCCAGGCGCTGCCGTCAGCCCAGGTAGGCTTCGCAGAAGCTGCGCAGGCGCGCGCAGGCGCGCTCGATCGTGCCGTCGTCGGTGGCGAAGCACACGCGCACGCAGTGCGCGGTGGCCGCCCCGAAGGCCGCACCGTCCATGACCGAGACGCGCTGCGCGGCGTACAGCGCGCGCACGAATTCCGCGCCCGTCAGGCCGGTGCCGCTCACATCGATCAGCATGAACATGCCCGCCTCCGGCAGCAGCGGCCGGAGCGCGGCAATGCCGGCGATCCCCCGGGCGAAGAGAGCCTGGCGCGCGCTGCAGTACTCACGAATGCGTGCCTCGGCCTCATCCGCGAGCTCGAGGGCTGCGATGGCGGCGTCCTGGATGAAGCCGGGGAGCCCAAAGAGCATGCACATGGCCACGTGCTCGGCGTGCAGCGCGAGCTCGCGAGGTCCCACGAGCCACCCCGCCCGCCAACCGGTCATGGCGTGCGACTTCGACAGGCTGCCGAGCGTCACCATGCGCTCGGGCAGGGTGGCGCCGAGACTCGGCACGCGCCCCCCGGGAGCGAGACCCGCGTAGACCTCGTCCGCGATGAGCCACAGATCGTGGCGGCGGGCGAGCCCGGCGATCACATCGAGCTCCTGCTCATTCAGCACGACGCCGCTCGGATTGTTCGGGCTCGCCCACAGGATCGCACGCGTGCGCGGGCCGATGAGCGCGCCGAGGGCTGCGACATCCGGACGGCACGCCGCCGTGGCGGGCGCGCGCACCAGGCGCGCACCGGAGACCTCGATGGTGGCCGGATAGGTCGGATAGAGCGGCTCGAATGTCACCACCTCGTCCCCCGGCCCGGCGAGGCACAGCGAAGTCACGAACAGCGCGTTCTGCGCGCCGGCGAGGTACACCACGTTCTCCGCCGCGACCGGCTGACCGCTGCGCCGCGCATGCGCCCGCGCGATGGCCGCGCGCAGTGCATCGCGTCCGGCAGCCGGCAGGTAGTGCGTGTCGCCGCTGCGCAGCTGGCGGATGGCGCGCTCCACCACGGCGGCGGGAGTTTCCAGATCCGGATCCCCGACACTGAGAATGAGGACGTCCTCACCGCGCTCGCGCGCAGCCACCGCCTCGTAGTGCGTGCGCCATGCCGCAGCGCCCGCGCCGCGCACGCGCTCGACCAGTGCCGAGAACTTCACGCCGTTACTCTGCCGCCGCGGGTGCTAACATTTCAAGCGCATGAGCGCAGCTCTCTGGACAGTCGGTCGCTACGTCGTCGAGACACTCGCCGCGAATGGCATCGGCACCGTGTTCGGTATTCCGGGAGTGCACAATATCGAGCTGTATCGCGGTCTCGAGCTCGCGCGCGTGCGGCACATCCTGGTGCGCCACGAGCAGAACGCGGTGTTCGCCGCCGACGGTCATGCGCGCGCCAGCGGGCAGCCTGCGGCTGCCTTCGTCATCTCCGGCCCGGGCGTCACCAACGGGCTCACCGCGCTCGCGCAGGCCTGGTCGGATTCAGTGCCGGTGCTGATGGTCGCGAGCGCACCGGTGCGCGCATCGCTCGGGCGCGGCTGGGGAGTGCTGCACGAGCTCCCAGATCAGCGCGCACTGGCCGCCGGTATCACCGGCTTCGCCGGCAGCGCCCGCACCGCGGGTGAGCTGCGCCTGCAGTTGCGCGCGGCTTTCGCGGCGCTGCGCGGCGCGCGACCCCGGCCGGCTTATCTCGACATCCCGCTCGACCTCCTCAGCGAGCCGACCGAGCTGCGTCCGGAAACCTTTCCCGGCCCGGCTGCGCCGGCCGCACCAGTGCAGGGTGCCCTCGAGGAGGCGCAGCGGCTGCTCATGGAGGCGCAGCGGCCCCTGTTCATCGCCGGCGGCGGTGCGCGCGGTGCGGGCGCTGCGCTCCGCCAGCTGCTGGAGTCGCTCGATGCGTACCTGGTGACGACGGTCGCCGGCAAGGGAATCGTGGCGGAGAGCCACCCCGCAAGCCTCGGCGCTAGCCTCCCCTACGCGATCACGCAGCAGCTCGCGGCAGCGGCCGATGTGATCGTGGCAGCCGGCACCGAGCTCGCCGAGACCGACATCTACACCGGCACGCATCTTCCCTTGAGCGGCCGCCTGGTGCGCATCGATGTGGATGAACAGAAGCTGCACGATCACTACTCGGCCGCGGTCACGCTGCGCGGCGATGCGGCCAGCACACTGCAGGCGCTCGCGCGGGGCGTCGCCCACGGCGGGCCCCGCCGTGCCGGCTGGCGTAGCGCCGCCGGCGGCGCGGAGGCGCAGCGCGCGCGCATCGACGCGGAGCTCGGCGCCCACCTGCAGTCCGCCCGCGCGGTGCTGCAGGTGCTGCGGGCGAGCCTTCCCGCCGATGGCGCGGTCTTCAGTGACATGACGCAGATCGCGTACCTTGGCAACTATGCCTTCCCCGCCGAGCGCCCCGGCGTATGGTTCCATCCATGCGGCTACGGCACTCTCGGCTACGCCCTGCCGGCGGCCCTCGGCGCGCGCATCGCTCAGCCGCAACGGCCGATCGTCGCCCTCGCGGGCGACTTCGGCGCCCAATTCACGCTGCCGGAGCTCACGACGGCCGTCGAGCTCGATCTCACGCTGCCGTTCATCGTGTGGAACAACGGCGCCCTCGGCCAGATACGCGATGACATGCGCGCGGCCGGCATCGCGCCGATCGGCGTGGTGGCGCGCAATCCGGACTTCATCGCGCTCGCAGACGCCTGTGGTGCCTCCGGCGTGCGGGTGCGCGCTGCCTCGACACTGGCTGCGGCGCTGCGCGAGGCGCTCACGCGTGCGGGGCCCACGCTTCTCGAAGTGGATGCGAGGGATTTCGAGGCGTAGGATTCATCCTACAGGCGGTCAGCCGGATGACGTACTCTACATAAGCCACGGACCCGTTACTGTTCACACATTCCGCGACCATTGAGGAGGCTCGATGGCAAAGGTACTGATAGCCGACGATCACGCGATGATCCGCGCGGGACTCCGCCGCTGGCTGGAGCAGGACCGTTCCGTTGAGGCAGTCGCCGAGGCATCGAGCGGAGCGGAGACTCTGCAACAGCTGCGCGATGGCAACTGGGATCTCGTCGTTCTCGACATCAACATGCCTGACCGCAGCGGTATCGACATTCTGCGGCACATCCGCTCCGGTCACCCTTCGACCCGCGTGCTGGTGATCAGTGGCTTCTCCGAGAAGCAGTACGCGATCTATGCGTTGCGCGCTGGTGCCTCCGGGTACCTGGCCAAGGACCAGGCACCGGAGGAGTTCATGCGCGCCGTGCATACGGTGCTCGCCGGCAGGCGCTTCGCGAGTGCGGCGCTCACCGAGATGCTGGTGAACGCACTCGATGAGCCCGCCGATCGGCCGCTGCACGCCTCGCTTTCGCAGCGCGAATTCCAGATTCTGTGCAAGCTCGCAGTCGGTCGCAGCGTGTCGGAGATCGCGCAGGAGCTGTGCATCAGCGTGAAGACCGTCAGCACCTACCGAGCGCGCGTGCTGGAGAAGATGCACCTCGAGACCAACGCCGACCTCACCACCTATGCGCTGCGCAACGGCCTCGTGCAGTAGCTGCAGCGTGGCCAGTCAGCGCGCGCTGACAGGTGGGCGGGATGACTACCGGTATCACCCCCCCGCAACGCCGGTAAACTGGGCTGAGTAGCGGCGGCGGGAGGCCGGATGCCCCCCGTCGCCGTGCAGGCTCTGATTGACGACATGATGTCCAACGGCTCTTCATTGCGGGTACTGCTGGCAGAAGACAGCACGCTCCTGGCAGCGCGCCTGACCGAGCTCATCGGGAAGCTCCCGGATGTGGAGCTGATCGGGACCGTGGATTGCGAAGCCGATACCCTCAGTCAGGTCGCCGCCGGTACCCCCGATGTGCTCATTCTCGACCTGCACCTGCGCACCGGCTCTGGGTTCGGCGTGTTGCGGGCGCTGTCGCGCTCCGGCTCGGCGGGCACGCGCCCCAAGATCGTCATACTCACCAATTTCGGACTGCCCGAGTACCGGCGTGAGGCCGAAGCATTCGGTGTCGAGGCCTTCCTCGACAAGTCGCGCGATTATTTCCGCCTGCCCTCGCTCCTCACTGATTTCGCGCGGGATCGAAGCGCGCAGACTCACTAGGCGTGCCTGCGAACGGCTCGTCGGAGCCCTCGAGCACCCGTGCGAGCGGCAGCCGCACCTCGATTTCCGTGCCGCCTTCCTCCGGCCGTCGTACCTGCCACTGCCCGCCGAGACCGGCGGCACGCTGTCGCATGGCGGCCAATCCGTGCCCTCGTAATGCGCGCAACCGCTCGAGCGGCAGCCCGACCCCGTCGTCGCGAATGCGCAGCACCAGCCAGGGTGCGTGCCGCTCGATCGACACCTCGAGCGCGCGCGCGCGGGCGTGCTTCACGATGTTGGTGAGCGCTTCCTGCACGATGCGGAAAACGATGATGGACGCCTCCGGCGTGAGCCGCAGCTCCTCCGCGGGATAGCGCTCGGTGCACTTCAGCCGAGCGCGGGCGCAGGCGTCAGCGACCTGGGAACGCAGCGCCGGGAACAGGCCGAGGTTGTCGAGGAGCGAGGGGCGCAGGTTCTCGACCACGCGGCGCTTGACGTCGACACCGGACTGCAGCGCCTCGTGCACGCGTCGGAAATGGGTCCGCAGTTCCGGATCCTGCACCCCGAGGCGTTCCTCGATCCACGAGACATCCATGCGCGCCGCCACCAGCAACCCTCCCAGCTCATCGTGCAGCTCGCGCGACAGCGCGGACTTCTCCTGCTCGGCGAGGGACTGCAGATGCCACGACAGCTCCGAGAGCTCCGCGGTGCGCTGCTCCACGAGCTGCTCGAGCTCGGCGTGCCGCTGCGCCAGCTCGGCAGCCTGCCGTTCCCGGAGGCGCCACTGCCGTACCGCCAGCCGGATGAGCAGCAGTACGAGCCCGATGATCGCGGCCAGCGCGGCGATCTGCATCGCCAGGCCCACCCAGCGACGCGTCTGCCAGGAGGCGCTCGCCTCGAGGACCTCGGTGGTGCCGGCCTTCTGCATGGCGCGCACGCGGTCATCGATGCGCCGCATGGTGACCATGCCGTAGTCGGTGCGCACCAGTTCGAGGGCCGCCGCCCGCCCGCGGGTGCGATACGCCTCGAGAGTGTCGCGCATCTCCCCGAATTTGAGGTTCACCAGTGCCTCGACGTCCGCGACCTGTGCGCGTACCGCGGGCGCGGCGGTGGCGTACGCCTCATCGAGCTGCGCGAGTGTCTGCGGCAGCTCGCCGGAAGCCTCCTGGAAGGGCATCAGGTAGTTGGGGTTGTCCGTGAGGATGTAGCCGCGCTGGCTGCTCTCGGCGCTACGCACCACCTGCCAGAGGTCTGCGAGCGCACGCTCGCGCTGGGCCGCACGCTGCACCTCGCGGCTGGCATCCACGAGCCGACGCTGGCCGGACTCCGCAGCGACGAACAGCCCGAGCACCGCGGCGAGCAGCAGCGCTACCAACACGATCTGACGCGCGATCGAGCTCATGTCGTTGCGATCATACCGTGATCGACTCACGCCACGGCGCTCAGACTGTAGGAGAGTCCCTACCCAGGGGATAGCAGGCAGCCGACGATTCAGCGGGCTCTGCACCGGCGCAATGGTGCGCCGCTCAGCCCGTAACGTTCTCACCGCTGCTCGGTGGCGTGAGGATCACGTAAATGGAACTGGCATCGGTGGTGCAGGCGTCGGTGGTGCAAGCGTCGCTGGTCCGTTCCGGTACCGCCGCGGTCTCTGCGGCCCGCAGCCTCGAGATAGCCTGTCAGTTGCGTACCGCGATCATGGAGGGAGACGACGCGCGTGTTGCCCGCCTGTTGTCGGACCTGTTGCGGGTCACGGGACTCACCAAAGGGCAGCGGGTGCGACTGCAGTCGCGTGCGTTGATGAACCTCGTGCACTCGCTGCGCTCGGTGGCACTGAGCGATGAGCTCACGGGGCTCCTGAACCGGCGCGGCTTCACGCAAAGCGCGACCCGCCTCCTCGATCTGGCACTGCGTGACCGCCAGCAGGTACACCTCGTTTACTTCCGCCTCGATGCGGTCGAGCTCGAGCGTCGCGCACCCGCCGAGCGCGGCGCCACCGTCACCCGCGATCTGCTGTTACGACGCATGGGAAATTTTCTGCGCGACCTGTTCCCGAGCTACGGCGTCTACGAAGTGCTCGGCCGCCTGGGCACGAGCGAGTTCGCAGCGCTCACGCCGATCGCCGAGAACGCGTCGCGCGGCGCCATCCTGCTGCGCGCGCGCACGCCCGAGAGCGGCGCAGAAGGCCCGGCGCTTCCGCTGCGGGCGGCCGTGGCGCATTTCCATCCGGCGACTCCCGTCGCCATCGACGAGCTGCTCCAGGCCGCCTGCTCCGAGCTCCTGCAGGAGGCAGCCCGCGAAGCGGCGCGGCGCCTGCCGGTTACCCCCATCGCGTCGATCGGCTCAGCCCCCCGAGCCGATCTGACGCTCGCCTGACGGTCTCGGGGCGGCGTGACATGATCCCCAGGACGTGCGCAGCGCGGGTTTCCACGGACGAGCCGACTGCCATGGACGGCATTGCACATTCACACGCCCTGGGGATCAGCCGCGTCTGCTCCGAGACCGTGTCTTTTCAGGAACTTGTCGCGATCTCGCCCGCCTCGAGCCCGGCGCCGGCCTGGTCCTGATCTGGGCAATTTGACGGCCTGCGGGGCGCTTCGGTAGGCGCGGCGGTCATCTGTCAAATTCTCCGCGGGGAACAGCGGAACTCCGCCACCCTGGCCACGTCAACGCAATTGCCGCACTCCGCGTTTTACACTGGTCTCTGTCCGGATTGCGTTCGACCAGTCGACGTGCGACCGTCATCGCTGTCCGACCGTATTGATGGAGGTGGACCGCACAGAGCCACCATACCCTGCGTAGCGCTAGCGCACGCCTGAGCCGCCGGTACGCCCCCGGGGTACCTAGGCTCCGCTGTCGGAACACGAGGCACTCCGGCATCGGGGAATCGAGGGACTGTGCCTCATTGGCAGGGATGAAACCATGAACGCAAAGAAACTGTGGGCACTCGGAACTGCCGTGTCGCTGGTGGCTCCCGTGCTGGCTCAATATCAGCCGCCACCGTACCAGCCGCCGCCTTACCAGGCGCCGCCCCCGGCGTATCAGCAGCCGCCGGCCTACCCACCCCCGCCGCCGCCGGCGAGCAAATACCAACAATCGCCGTCAGGTTCGGCCGCGTCCACGCACGCGACCAGCCGGCCGCAGGGCATCCAGTACCACCCGTGGCGTGTGCAGATCGAAGGCGGGTACACCATTACGCAGAGCGACAGCGTGAAGACGTTGCTCAATGACGGGGGCAACGCCGGACTCGGCATCACCTGGTTCCCGACCGCCGCGATTCCCCTGGGCTTCCGCGTGGATGGCAGTTACACCAGTCACCCGCAGACATTGCACGCGCTGGATCTCGCATCCCAGTCGACCGGACAGAACATCGCCGACGGATATACGGACATCTACGGCGGCGATCTCGACGCCGAGATCGATCTGCACCTGGGCGTGCACTCGCGCGAGTACTTCTTCGGTGGTATCGGCTGGTACAAGGAAAGAACCACGCTGAAGAGCGTCACGTACCAGCAGGGCAACATCTGCGGGTTCTTCTGCTACCCGGGTTACTACCCGGTCTACTCGACCGCGCTCACCAGCACGACCGACTGGCTCAAGGCGTGGAACGCGGGTATCGGGTTCGAATTCCCGCTCAGCGACCCGGCCACTTTCTTCATCGACGGGCGCTTCCTGCGCATCAAGCAGCCGCAGAACGGAGGCTACTGGGATTTCATCCCGATCCGGGTTGGCATACGGTTCTGAGGGCCGGAGCCTTCGCCGCACTTACATTTCGCAACCGGTCGCAGGGCGGCCGGTTGCCCGCGACCGCACCACCGCCTCGGCGACATAGTCGATCTCGGAGCTCGGGCCGGCCCGCGCGCGGCGCTCGGTGACTGAGGTCTCGACGTGTGGCTCGCTCGCCCCGGCGCGCCGCGCAGCTGCGAGTGCCAGCTCGCGCGAGACGCGCCGCGCGTGCTCGAGCGCGTCATCCACCGTGCCATAGTCGCGGTTGCCGGCCGGGTCGTGTACCCGGAACAGATTCAGCTCCGGCTGATTCACCAGTATCTCGCAGGTCTCCGAAACGATCCCGGCAACGGCGCCGACCGCGTTGCACACCGCCGCATGATCAGGCACCACGAGGCGCGCGCGCAGACGCCGCGCGACCTCGGGATAGTACGCGTGCGCTGGTGCGCCGATCGCAACCAAAGGTGTCGCGAGAGCGATGCCGGCATCGAGCAGCTGGGAGAAGTGCCGGCCGCCGACCACCGCTTCCAGCAGGGGCCCGAGCGCTCCCCAGCGTCCATGGCTCGCCTCGACGCCGGGGTCGTGGGCGAGCGCGCATTCGAGTACCACGCGCGTCGCCTCGCGCACCACTTGCTGGTAGATGCGCTCGGCAAGGGACTCGGCTGTTTCCGCCTGCGCACGGGCGCGCGCATTGCGCTCCTCCATGGCGAGCACCGTTGCGCCGAGTCGCGCGGCCTCGACAGCCCAGCCCTGCTGCCGGCCGAGGACGTGCAGCGCATCGGTCGGCGTGAATGCCGCGAGCGTCGCAAGCCCGCGGTCCACCAGGCGGCGTACCGCCTCGACACCGACGGTCGTGCGCGCCACCTCGCCGAGGGGGCGCGGTGAATCCGCCAACCCCTCCCAGATACGCCGCTCGATGCGATCGAGCTGCTCACCCGGGTCGCGGCCCGGATTGCGCAGAGCGAAGCGCCCCGCGTACGGCACCAGGCGCTCACTTGCCCCGAGCTTGCGCAACGCGCCGAGAACTTCCGGAAACTGCGTCGCCAGCAGACTGAGGGGCATCACCCGGCGTGGCCCGACACGCAGCTGCGCCTCGCGATCGAAATACACCTCGCTGTCGCCGCCGAGGCCGCAGGTGCGTACATCGATCGCCTTCACCATGGTGCGCCAGCCTCCGACCACGGCCCCCTCGGGCCGCACGACCGGACGGCCGCCCGCGACGATCGCCACATCGGTCGTGGTACCGCCCATGTCGGCGACCGCGAAGTCCGCGAGCTCGGTGAGGAAGCCCGCCCCGACCACGCTCGCCGCAGGACCGGAGAGCACGGTCTCGACCGGATACTCCAGGGCGACCTCCGCACGGATGAGCGTGCCGTCGCCCCGCACCACCATGATGGGCGCAGAAACGGCCTCCTGCTCCAGCACCCGCCGCAGCGCCTCGAGCAGGTGGCGGATCTGCGGGGTGAGACGCGCATTCAGCGCCGCCGTGAGGGCGCGCTTGGGGGCATCGAGCTGCGAGCTCAACTCGTAGCTGCAGGTGACCGATTTGTCAGAGAGCGCGCGGATGCGCTCGCGCGCCCGCCGCTCATGTGCCGGATTACGCACCGAGAACAGCGCGGCGACGGCGAAGGCCTCGACCTGCGGGGCGTGGCTGAGTACCGCGGCATCGATCGCCGCCTCATCGAGCGGCGCGCTTTCCTCGCCCGTCGCCTCGTGGCCGCCACCCACCCTCACCAACACGCCGCCCGCGCGCGGCAGGCCCGAGCGCTCGAGCATCTGCTCGTCGAAGCCGATGAGCAGCGTGCAGATCGGGCTGAAGCGACTCTCCACCACTGCGTTGGTGGCGAGCGTCGTCGATACCGACACGAGCGAGATATGCCCGCGGCGCACGGCCGCCGGCAGTTTCGCGATCACGGCGCGGATCGCCGCGCCGAGGCCGACGGATAGATCCCAGTGGGTCGTCAGGGCCTTGGCGCTCGCGAGTATGCGCCGCCCGGCAGTCAACGCGACTGCGTCCGTGAAAGTTCCGCCGGTGTCGAGACCGATCCAGATCTCGCCCTGGTCGCTCACTGGAATTTCGAGCCCGCGGTAGCTGCGGAGATCAGCAGTTTCGTGAGCTTCTCGTCCGGGTCGGGCAACATGTCCGCGAGCATGCTCAGCGTCGCCGGCGGCGTGCCGAGCTCCACCACGGTCACGGTGAACTCGGCGCGTCCGAAGTCGCGGCTGCGGTCGGCGCCGAAGGAGACCGGAACGATCGGCACCCGCGCGCCGCTGTCGCCGCCGCTGGGGTAGTACTTCAGATACGAGCCCTTCTTCAGGTCGATGCTCTCGCTCGCTGCGGTGTGCTCGAATATCTCTCCCTGATGCCCCGCGAACTCATCGCGCCACACGGCGTCCGCGCGCACGGCGAGCGCGACCGAGTAGTGCCCGTCCGCACTCTTCGCCGCCCCCTGGCTGATGAACAGCCGTAACGGTCGCAGGCGGATCGCGTCCCGCCCGGTATCGAGCCGTACGCCCGCGACGAAATCGAGCGCCACCTCGTCTGCGCCGGCCGCGCCCTCCGCAAAACGGGTGAAGCGCAGGCAGGTGATGCGGCTCTCGAGCGGCGCCGCCGGCGCGCTGTTGCCGCCGCGGTAGAAGTCCGCGCTCGCGCTCGCGCCGGAGACCTGCGCGTATTTCTGCAGTTCCTCGTGCACGCTGACCGCGAGCGGACGGAGCAGCAGCCGCCAGGTGCGTAGCGCGATATCGAACAGCAGGCCTTTTTCGGCCTGCGGCCGCTGCGGCTCACCGTTGGCGCATTCGCGCCCGAGGTCCGCCTCGGGCGTGCTGGCGGCGTCGATGGCCGCCGGACGATGGGCGGCGAGCGACTGCGACGCCTCCGAGCCCGGAATCAGCACCAGCACCGCGCGGGTCGGCGCAAAGCTCACCGCTTCCCGGCGGGCGGCGTCGGCCGCCGCCGCG
This sequence comes from Gammaproteobacteria bacterium, assembly GCA_019235245.1. GTDB lineage: Bacteria > Pseudomonadota > Gammaproteobacteria > Steroidobacterales > Steroidobacteraceae > 13-2-20CM-66-19. The sequence goes on from JAFAKO010000154.1 coordinate 12,338, forward strand.
AGCGGCGGCACCGCCAGCAGCAGAACGCAGGACCTGATCACTCTCTGCCGCATCACTGGCGCGCGCGCACGCTACTTGACGGTGAACTCGCAAGGCTGGCGCCCGGTGCGCCCCAGACTGTCGGCCACTTCGATGATCAGCTTGTGGTTGCCGCTCGGCAGGCGCGCGCCGCTCGCCTTGAGGCCCGAGGGCGACACCTGCACCCCGGGCGCATCGAGTATGCGGTGGGTGATGTCGAGCTTCAGGAACCCGTACATGATCTTCAGCGAGGCGATGTTGACCGTGGCGCCTGCCGCGGGAGTGAAGCGCACCTCGATATCCACCGGGGGCTGGATCGGTGCGCTGCGGTCGGGTTTTACCACCGTGATCGCCGGTGCATCGAAATCGGCCGCTTTCGGAATGAGCGTCGCGCCCGGGGCCGCGCGTGCCGCCTGCTCCGAGCGGTATTCCTGGTCCGACAGCAGCTCGAAGCCGTGCGCGGCGGCGTGCACGATCGTGAGCGGCAAAGCGGTGGCCATGACGGCCAGCACGGCGATTCTGGGCAGCATGAGTCCCGTCCCTTCAGTGCGTCGCGGCGCCGCGCACGTTGACAGTCATGGAGCCTGCGGCGAAGCCGGTGTTGCGGGCCTCGACCGAGAGCGCGCGGGTCGCCCGCGCCGAGACCTCCGTGAAGGTCTGCTGCATCCGTCCGGCCGCATCCCGGCCCTCGACCCCGAGCTCGAGCAGGTTCACCTTCTTGTCCGTGAGGAACGCGACCACGAGCGAGGGCCCCAGGGGCTCCGAGGCACGAACGATGAAATCCATATCGGGCGTAGGGAAACGGAACGCGCCGGCCTTCACTTCATTGCTGGCAGTGTACTTGTTGGGGTAGAGCACGGTGGCGCGATCCTCGCTGTCGACGCTCACCACGTTCAGATATCCCTCGCGCGGCACCGCCACCTCGAGAGTGACCTCCTGTCCCACCTTCAGGTCGCTGCCGCTGCCGCTCACCGTGAGCGGTGTGCCCTGCTTGACGAGCGCCGCCAGGGCCTGCCAGGTGGGGCCCTGCCCGTCTTTCAGCGGCAGCAACTGCAGCGCGCCCTTGATGAGCTGCTGATTGCCATCGGCCACCGGGTGATGCCGCGACTGCTCATCGGTGTGCGCGGCAATGAAGGCGGTGGCAGCGGTGCGCAGCTCGGCTACGGATGGATTCTTGCCGGCGCGTGCGGCACCGTCGATGGCATCGACCACGCCGAGGGTGAACAGCCCCCCCTGCTCGGTGCCGACCGCGAACTCATCATCGCGCGCCGCCGACAACGCTGCGTAGTTCTCGCTGCCCGAGGCGACCTTGAAGCCGCGGGTCGCTCCGGCGGGTGCGCTCGGCATCTCCGGATAGGAGAAGAACTTCATCACGCCGGTGCCCACGCCGAGACGCTGATTTCCGAGGGACAGCTCGCGGGTCGCCGAGCCGCTGTGGCAGGCATCCACCAGCACCAGCACGTTACGGCTCGGAATGGCCGCGAGCGCTGCGCCGAGCTCGTGGCCCAACAGCACGTTCTTGAGCGTCGCCCGCCCTTGCACCCGCACCCGCTCGACATCGTGCAGCACCAGCGCATCGTCCACCCCGCCGGCGCTGTCGGGATCGGGCACGCGCGTTCCGTGCCCACTGAAATAGATGAGCACGTGATCCTCGGGTCCGACACCTGCGCGCACCCAGGTGTTGAGCGCCTGCTTGACGTTGGCGTAGGTCGCCTGGCTGTTGAAGAGCACCTTGACGTCGGCGGGGGTAAATCCCATGACCGCGGCAATCTTTTTCATGTTGTCGATGTCGAGATCGATACCGGGCAGCTCCGCGTTGGGCACGTCGGCCACACCGATCAGCAACGCGCGCTGCCGTGATTCGGCGGTGGCTGCGGCGAGCGCGACAGCAGCCAGCAGGGCGATCGCCACGGCGCGAATGCTCATCGCAAGTCTCCTCAGGAGCTCGGGGGTAAGGTGCTGATCTCGACACGGCGCTGCTGCAACGCATTCGCGGCGTAGCCGGGCAGCGGCTCGGAGGAGCCGAGTCCGACGGCCTCGAGCCGCTCGGGGCCGATGCCACAGCGCTCGATCAGGTAACTGCGCACGGACCGCGCACGCGACTCGGACAGTTGCCGATTGTGCGCCGCCGCGCCGGCGGCGCTGGTGTGGCCGGCAATGCGGAAGCGCAGGTGCGCGAGCTGCGGGGAATTGAGCGCTGCACCGAGCTGATCGAGTTGCGCGTGCGCGGCGCTGCTCAGCTGGTCGCTGTCGTTGCCGAAGCGGATGTCGAGATTGATGCTCTGGCCGCCGCTCGCGCCGTGCCCGGAGCCGGCGCGTGGCTCCACCGTCAGTGCGCGGGTGGTCACCGCCGGCGCGGGCGTCAGACTGCGCACGATGCTCTGGCTGTCCATGACGTCAGGGGACTCGGCCCGGGAAACGGCGCAGACGAGCATCCAAAGACCCATCGGTATGCAGAGCGCCCGGGACGCGGCAGGTGCGCGGCGCACGCGGCGAGGCTGGGGCATGAGACACACTCCAAGGAGCCCGGGAGCGCCGGGCGAGACCGCCCCCGGAGCGTTTTATTCTTCGAGTACCGCCGGTCACCGCGGTCGGCCGGCGCACTTGATTTCGCGGTTCAGCATACGACAGCATCGAGTCATGTCAATGGGAGGTTCCGCACGGCGTGCGGCCGGCGGCGGCGGCCGGCCGGGTCCGGTAGGCAGCGCCCTGCAGAGTCTGCTACTCGCCTCGGTGGCGCTCTTCTTCCTGAACTTCAATATTCTCGGCACGGCGAGCCCGAGCAAGCGCTTCTCTCAGGACCTGGTCTATGCCTGGTTCGGCAACGAGGCCTGGCTGTATCCCCGCCCCTCGCCGGAGCATCCCGCCAAGCCCCGCGTGGTCGTGGTGATGATCGATGATGCAGCGCTCGCACTGCGCGGAGCGCACTGGCCGGTGCCGTTGCAGTTCCATGCGCAATTTCTCGCCGAGCTCGAGGTGCTGAAACCGCGCGCCATCATGCTCGACTTCCTGCTGCTCGATCCGGCGACAGCCGATGACATCTGCGACCTGCTGCGCGTCGGATCGCGACTGCGCCAGCAGGGCATTGCACTCTATCTGGCGGTGACGCAGCCCGCGGATCTGCAGCACCTCGATGCTGCCGCCTGCCGCGGCGAAGGCGGGGCGCGCGTCAGCACTGCCGCGGTGTTCACTCCCGTGTCGGTGCAGCGGCAGGCGGATGGGAGCGACTTCGTAAGCCGCCGCTATCCCTTCGAGCAGCGTACCGAAACCTCACCGCCCGGCTCGGGAATACCGAGCGCCGCCGTGCGCATGTATTGCGGACCGGATCCGGGCGCACACGCCTGCATGGGGCGTCTCACGAACGCCGCGCCGGACGCCGGCTTCGAGCTGGCCTGGTCCCCGCAGGGAGATCCGTTCAACCAGCGCTGGTCGCACGCCTCCTGCATCGAGAGCATCTCCCCCATGCGCGCGGTTCTCAATGAGCCGGCACTGCCGCGCGAGTCGGCCTGTCCGCCGGTCGCGACCTTGTTTGCCAGTGCGCTGCTGAGCCCCGAGGTCGACCCCACGCTGGGCGCGCAGAACGAGGCGCTGTTCGCGCTCGCCGACGGGGCGTTTCTGCTGGTGGGCGGGAATTTCCGGGGCAGCGGCGATCTCGTCACGACGCCGCTGCACACGCTGCTGCCGGGTGTGTACTACCACGCCGTGGCGCTGGAGAACCTGGTTGCCTTCCACGGTGAGCCGAAGGTGCGCAAGGAATTCCGCAGCCCAAGGCTCGCGTTTTACCTCTACGACCTGCTGGTCCTGTGGGTGCTGGCGGCCATCTTTCTGTTGCGACAGCGCTGGGTACATCGTGGCGACTACGCCCATAGCCCGTTCGAGCTCTCCACGGCGGCTCGTACCTCCATAGCCAGCACCATGGCACGACAGCTGCCCACCCCGGTATGGATCATCGGCGCCGCAGTGCTGCTGCTCCTGATGTCAGCATTCCACTCGCTGCAGCTGATCGCGGTGGCGAGCATCATCGCGGCGCTCGTGGTCGTCGAGATCCGCGTGTCACCCGCTGCCGAGACCCACGAGCGGCTGCGCGGACTGGCGCTGTATCTGACGGCGCTCGGGCTGTCGCTGGCGGTGATCGCGCTCGCCGTCTGGATCGGATACCGCTGGCTGCGCCTGCCGCCGGGCGACTGGCTCGGCTACTTCTCATTCGCCGCCTTCGGATTCTTCGTGGCGCACTCGGCGATCCTGGAGTTCGGCAGGCGCGTCGATGAGCTGTACGTGGCGCGCACGAGCGGCGGAGGAAAGCAATGAGCAGGAGACTCGTGTTAATGGTGCTCGCAGCGGCACTGCACGCTGCAGCGGCGGCCGATCCCCCGGCGGCACCCCCGCCGAAGCTGTGCGCGGTGCTCAACAACCGCATCCTCGGACCGCGCAGCGCCGATCGGCCGCTGCCGCTGCTGCAGGGACACCCACCTGCCCTGCGCACCGCCTGCGTGGTGAGCTGGAGGACGCTCAGTCCGGGCAACCAACCACTGGCGGTGACCGACTGCTACCAGGACAGCCTGTTGCAGGTCGCCGACGCCGCCGCCTGCGGGACGGCCACCGGGCCGCTGTGGGTCAGCAGCCGCTGGGTGGTGACGAGCGCAGAGCTGCAGGCCGGTGCCCACTCGCCCGCTTGCCAGCTGCTGGAGACCGGTGCCTGGGCCGGAACGCGCGATTTCGAGGTGGCATGCAAGCCGCAGCCGCGGGACTTCGAGGTCAAACCCGAGGCAGCCAAAGCCCCGGCTGCCGACTCGACCAAGGCGGCGCCTGCTGCGCCCTCGCCGAAATGATCCCTCAGGGTGACTGCGCGCCGGCGGGAGCCGTGTAGCGACGGTTGACCAGCTCGCGGATCGCGGCGCGGCTCGCCGCCGCATCGGTGCCGAGCTCCCGTTCGATGCCGCCGGCATCGTCGGCGAGCTCCGCATCGTTGATGGCCTCGCGGAACCAGCGTGCATAGTCCCCGCGCTGCAGATGGAAGAGCCACGTCTCGTCGTCCACACCCGCCGCCAGCTGCAGAAAAACACTGAGATTCTGCGCGCGGAGGTTCAGCGCCTGGTGCGGGCCACGGAAATGGAAGCTCTTGTCCGCACCGAGCGTGCCCTGGGCGTACTTGCGGATGTGGCGCTGATGCTCGGTGCGCGGCGTATCGAGGGCGATGACCTGGACCTCGCTGCGCGTACGGTTCCAGCAGATGGCCTCATCGCGGCGTGTGCGCGGCACCGCCGGCGGCGCCGCCAATTGCGCAGCCTGGCAATATTCCGCGAGTATCGCGGACGCCTGCTCGCCCACCGTGATCACGATCTGCACCGCGGCGAGCACCTCCGGGTCGACGGCTCGCGGGGACGCGCTGACGAGCAGCGTGCCCGGCAAGCCGCGCGCTGCGCTCTCGAGCAGCGGGTGCGCCTCGCGTGGCATGGCGTGGTGCGCCTCATCGATTACCAGCCAGTGCGGCCGGCCGCTGCGCACGCGCAGATCCTCCGCCAGCTTCATGACGCGGGCGAGATAACGCGGACGCTCCTCGAGCGCAATGCCGAGCAGATTGAGCGCTACGCTGTGCTGCGGTCGCTGCAACAGGCGCGTTGCCTCCTCGAGCGAGGGCGCGCTTTGCGCGTCGCCGAGTGCGACGAGCTCGGGAAGCCTCTCGTACTCCCCTTCGGGGTCCACCACGCACAGCTGCAAGCCGTGCGCGAGCATCCGCTCGATCAGGAGCGTAGTGAGGCGCGACTTTCCTGAACCTGAGGCGCCGCTGACGTACACGAGCGAGCCGGGCGGCAGGAACACCCGCTCGCCCCGCGCATCGCAACCGAGCAACACATCGTGTCGCCGCACGCTGCCGGTGAGCCCGGCGGGCTGTGCGAGAAAGCGCTCGATGAGCTCGACCACGCCCGCACCATTGCGGGCCTGGGTGACGAAGTCGGCCTCCGCTCTCAGTGCCGGAATGGCGTTGGCGACGGCTGCGCGGTAACCGCAGGCCGCGAGCATGGCATGATCATTCTCCGCGTCCCCGACGCCGCAGACATTGAGCGGCGAAAGCTCCAGCGCATCGAGCGCCGCGCGCAAGCCGCTCGCCTTGTTGACTCCCGGCGGCAGACACATGACCGCTCCCTTGTTGAAAACGATCTGCCACTCGACGCCGCTCTCGCGGATCGCCTCGAGCGCAGCCGCATCGTTCGGCTCCCAGGTGGCGATGATCGAGCGACCGACCGAGATCGGCTCGACACGACGCCGGTACAGGGCCGCGAGCAGCTCGGCCGGCGGCGGCGCGCCGAGAAGCCGCTCCTCATGCAGCGCCGGACGGGAAAGCAGTCCGCCATTCTCGGCGACGATGGCGTCAAACAGGTCGTAGCGCGGAAAGACCTCCTGCAGGTGCGGCAGCTCGCGGCCGGTGAGCAACAGCAGCCGCAGCCCCGCCGCCTTCAGACGCCGCAAGGCCTCGACCGTCGCATCGGCGACCCGCCCGTCGTGGGCCAACGTGCCGTCATAGTCGAAGGCAAATGCGGCGAGCTGCATACGGGCCTCCCCAACCGAGAGAGGACCCTAGCCCGCAGGCCGCCAGGCAGTCTGTCAGCGCGCGCCTGCGGGTGCTGCCGGCGCACCCGTATCCATGACGGGCAACTCGATGGCACTCATCTTTCCAGGGGCGTGCCCGGAGTGTCGGAAGGGAGCGTTGGAGCATCCGCTGCCGCGCTCATCCAGGCGACAGCGGCAGCGAGAATTGCGGCACGGACGGCAAAGACGAGAATTTTCACTATGGTCTCCCTTGCGCCATCAGCAGCGCCCCTTCGAGGCCGGAATCAGCGAGCGCCGGCAGTGCGCAAAAATCAGCTGCGGACGCAGCCTCTCCAACCCCGTACCCGGCGAGGCTCTGCTCGAGAGACCCGCGCAAACGCTCGAGCAGACCGGGTGTTGTCATGACGCCCCCACCCCAGATGATGCGCTCGGGCGACCAGGAGAGCACCAGCGACGCTGCGAGCTCACCGAGGTAGCCCGCGACGAGCTCGAGGATCGCAGGCTCGCTCGAGAGCGTGCGGCCGATGCCGAGCCGGCGCGCAATCGCCGGTCCTGCGGTCAGGCCCTCGGCACAATTCGAATGGAAAGGACACACACTCTGCGTGTCGTCGCCGTCGCGGCGAGTCAGCCTCAGGTGGCCGATCTCCGGGTGCAGCGCTCCATGCAGCGGACGCCCCTCCATCAGTAGACCGCCGCCGATGCCGGTGCCCACGGTGACATAGGCGAGACAGCGAACGCCCTGGCCGGCGCCTCGCTGCCACTCGGCCCGCGCGGCGGCGTTGACGTCGGTGTCGATCACCACGGGTACGGGGAAGCGACCCGCGAGCGCGGCCCGGAGATTCGAGCCGCTCCAATTGGCTTTGGGAGTCTGCAGAACGCGGCCATAGTCTGGCGACAGCTCGTCACACACCAGCGGCCCAAAAGCGGCGATACCAATCGCCGCAAGTGGCCGCCCAGGGGTGGCGCTTGCGAGGAAGGTCGTCAGATCCGCGAGCGCCGCCTCCGGAGTCGTCGTCGGCCAGCGGCCCTCCGCCAGTGCGCGGCCGCGTACGTCCACGATCCGGGCCAGGATCTTGGTGCCCCCGGTCTCAACCCCTGCGAACAGCGGATCGCTCATCTCAGCATGACGCTTGCAGCACGTAACGCGCCGCGCGTCGCGGTGTTAGCGGAGCCCGGGCGGGTGCTCGGTGCACCCGCCCGGCTCATCGGTCAATCGTCGCCGCCGTCTCCCTCAGCGAGAGCACGCACGAACCTGGTGGCATCGAGAGTGCCGAGTCCGCTCGCCAGGTCGTAGCCGGGACCCGCGTCGTAGCCGGTCACGGTATAAGTCTTGCCGTCGCTGTTGGTGAAGGGCCCGAAACTATTATTGCCTTGGGTTATATCGATCAGGGAGCGCTTGCTCAGCTCGTAGAGCTTCGGTCCGAGGTGCCCCAATCGCCTTCCCGCCGCCTGGTCGGCCATCGCGACGATGCCGGCAAATTCGGGCGATGCCTCGCTGGTCCCGCAGACCAGGTGATACCCCTCCCGGCCGGGTATGAAGGTGTAGTAGAAAACGACGAAGCCGTCGCAGGCTGCGCTCATGCTGATATCCGGCGTACCCCGGTCTGGCCCCACGACCTTCCTGACGCGGTCCTGAAACTCCGGTCGATGAAATACCGCCGATACTCCGCCGCCACCCGCGCCGTAGGCGTCGTTCCAGACCACATCGGGCGCCAGTCGTTTGCCGGAGTCATCGAGCGTGAGCATCGTGCCGCCAACCGAGGTCACGAGCGGGTCGGACGATGGCCAGGAATTCACCGGCATGGGGTAGATGTCGCTCCCATTGAGCTCGTAGTCAGTGGCGCCGAGATCTCCCGAAGCCCCGAGCACCGTAACCTTGTGCGCGGCGGCGTTCTTGAAGGCCGAACGCAGGTCGAGCAGCGAGTCCTTACTCGGGAAAGTCTCTTCGGTGGCTCCAAAGCTCTGGCTGATCACATCACCGAGATCATGATCGATGACGTAGTTCTCTGCCTTCACGATCTCCGGAAAGCCCTGCACACCTTCGGTCTCCGAGACCGGCGTTTCGACGAGAAGGATGGCCGCGCCCGGCGCAAACACGTGCGCCCATTCGACGTCGAGGGTCGTCTCCGCGGCCCAGCCGGTCATGTCGGAGTTGGTTGGATCGAACGGCGGCACCGGCCCGGCGGGTTGAATGATGGTGAGGCTCGGGGGATCGGGCAGGCCGAAGGTTTGATCGAAGACCTGCAGATCGTGCTCAATCGTCGGTGAGCCGAAGCTATCGACGATGACGATCGTGCGGCCGCGTCCGTCGATGCCCGCCTCCCGCAGCGGCTTCAGGTTGTAGGCCCTTTCCAGCTGGAACGGCTGGTAGCAATGGAGGCCGTAGTTCGCCAGGCAATAGGCCGTGGTCGGAGGAAAGGTGAGTGTCGGTATCTTGTCGAACTCGATGTGCAGCGGCCGGGGGACGGCGGCCGGCGCCGTGCCGGCACCGTATGCCGGGAACCCTGCCACTGCGAGCAGACATGCCGGCAGCACCAGCGTGACTCGCAGGCGACTGAAGTTGCGCATGGAAATATCTCCCTTCGGTGCACCGGCCGGAGCCGCGCCGCGCGAGCGATACGTTGGGAGCTCCGCGGGGTGGCGGACACGTCCGGTGCGGATTTTGTTGACCTTCAGGAAAGGCGGCGTACCGCCTTCTTGGCGTTCATTCTCCTGCGGGCAGCATACGCTGCCGGAACGCGAGGAGACAACGGCGTGAAATCCCCTATGGGCAC
>JAFAKO010000384.1 GCA_019235245.1 Gammaproteobacteria bacterium
TGAAAGCGCGTGCCCGGCAGCGGATATGAGACGCTGACGCCGACATCGTCCGGCCGTGCGGCGCACAGCAGCTCGCGTGTCGCGAGGATGTCCGGCAACTCCTCGCCGAGATAGCCGAGCTGAATGAAGAATCCGACGCGAATACCGGCCGTCTTCAGCCGCGCGCAGGCCGTGAGGATCTCCTCGACCGTCGTGCCCTTGTTCATGGCATCGAGGATGCGCTGGCTGCCGCTCTCGGCGCCGAGCCATACCTCGGCGCAGCGCGCCTCGCGCAATGCCTGCACCATGCGCTCGCTCAGCAGGTCGGCGCGCGTCTGGATGGTGAAGGGCACCGCGCCATTCGCGGCACGGACGATCGCGCCGAACTCGCGCACCCAATCGACACGGAAACCGAAGATGTCATCGGCAAACCAGATGTGGTCGGGGGCGAAGGTGCGCTTCAGATAGGCCATTTCGCCGCCCACTGCCGCCGGAGCACGCTGCAGGTAGTGGTTGCCCCAGATGGGCTTCGCGCACCAGGCGCAGCGAAACGGGCAGCCGCGCGAGGCCGCCAGGTTCAGACTGAAGTAGCCATGCTTCGCGCGCCACACCTGCCGGTAACGGTCCATGTCGAGGAGGTCCCAGGCAGCCCGCTCGCTGAGCTCGACTTCCGGCAGAGGCTTCGCGCCATTGATGCGCGCCACGCCGTGGGGGGCAAGCGTCGCGGTCCCGGCGATGCCATCCACCAGCTCGTGCTGTGGAGCGTTCAGTGCGAGAGCGAGCCGCCGCAACAGCTCGAGCAACGCCGGCAGCCCCTCGCCCTTCAGCGCCACATCGGCACCGGCGCGCAGGTACGGCTCGGGGGCGTCGCTGACATCCGAGCCGGCGGCGATGATGCGCGCCCCGGCGTTACGCGCCGCGGCGATCATCTGGCAGGCCGCGGCGCGCATTTTTGCGAGGCACATCTTGCTCAGGAAGTTGAAATTGTCCTCATACAACACCAGCACCTGCGGCCGGACTTCACGCAGCGCGCGCGCGCATTCCCCCGGACCGTCTGCAAGCATGGCGTCGAACAGCGACACCTGGTAGCCGGCCTGCCGCAGCAGGGCGCAGCACTGCAGGGTCGCGAGCGGCGGATAGGGCTTGCCGCGCTCGACCTGTTTGCTGTCGAAGCGCAGGAAATAGGAATGGCAGACCAGGATGGAAAGCACGACAGGTAGGTGCGCGAAGCGGCGCCATCGGTTCGACGGCCGCGCCTCACGGGAACGCCCGACTGCACGCTGGGCCGCCGGGCGGCTCCGGCGGCGGCCGTTCCCGCGGCTAATATGCAGCCGTGGCGTCCGCTTCCGAGTTCCCAGCCGTGCCTGCGCTCGTGCGCGAGACGCCGCGCGCTGCCACGGTTGCGGCCGCGGCGTCGCGTCACATCCCCTCGCTCGATGGCATCCGCGCGGGGAGTTTTCTGCTCGTGTTCGGCAGCCATGCCCTCAGCAGCCGCTGGCTACCGGGGCAGCTCGGCGTGACAGTATTTTTCTTTCTGAGCGGCTTCCTCATCACCACGCTGATGCGGGCCGAGTTTGACAAGACCGGCGCGGTGAGCCTGGGTCATTTCTGGCTGCGCCGCGCGCTGCGCATACTGCCGCCGCTGTACCTGGTGATACTCGGCTCGGCGTTGCTGGCGCTCGCAGTGTATCCGCCCGGAACGGTGTCCGCGTCAGCGAAAGCGGCGCAACTGCTGTTCTATGCGAACTACTACGACGGCTTCCCCGACGTGCCCGGGACCGCCGTCGTCTGGTCGCTGGCCGTCGAAGAGCACTTCTACCTGCTGTTTCCGCTGCTATACCTGGCGATGCAGCGGCGGCAGCTGTCGCCACGGCAACAGGCCTGGACGCTCTGGGCAATGTGCGCGCTGGTGTTGGTATGGCGTTGCGTGCTGGTGATGGCACTGCACGTGCCGAGCGCTCGCATCTTCACCGCGACCGACACCCGTATCGACTCGATCCTGTTCGGCTGTGCTCTGGCGGTGTGGAACAACCCGGCTCTCGACAAGGGGGGCCCGGCACCGAATGTCCTCAAATACCTGTTGCTGCCCGGCGCGCTGCTCGTGCTGCTGGGCTGCGCTTACAGCGGCGCAACGACGTTCGCCGCTACGTGGAGCTTCTCACTCGAAGGAGCTGCGCTGACGGTGATATTCATCGGCGCGATCCGGCTGCACAGCTGGGCGCCGTTCCGGATCCTCAACTGGCGCCCCGTGGCTTTTCTCGGCGTGCTGTCGTACTCGCTCTACCTGGTGCACGACGTGCTGTTGCAGGCCGTCACACGCAGCGGGAAGCTGCCGCACGCCTCGATACGCGCGCTGGCGGCGCTGATGCTGTCGCTGCTGGTGGCCTGGACGATCTACGAGCTGGTCGAGAAGCCCTGTGCCCGTCTGCGCCGGCGATTGACCGACTGGTGAGCCGCACGTGGCGCGCGGGTCTGGTCATGCCCTATCGATCATTTCCGGGGGGCTCGACGCATTGATAACGCGGCTCTCGTAACGCGTGACGCGGTCGAGTCGACGCTACTCTTCGGGAGCTGCCGGATATTCGAGCCACGGCAGATCGCGTCCGCCGTGCACGACACGAAGTACTGCAATCCCGTACGCCATCGGGCGGTAAACAAGGAGGTAACTGGCGTGGACAAATGCGCGAGCGCCCGGCCGCAGCTCGTCCGCGATTCGACCCATGCGAGGGAACGTTAAGAGCTTCCGTGTGACCTCGTGGATCTCATCGACGAGTCGGCTGGCGGCGACTTCGTTGTCAGTTGCAATGCCGACCCAGATGTCAATCAAATGGCTTTCCGCAAACGTGCCAGTTTCTCGCGGCCGCGACGCTTAATGGCTTCTGGATCAAAATCGGCGACCCTGCCCTCCTCCACCTGTTGCCAGCCAGCTTCGACATCAGCTCGCAGCCTGGCCAGAGC
>JAFAKO010000034.1 GCA_019235245.1 Gammaproteobacteria bacterium
GGGGACGGCTCGCACAAGGTGTCTCTCGATCAGGTGATCGCCACCATGCGCCAGACCGGCGCCGACATGTCGACCATCTACAAGGAGACCTCCCAGGGAGGGCTCGCCGTCAACGTGCCCGAGTGCTGAGGAGCGCGGCCGGCGCGCCTGGCTGACAGGCGCTCAGCTGAAAGCGCTCAGCTGAAGAGCCGCAGCAGCCCGCGCGCCGGGGGCGACTCGCGTACCACGTCCTTGACCGCCGCGACCCCGATGGTCGTCCAGTGATCGCTCTCGAAGGTGATGGAGCAGAGTGCCGCGGTCCCGAGCCCGCTCGCTTCCCCTTCCGGGACGAGCTGCTGCACGAGCTCGGACACCCCCGGATTGTGCGCGACGACGAGCAGATGCCCGACGCGCGGCCCGGTGCCCTGCACGACCTTGAGGAGATCCGGGGCGCTCGCGAGGTACAGCGTCTCATCCGGTATCACCAGGCGCTCCGCCAGCGACAGCACCCGTGCGAGGATCTCGCCGGTCTGCCGGGTGCGCCGCGCCGGGCTCACGAGCAGCAGGTCCGGGACCAGTGCCAGCTCGAGGAGCCGCCGCGCCATCGCTTCGGCGGCGGCAATGCCGCGGCGATTGAGCGGCCGCTCGAGATCCGAGAGCCCGGCATCCTGCCAGCGGGCATCCGCGTGGCGCATGAGCGTCAGACGCCGCATCGTCACTCCGGCGGTCCTTCGACGAGTATCCGGCCATCCTGCTCGCGCGCGCGGTAGGTGCGCAACGGCTCGTAGGCGGGCGGAGTGAGCGCCTCGCCGGTGCGCAGACAGAAATGCGCGCCGTGACGCGGACAGATGATCTGGCAGTCCTCCACCTGGGCTTCCCCGAGGGACTCGCCATCGTGCGTGCAGATGTCCTCGACCGCGTACAGCTCGCCGCCGCAGCGGACCACCACGAGGTGCACCCCCGCGACCTCCGCGCTGAGCGGTGCCGCCTCGCCGAGCGCCGCCGCGCTCCCCACGTCCGTCCAGCTCATGCGCTCGCCCGACAGCTCAGAACATGCCCGTCTGCAGGCGCGCCGCCTCGGACATCATGCTCTGGTTCCAGGGCGGATCGAAGCTCAACTGCACGCGCGCCTCGCGCACGGTGGGAATGCGGCCGATCTTGTCGCGTACGTCGTCCACCAGGATATCCCCCATGCCGCAGCCAGGTGCGGTGAGCGTGATCGTGACGTCCACCGTCCGTGTGCCGTCCTCGTTCTGCGTGACCGAGCAATCGTAGACGAGCCCGAGATCGACGATGTTGATCGGGATCTCAGGATCGTAGCAGGTGCGCATCTGCTCCCAGGCGAGCCGCTTCACGTCCTCCTCGCTCGCGTTCGGCGGCAGCTCCGGCGGCTTCGCCGCCTCCTGGCCGATCGCATCCGCATCCTCACCGGCGATGCGGAACAGGTTTCCCTCGAGGTAGACGGTGAAGCTGCCACCGAGCGCCTGGGTGATGTAGCCCGCCTGGCCGGGCTTGAGCGTCACTTCCTGACCCGCGGGAACGATCACCGCACGCACCTCGCGGTTCACCACGAAAGGCTCGTTCTCGTGACGGCGCATGGTGTTACTCGGTGGACACCGTCGCGTGGCCGGCGCCGAGCGCGGCATTCAGCGTATGCCAGCAGAGACTGGCGCACTTGACGCGTGCCGGGAATTCCCGCACGCCCGAGAGCGCTGCGAGCTTGCCGAGCGCCGGATCGGGCGCGGCATCGGGCTGCGTGAGGAGTGCATGTACCTTCTCGAACAGCTGCCGCGCGGCCGAACGGTCCTTGCCCTTGACCGCCTCGGTCATGAGTGAGGCGGAAGCGGTGGAGATGGCACAGCCGCTGCCCTCGAAGCGGATGTCCTCGATCCGGTCGCCATTGACCCGCACCGCGAGCGTCAGCCGATCGCCGCACAGGGGGTTATTGCCCTCGGCGTGGTGGCTGGCGGCCTCGAGCGGCCCGAAGTTACGCGGATGGCGGTTGTGATCGAGGATCACATCGCGATAGAGCTCCTTCAGGTCCATCAGCCGAACACCTCGCGCGCCCGCCGCAGCGCGCCGACCAGGCGCTCGATGTCCGCCTCGGTGTTGTAGCAGGCGAAGGACGCGCGCGCGGTCGCCGGCACGCCGAAGAAGGTCATGACCGGCATGGCGCAGTGGTGCCCGGTGCGCACCGCGACACCCTCGGCGTCGAGGATGGTGCCGAGGTCGTGCGCGTGCACGCCGTCCATGGTGAAGGAGAGCACCGCCGCCTTGTGGGCCGCGGTACCGACCAGCTCGATACCGGGCATGCGCTCGAGCTCCGCGGTGGCGAGCTGCAGCAGGCGCTGCTCGTGCGCGGCGACCGATTCGATGCCGAGCTGCTCGAGGTAATCCATCGCGGCGGCCAGTCCGACCGCGCCCGAGATGTTCGGTGTGCCGGCCTCGAACTTGGCCGGCAGCTCGTTGTAGGTCGTCTTCTCGAAGGACACCGTTAGGATCATGTCGCCGCCCCCCTGCCACGGCGGCATGGCAGCGAGCAGCTCCTCGCGGCCGTAGAGCACGCCGATCCCGGTGGGGCCATACATCTTGTGGCCGGAGAAGGTGTAGAAGTCGGCGCCGAGCGCGCGCACGTCGACGCGTGTGTGCGGCACCGCCTGGGCGCCGTCGATGAGCGCCACCGCGCCGTGCGCGTGGGCGGCCTCGACCATGCGCCGCACCGGCAGCACCGTGCCGAGCGCATTGGAGATGTGAGCGAAGGCAGCGAGGCGCGTGCGCGGCCCCAGCCGGCGCTCGAACTCCTCGAACGGGACCTCGCCGCGGCGGTTGATCGGCACGACGCGCAGCGTGGCCCCGGTCTGCTCGCACACCATCTGCCACGGCACGATGTTGGCGTGGTGCTCGAGGCCG
>JAFAKO010000082.1 GCA_019235245.1 Gammaproteobacteria bacterium
TGCAACCAGGTCTCCCGATTCACCCGGTCAAACACCGCCCCCGGCAGATACAACTCGCGCGGCCAGTAGCTGAGGGTGTGGTTGGCGGTGAGCAGGTGCTTCTCCTGCAGGAGCTGGCGCACCAGCTCCACCGTCGGCAGGTCGTCCATCACCGCAAAATCGCGGCAGAAATGCAGTGCCTGCCCGCATAGCTCGTCATCGAACACCAGCTTCTCGAGGCTGAAGGTGAGCACGTAATCGAGCATGCCGGGCCCGGACACCGAGTTCACCCCGGTGATGGCCGCCAGCAGCGCACCGGCGAAGGTCTCGGCGCCGGCCTGCGCATCGAGGAACTTGCCTTCGCTGAGTGCCATGTAGCTCTGCGTCGGCAGCTGCAGGTGCTTGGCGATCTCCACGTAGGCGGCGTTCAGGTGCAGCGTCTCGATGGCCGCCATCGGCGACATGGCGGTCTTCATGTGGAAAGTCGCCGGCGCACCACCGAACAGCACCGGCGTTCCGGGCCGCACCGTCTGCGCCATGGTGATACCGGCGAGCACATCGGCAACGTGCATGACGGTCGCGCCCACCAGCGTCACCGGCGCGATGAGGCCCATCAGCGTCACCGGCACGATCTCCACCGGGATGCCGAAGTCGGCGCAATCGATCAGGTTCTGGCAGGAGTCCTCGCTATAGCGGTAGAAGCCGGTCGCCGTGACGGTGAAGATCGACATGGGGCGGGCGACCAGGTCGGCCTTGTCGCGGCGGAACAATTGCATCATCTCCGCCATGCGCGGCACGCCGTGCTCGGTGAAGGCGCCCGATACCACCGGCTTCAGCGAGTTGGTGAGCACCAGGTACAGCCGCCACGCGTCCGAGACCTGCGGCTCGATGTCGTTGGTGGAGAAAGCCGTCGCCAGGTAACCGAGATTCTTCAGCCCGTCGGCGACGCGCACGTACTCGATGAAGTCGCGCGTCTTGGAATGACGGGTCTCGCCGGTGCGGTGGTCGAGCACCTGCAGACCGCTCGAGCCCGGCACGAAATGCACCTTGTCCCCGCCGAGCTCGGTGTAGGGCGAGCCGTCGCGGTTGTGCAGCGGGATGACCCGGGGGGCGCTCGCGAGCGCGCGGTCCACGAACTCCGGCGGAAACAGCACCCGCTCGGCGTCGTCCGCGGTGCGCGCGAGCTTCAGACCGTGATCGAGCAGCCGCTCGCGCAAGGTTGCGCCGCGCACCTCGATGCCGATCTCGGCGAGGATGCGTTTGGCTTCATCGAGAATCGGCCGGACGAGATCTTCGGGGACGACGCGCAGGCGCGGTTTCATCAGCTCACCCTGGGGCTGGCTCGGCCCCCGGGAGGATGACGAACGTTTGCGGAACGCACAACCCCGGGCGCCCCCGGGGCTCCGGCAAGGCGCTGCTCAGCGCCCTGGTGCGCGCGGATCCTTATCCAGCAGGCGCGCGCGCTGCTCCGGCGAGAGCTTCTGGCGGAGCGTCGGACTCAGGTGGCGCGTCATCCGCTGGTACGCCTCGAGCTGCGGCTGCGAAGCGCGGCGGCGGCGAAAAGGGACAACCTTGCTGTCGCTCACGGGGACCTCGGCTGCGAGATGGCCGGTCAGATTATGCGTGGCAGCGCCGCCGCGGTTTGTGCGCGCCTTCGCAACTTCATGCCTCAACGCAGCGGCGGCCCCCAGCCCACCCACCCGTACTGCCACGAGAGGGAGATGCTGCGGTAGTTGCCGCCGTAACGGACATAGGCGCCGTCGTTGTAGCTGAGCTTGATGGAGTTGCGCGCGCTCACCGGGATCGAGGCGGTCAGCCCGACACGCGAAGCCCGCTGATAGGTGCCGTGATTGGGCACGCCGTTGACGCTCGCCTCGCCGCCCGACCAGAAATTCGCATCCAGTGAGACCCACAGGCGCGGCCGCACGTCGTAGCTGAGGTGTGTCTCGTACGCTGCGACCGGGCTCTGCGTCCTCGTTCGAACGCCCGGGAAATATTGGTTGTGCGAGAAGAACTCGGGATTTTCCGTGAAGAACCACAGCGCCGCGTAACCATCGAGCACCCAGTGACCGAAGCGCTGCGAGTAGCCGATCTCGGGCTTGAACGCCCAGCGGTTGGTGCCGAGGTTGATCAGTGCCGACGGGTTGTACTGCCCGGTGGGCGCGACTACCTTCAGGCTGACGCCGAGCAGGACATCCTGGCGCCACTGGAGGAACTCCTCGGGCGTCAGCGCCGGGCCGCCGAGCAGATTCACCGCGAATCGTACCGAGGAGTCGAGCAGCCCGGAGCGGTGTGCATGCTTCGGCGCCTGGGCCACCGTGCCGTCGAACTCGCCCGCGGCGTACGGGAGCGCCACGGCGAGATTGGACGAGCGGCCGAAGAAGTCGAGCGCGTGGTAGTAGCCGAGAGCGCCCAGGTTGATCCCGCCCGAGGCGTCGGTGATCGGCGCAGCGCCGCTCAGGTCGAGGCTGCCCTCGAGGTGCGAATAGCCCAGATTGATCGCACTCGTCCCGACGGGGCTGATGAGGTAGGCACGGGGATTGAGCTCCTGTGCCGGCGCG
Source organism: Gammaproteobacteria bacterium (assembly GCA_019235245.1). GTDB lineage: Bacteria > Pseudomonadota > Gammaproteobacteria > Steroidobacterales > Steroidobacteraceae > 13-2-20CM-66-19. The sequence continues at coordinate 2,541 of JAFAKO010000082.1, forward strand.
GCGCGCGCCGCCCACAGGCAGGCTACGGCGCACAGCGCGTACCGCCGCGGCCCGAAACGAGCGGGTGACACCGGTGCCCTTCCCTCAGCGCCCGCTGCGCGCTTTGCCGCGCCGCGGGCGTGCGCGCGGCGCACGCCGCTCGCGCTGGTACGGATTGACGTCGGTGCGGTACTCGATGAACACCGGCGTCGCAAACAGGTCATAGCGCTTGCGAAAGACGTTGGCGAGGTAGCGGGTGTAGGCAGCGGGTACCGCGGCGGTCTGGTTGCCGTGAATGACGATGCGCGGCGGGTTGCGTCCTCCCTGATGCGCGTAGCGCAGCTTGATGCGGCGGCCACGCACGAGCGGCGGCTGGTGCACACTGAGTGCGTCCTCGAGCGTGCGGGTGAGCTCACGCGTCGGCATCGCGCGCATCGCCGCCTGGTAGGCGCGCACCGTGGACTGCATCAGCTCGCCGACGCCGCTGCCGTGCCGTGCCGAGATGAAGTGCAGCGGCGCGAACGGCACGAAATCGAGCTTCAGCGCGAGCTGCCGGCGTATCTGCTCGCGTTGCTCCTCCGGGATGCCGTCCCACTTGTTCACCGCGATGATGAGCGCGCGCCCGCGCTCCAGGGCGAGTCCGAGCACGCTCGCGTCCTGCTCGGCCACGGTATCGTGCGCATCGAGCACCAGGATCACGACGTGCGCCTCGTCGATCGCCTGCAGCGTCTTGGCGACGCTCGCGCGCTCGACCACGTCCTCCACCCGCGCGCGCCGCCGCACCCCGGCGGTATCGATGAGCAGGAAGCGCTGCCCGTCGCGCTCGAAGGGCACCAGGATGCTGTCGCGGGTGGTGCCGGGCTCCTCGCTCGCGATCACCCGCTCCTCCCCGAGCAGGCGGTTGACGAGGGTCGATTTGCCGACGTTCGGTCGACCGATGATGGCGATGCGGATGGCTTCCG
>JAFAKO010000189.1 GCA_019235245.1 Gammaproteobacteria bacterium
GCTGATGCTCGCCGACGGCAACGGCGAATACGCCAAGGCGCTCGGGCTCGAGCTCGATGCCAGCGGCTTCGGCATGGGCACGCGCGGCCAGCGCTTCGCGATCGTCGCGCGTGATGGCCTCGCGACGCGTGTGGAAATCGAGCAGCCCGGTCAGTTCAAGGTGTCGGCGGCCGAGGCGATTCTCGCGCAGCTCTAGCCCGCGCGAAGGCAGCGGCCCGCTTGGCCCGCTGGAACGGCCTCAACCCGTTCCAGCCGGGTTCACGATATCAGCCGCTCGATCTCCGGGATGATCTGGAACAGATCGCCCACCAGCCCGAAATCTGCCACCTCGAAGATCGGCGCCTCGCCGTCCTTGTTGATGGCGACGATCGTGCGCGCATCCTTGATGCCCGTGAGATGCTGAATCGCGCCCGAGATCCCGACCGCGACATACAGCTCCGGCGAGATGATCTTGCCGGTCTGGCCCACCTGCATCTCGTTCGGCGCATAGCCGGCATCCACTGCCGCGCGTGAGGCGCCCACCGCGGCTCCCATGCGGTCCGCGAGGCTATAGAGGATCTTGAACCCGTCGGCGCTGCCGAGCGCCCGGCCACCGGATACCACGCGCGCCGCGGTCTGCAGGTCGGGCCGGTCGCTCTTCGCGGCGGACACCGAGATGAAGCGCGTGTGCGTCGGCAGTGTCACGCTCACCGTCGACTTCTCGATCGGCGCCGCGCTATTACCGCTCGCGGCCGCCTCGAAGGAGGCGATGCGCACGGTGCCGACGACCTTGCCTTCCCCGGCCTTCTCGACCGTGAGAATGGCATTGCCGGCGTAGATCGGACGGCGGAAGCGGCCGGCGCTCTCGATCGCCATGATGTCGCTCACCTGCGGCGCTTCGAGCAGTCCCGCCACGCGCGCCATCAGGTCCTTGCCGAATGTCGTCGAGGGGCCGAGCACGATGTCGAAGGGTGCGGCGAGCGCCACGACCTGCGGCGCGAGCACTGCCGCCAGCGCGTGCAGGTTGGCGGGATTCTCGACCGTGACGACCCGATCGACTCCGCTGAGCTGCGCCGCCTGCGACGCAACGGGTGCCGCCTCGGCCGCGAGCACCGCCACGGTCACCTGCGCCCCCGCGAGCGTGCGCGCGCACGTCACGCACTTGGCGGTGCTTGGATTGAGCTTCTTGCCGTCGTGCTCGGCGACGATGAGGATTTTGGCGCTCACAGCAGTCCTTTCTTTTTCAGTGCATCGACGAGCTCCGCGGCATCCTTGACGCGGATGCCTTTCTGCCGCTGTGGCGGGGGCTCGAAGCGCACGAGCTTCAGCTGCTGGCGCGGCTCGACACCGAGTGCGGCGAGCGTGAAGGTGTCGAGCGGTTTCTTCTTGGCCTTCATGATGTCCGGCAGCTTCACGTAGCGTGGCTCATTGAGGCGCAGGTCAGTGGTGATCACCGCCGGCAGATCGATCTCGAGCGTCTCGAGCCCCGCGTCGACCTCGCGCGTGACGCGCGCCGTCTCCCCGGTGAGCTCGAGCTTCGAGGCATAGGTTGCCTGGGGCCGGTTCCACAGCGCCGCGAGCACCTGCCCGGTCTGGCCGTTGTCATCATCGATCGCCTGCTTGCCGAGAATCACGAGCAACGGCTGCTCCCGCTCGATGAGCTGCAGCAGCGCCCGCGCGACCGTGAGGGGCTCGAGCACGCCATCGGCCTGCACGTGCAGCGCCCGGTCCGCTCCCATGGCAAGCGCGGTGCGCAGCTGCTGCTGGCAGTCCGCGGGGCCGACCGTCGCCACCACCACCTCTTCGGCGCCGCCGCGCTCCTTGATGCGCAGCGCTTCCTCGAGCGCGATCTCATCGAAGGGGTTGATGCTCATCTTCACCCCGTCGGTGACGACCCCGCTGCCGTCGGGCCTGACGCGGATGCGTACGTTGTAGTCCACGACGCGCTTGATGCCGACCAGAATGCGCTTCATTCGCCTTGACTCACGAATCGCCCGGCGCGCGGGCTACCGAACGCGCAGTATAGCGGGAGGCTCCGCCGCTTGTTGACGGGACGTGCCGCCGCGTTGACGGATTGCGAATAAACTGCGCAAATTCGTGGGGACCCCGGCGAGCCACCCCACGAATTCTGCGCTTGCCGCGACCGTTGAGCACAGCGCGCGCAACAAGACGCGCAAATTCGTGGGGACCCCGGTAGAGTCCGCCGCATGCTGAAGCTCGCGTTGCGTCGCATCGCCGCGCTCCTTCCCACACTGCTCGTCATCGTCACCCTCTCGTTCGCCATCATCCGGCTTGCGCCCGGCGGGCCCTTCGACGCGGAGCAGGGCGTGAGTCCCGCCGTGCGGGCCAATCTCGAGCGGCTCTACGGCCTAAGCAAGCCGCTGCACGTGCAGTACCTGCGCTACCTGCGCGCGCTCGCGCACGGCGACTTCGGTCCCTCGCTCCGCCAGCGTGATTTCACCGTGCGTGAGCTCATCGCTCAGGGGCTGCCGATCAGTGCCACGCTCGGGTTGTGTGCCATCGCGCTCGCCCTCCTGGGCGGTATCCCGGCCGGCATCGCCGCGGCGCTCTGGCGCTCTCCGGCGGCCGACTTCTCGGTCGCCGCCATCGCGGCTCTGGGGATGGCGCTGCCGAGCTTCGTGATCGGCCCGCTGCTTGCGCTCGTTTTCGGGATTTATCTGCGGTGGTTGCCGGTGGCGGGCTGGCAACCGGGCACGGCGCGCTATCTGCTGCTGCCGGTGCTGACGCTGGCCCTGCCGCTGGCGGTGGCGCTCGCGCGGCTCACGCGCGCGAGCCTGCTGGAGGTGCTGCGCGCACCCTACGTGCGCAGTGCGCGGGCACGCGGCATCGGTGAGGCGCGGCTCGTGTGGCGCCACGCGCTGCGTCCGGCGCTGCTGCCGGTCGCGAGCTACCTGGGGCCCGCCACCGCTTTCGTCATCACCGGCTCGCTGGTCGTCGAGGCGGTGTTTGGGCTTCCGGGAACGGGACGTTACCTGGTCCAGGGTGCGATCGACCGCGACTATCCCCTCGTCATGGGCATGGTCATCGTATACGGGATTCTCACCCTGCTGTTGAATCTGCTCGCCGATCTCGCGTGCGGCTGGCTCGACCCCGCTATCCGTCATGGATGAGAGCACCATCGCGAGTCGCGGCCTGTGGGGTGATGCGCTCGTGCGCTTGCGTCATGACCGCGCCGCATCCGTGGCGCTCGCGCTGCTGGGTTTTCTGGCGCTCGCTGCGCTCATCGCTCCGCTGCTCAGCCCGTGGCGCTACGACAGCCTCGACTGGCAGCATCTCGCCTCGCCCCCCGGGATCGCGGACGCCCACTGGCTCGGGACCGATCGCCTCGGGCGCGACCTCCTGGTACGCACACTGCACGGGCTGCGGCTGTCGCTGCTGCTCGCGGGACTCGCGAGCGGCGTCAGTCTCCTGATCGGTGTGCTGTGGGGTGCGGCGGCGGGGCTCAGCGGCGGGCGCATCGACGGGGCCATGATGCGCTTCGTGGATGTGTTGTATTCGCTCCCGTACCTTTTCGTGGTGATCATTCTCACGACGCTCTTTCCGCGCGGCAGCCTCGCGGTGCTCGCGCTGGCGCTTGCGGCGGTCGGCTGGCTCACCACCGCACGCATCGTGCGCGCGCAGACACTCGCCCTGAAGCGGCGCGAGTTCCTCGAGGCGGCCCGGGCCACCGGTGCCGCGCCGGCGCGGATCCTGTGGCACCACATCGTTCCCAATGTGGTGGGACCCGTGGTGGTCTACGGAACTCTCATCGTGCCGCAGATGATCCTGTTCGAGAGTTTTCTCTCCTTCCTGGGTCTCGGCGTGCAGGAACCGCAGGCAAGCCTCGGCAACCTGATCTACGCCGGCGCGCAGGAGATGGAGTCCGCTCCCTGGATGGTGCTCGTCCCGGCGACTGCGCTGGTGCTGCTGCTCCTGTGTCTCAACGTGCTCGGCGATGGGCTGCGCGATGCCTTCGATCCCCGCGAGCGCTGACCATTCGCAGGACGCTGCCGCGGTACTGAGCGTGCGCCGGCTCAGCGTCGCCTTCGACACACCAAACGGAGCGGTGCAGGCCGTGCGGGACGTGACACTTTCGGTCGCGGCCGGCGAGTGTCTCGGCGTGGTGGGCGAATCGGGGTCCGGCAAGAGTCAGCTCTTTCTGGCGATGCTGGGGCTTCTCGCCGCGAACGGCCGCGCAACCGGCAGCGCCCGGCTCGGGCAGACCGAGCTGATCGGGCTGCGCGGTCCGGCGCTCGATCGTGTCCGTGGCGTGCAGATCGGCATGGTGTTCCAGGATCCGATGACCTCACTCACTCCGCACCTCACGATCGGCGCGCAGCTCGCCGAGGTGCTGCGCCGTCACCGCGGCCTCGAGCGCGCCGCGGCGCGGGCGCGTGCCGAGGGCCTCCTCGAGCGCGTGCACGTGAGCGATCCGGCGCGACGCCTCGAGCAATACCCGCACGAGCTGTCCGGTGGCATGCGTCAGCGGGCCATGATCGCCATCGCGCTCGCCGCCGAGCCGCGCCTGCTCATCGCCGATGAGCCGACTACCTCGCTCGATGTCACCATCCAGGCACAGATCCTGGCGCTGCTCGCTGAGCTCAAGGGCACGCACGGGCTCGCGCTGGTGCTGATCACCCATGACGTTGCGGCGCTCGCCGGAGTCGCCGACCGCGTCGCCGTCATGCGGCACGGGACGCTCATCGAGACCGGTCCGGTGCGCGAGGTGCTGCGGACGCCGCGCGATCCCTACACCCGCGAGCTGCTGCAGGAATCCTCCGCGCCACCACCCGTGCAGGTCGCTGCACGGACACCGTCAGCCGCAGCGGCGGGCGGAGCGGCGCTCAGCGTGCGCGATCTCGGCGTGCGCTACCGAGTGCGTGGGCGCTGGCTCGAGCCTGCCACACCGCTCGCCGCGCTCACCGGCGTGAGCCTCGAGCTGCGCGCCGGCGAATCGCTCGGCATCGTCGGTGAGTCCGGCAGCGGCAAGTCGACGCTCGCACGTGCCGTGCTGCGGCTGCTGGACGCTTCGAGCGGGCGCGTGGTGTGGATGGGTCGCGAGCTGGCAACGCTCCGCTCCCCGGAGTTGCGCGCGCTGCGCCGCGACCTGCAGATCATCTTCCAGGAGCCGCTCGGCAGCCTCGACCCGCGCATGACCGTGGCCGAGATCATCGAGGAGCCCTTGCTGGTCCACGAGCGCAGTCTCGATGCCGCCGCGCGGCGCGCCGTGGTCGCCACCGCGCTCGCGCGCGTCGGGCTCGCGGCGGCTCTCGCCGGCCGTTACCCGCACGAGCTCTCCGGCGGTCAGGGCCAGCGGGTCGGGATCGCGCGCGCCATGGTGCTCGCACCACGGCTGCTCGTGTGCGATGAGCCGGTGAGCGCTCTCGATGCCCCGACACAGCGGCAGATCGTCTCCCTGCTCGGCGAGCTGCGCCGCGCGCAGGGTCTCACGCTGCTGTTCATCAGCCACAACCTGGCAGTCGTGCGCGAGCTCTGCGAGCGCGTACTGGTGCTGTATCTCGGGCGCCGGGTCGAGCTCGCGCCGGCGGCGGAGCTGTTCGCGGCTCCCCGGCATCCCTACAGCCGGGAGCTGCTGGCGGCGATCCCGGTGGCCGATGCGGACGTGCAGCCGGCGCGGCTCGCCGCCGTACGGGCCGGTGAGCCGCCATCGCCGCTCGACCCGCCGAGTGGCTGCGTGTACCGCACGCGCTGTGCACAGGCAGCGGCGCAATGCGCCGTGCGTTTTCCGGAGTGGGAGGAGGAGGGCGGCCGCGGCATTGCCTGCTACCGCTGGCGCGAGCTCGCATAGGTCACAGTTCCGCCGATCGCACAGGACGCGCCGGCGCCATGGGTTATTCTTCGCGGCATGAGAACCGACTCCGGCATCGGCCCGAGCGAGGGCCTGAAGAACGTTCGTTACGAGATTCGCGGCCGGCTCGCGCGGCGCGCGCACGAGCTCGAGCGCCAGGGGTACGAGATCGTCTCGCTCAACATCGGCAACCCGCGTGCCTTCGGCCTGCGCACCCCCGAGACCATGCGCCTCGCGATGATCGAGAACCTCGCGGAGGCCGAGGGCTACTGCCACCAGAAAGGGATATTCCCGGCGCGGGAAGCCGTCGTCATGCAGCAGCAGGAGCGCGGTATCAGCGGCGTCACGGCCGAGGAAGTGTTCATCGGCAATGGCGTGAGCGAGCTCATCGACCTCACGCTGCGCGCACTGCTCAACGAGGACGACGAGGTCCTGGTGCCGAGCCCCGACTATCCGTTATGGACCGCCGCGGTGACCCTGAATCGCGGCCGCGCGGTGCACTATGCCTGCCGTCCGGAGAACGGCTTCGTACCGGATCCCGCGGAGCTCGCTGCACTCGTGACGAGTCGCACCCGTGCGATCGTCATCATCAATCCCAACAACCCGACCGGTGCCGTCTATCCGCGCGCGGTGCTCGAGGCGATCGCGCGTCTCGCGGAAGAGCGGCGGCTGGTGGTGTTTGCGGATGAGATCTACGACCAGATGACCTACGACGCCGCGCAGTTCGTGCCCATGGCGACCCTGGTGCACGACACGCTGTGCGCCACCCTGTCCGGTCTCTCGAAGGTCTACCGCGCCTGCGGCTACCGCGTCGGCTGGGCGGTCTTCTCCGGCCGCACGCAGCTGGCGGCGGACTATCTCCAGGCGCTCGAGCTCCTCGCCTCGCTCCGGCTGTGCAGCAACGTGACGGCACAGTGGGCGGTGCAGACCGCGCTCGGCGGCCACCAGAGCGTCCGCGAGCTCGTCTCCCCGGGCGGGCGCCTGTACGAGTCGCGCGCCGCCATTCTCACCGCCGTGCAGCGCAGCCGCTTCCTCACGCTCACCCCGCCGCAGGGCTCGATGTACGCCTTCGTGGGCGTGAATCCCATGGTGCTGCCGGAATTCGACGACCAGCAGTTCGCGCTCGACCTCCTCGAGCAGAAGCACGTCCTCGTCGCCCCCGGTGTCAGCTTCAACGTTCCGTATCGCAATCACTTCCGCATCACCAATCTTCCCGATGCGGCAACGCTGCGGGAGGTGTTCGGCCGGATCGAGGAGCTGCTCGCGGGCTACGCTGCGCGCGTGCACGAGCTCAGCGCCCGCGAGAGGGTCGTCCGCAATCTCACCGGGGCGATTTCCAGGATAAAGTGATTTCGACCAAAGATCTGTAACACTCGGTTTTGTTTAGACTTCCGTCTGACGTTTCTTCACATCTCCAGCGCGGGGGCACGCTGCTGGTGCCAGGCAGCCGCCGCCTGCACGCGGTGCAGCTCGCCCATGCAGCGGCAGAGATTGCCGCCGCGCGCCGGGTGTGGGGCAGCGTGGATGTGCTCACGCCCGCGGGCTGGGCGCGCCGTGAGTGCGAGCGCCTCGCCGAAGCTGCGCCGAAGGACTGGCCGCGCCTGCTCAGTCCCGCGGAGGAGTGGCTGCTGTGGCGTGAGGCGACGCGAGAGGCAGCCGGCGGCTACCCCTTCCTCGATCCGGGCGTGCTCGCGCAGGCGCTGCAGCGCTCGAGCGAGCGCGCCGCCATGCACGGTATTGCGCTATCGCCTCGCGCGGCGACTCCCGAGGCGGCCTTGCTGCTCGCGGTACAGCGCGGCGTCGCGGCGCGCTGCCGTTCGCTGAATGCCGCCACCGTCGGCGCGCTCATACCGCGACTGCAGGTGAGCGCGCCAGGGCACACGCTGCTCCTCCGGGGGTTCGACCAGGCGCCGCCCTGGCTCACCGGGCTGAGCGCCTCGCCCGCGCCCGACCCGGGCCCGCGCGAATCGCCGGGGGCGTCGGTGCGTGCCGTGCACAGCACCGATGCGCTCGGGGAGCTCGAAGCCATCGCGCAGTGGTGCCATGAGCGCCTGAGCGAGCGGCCCGACGCGCGACTTCTCGTCATGCTGCCGGGACCTCCGGGACCGCGCGAGCGCCTGGCGCAACTCATTCGCGACTGCCTCGACCCGGCAGCGAGGCTCGCCCCGGTTCCCGCCGCACGTGCGAGCGTCGCCCTCGAAGGCGGTGAGCCCTTCGGCTCGCTGCCGTTGCCGGCTCATGCCTTGCTCTCCCTCAGCCTTCTCGCGGGCGATGCCATCGAGCGGGAGCCTCTCGCGCGCTGGCTCACCGAGCCCTGCTGGCAGGCCCCCGGAGCCGCGCCGCGTGCCCATCTCGCGCAGCTGCTGCGCGAGCGCGGGCCGCTCACCCTGCGGCTGCGCGACCTGCTCGGCGTGCTGCAGCTCGTCGCGCGCGAGCAGCGGAGCGCGGCCCGCGACCTCGCCGAGCGGCTGCGGCAGGCGCAGGGGCGCATGGCCGAAGGCAGCGCGTCGCCGCGCCGCTGGGCCGAACGCTTCGACGCGGGGCTCACCGCGCTCGGCTGGCCGGGTGAGCCGCCGCCCGACAGCGCACGTCAGCAGGTACGGCTGCGCTGGCGCGAGCTGCTCGAGGATTTCGGTGAGCTCGCGCCGACTGCCGCCAGCCTCGATCGCGAGGCTGCAGTCGATATCCTGCGGGCATTTGCGCTACGCACGACGTATCGGGCGGGCGAGGACGGCGCCGCCGTCACCCTCTCCGAGGCTCTCGCCGATCCGGTGGTGATCTATGACGGCATCTGGGTGGGCTCGCTCTCGGCCGCTCAGCTCCCCATGCCGCCCACGCCGGATCCCTTCCTGCCGTTGCGCGCCCAGATCGCGGC
>JAFAKO010000335.1 GCA_019235245.1 Gammaproteobacteria bacterium
TGGAGCCGAAGCTCAGCTGCAGCTGCCCGTGCACCACGCGCCGCGCCACGAGGTGCGCGATGACGTTGGCGCCGCGCGCGAGCGCCGCGTGCGCCACCTGCGTGTAGTTGACGCTCAGGTAATTGCGCTGCGCGTGGAATGAATGGAGGAATGCGCCGGGGGCGAGGTAGAACTCGAGGACCCGGACATTGCCGGGCAGGCGATCCGCGCGCAGGTCGCGGGCGTAATCGGGCTCCACGTAGCTGCCGAAGACCCGCGCGCTGAGCGGGTCGAGCAGACGCGCCTCGAGTGGCGAGCGGGCCACGGGCTTCAGCAGCGAGAGCGCTGTCAGGATGGTGAGCTCCAGCGACGGATCGCGCCGCGCGCGCCGGTAGAACTCGTTCGCCAGTGGGTTCGGCTTGCCGATGCCGAGCGGCAGCGCCAGCACCACGTGCGTTCCCACGCGGCGCAGCACCGCATCGACGCACTGGCCGACATCGGTGAATGTCTCGGGCATGCAGCTTGTGGCATGCTCCCCGAGGGCAGCGGTGCCCGTCAACCGCGATACACCCCCCGGAGACACATGGCACTGCGCAAACCGGCGCTCGATCCACGCAGCATCGAAGCGCTCAACCGCACCGGCTACCCGCAGCCGTACGCCTCACGGGTGCTGCCCCGGTCAAAGCGCGCTGTCGGCGATGCGCTCGGCCTCACGCGCATCGGCATCAACTACTCGGTGCTGCACCCGGGAAAGGAGTCCTCGATGCGCCACTGGCACACGCACGAGGACGAGTTCGTATTCGTGCTCGAGGGCGAGGTGGTGCTGCGCACCGAAGCGGGCGAGCAGCTGCTCACCGCGGGGATGTGTGCCGGCTTTCCCGCGGGCACCGAGGACGGTCATCAGCTCATCAACCGCAGCAGCGCGGACGCGGTGTATCTCGAGATCAGCAATCGCGACCCCGCCGACCGGGCTCTCTATACCGACCCGGACGTCGACCTGGTGTACGGTCCGCCGCACGCCGGCGGACGGTTCAGGCGCCGCGACGGTACGCCGATCTGACCATTCCCTGCTCGAGGAACCAGCGCAGCGCATCCTCGAAGGCCAGCGCCGGGGGGCGCCAGCTGTAGCCCAGCTCGCGCACGGCCTTCTCGCTCGAGAAATACATGTGCTTGCGGGCGAGGCGCACCGCCTCGACGCTCACGCGCGTGCCGCGCCGCCTGAGGCGTGCCAGCGCTTCGGAGGCGTAAGCCACCGGCAGCAGCGCCGAGTGCGGCAGACGGATGCGTGGCGGACTGCGCCCGGCGAGGCGGCAGATGGCGAGGAGAATCGCGTGCAGCGTCATGTTCTCTCCGCCCAGGATGTAGCGCTCGCCGATCTGCCCACGCTCGAACGCCAGCAGGTGTCCGCTGGCGACATCGTCGACGTGCACGACGTTGAGGCCGGTGTCGACATAGGCCGGCGTGCGTCCCGAGGCCGCATCGACCACCATCTGCCCGGTCGGTGTCGGCTTGAGGTCGCCGGGCCCGATGGGAGTGGAGGGATTGACGATGACGACCGGCACCCCTGCGTGGGCGAAATCGCGCACCAGCTCCTCGGCGAGAAACTTCGAGCGCTTGTAGTGGCCGATCATGTCATTGAGCGAGCTCGGCGTGTCCTCGGTTCCCGGGGAGCCATCCGCCGGCAGGCCGACGGTCGCCACGCTGCTCGTGTAGACGAGCCGCCGTACCCCGGCGCGCTGGGCGGCCTCCAGCAGCGTGCGCGTTCCATCGACATTGCACCGGTACAGCGGCTGCGGATCCGCGACGCCGAGCCGGTAATCGGCCGCCACGTGGAACACCGCCTCGCAGCCACTCAGCGCGGCCGACACCGATGGCAGGTCGGTGAGGTCCCCGCGCGCCGGCTCGATCGGCAGCCCACGCAGATTGCGCGTGTCGGAGCTCTCGCGCACCAGGGCGCGGACCTGCCAGCCACGCTGACAGAGAGCGCGCGCCACCGCTGAGCCAACGAATCCCGTCGCGCCGGTGACGAGCGCTCTCACGAGAGTGCGCCGCGAGCTGCCGGCTGCAGCGGCTGCGCCGCGAGAGCGCCGCTGCGCGCCACCGCCGACAGTGAGCGCAGCGCGCTGCGGTAGCGTCCGGCCAGGCGGATCAGCGGCGGGAGCTCGGACGGCCGGCGCGCCACGGCGAGCAGCAACGCGCCGATACGCAGCGCGCCCTCGCCGGTCGCGGCCGCTGCGATGGCGGCCTGCGGCACGACATCGTGAGCGGTATCCACGAGTGCGCGCACTGCGATGAAGGGCACGCGTGCCGCGGCCGCCATTTCCGCGACTGCCGAGCTCTCCATGTCCACCGCCACCGCGGCGGTCTCGCGGAAGGCCTGCGCCTTGGCGGCGATGGACCCGAGCGCCTCGTAACGCGTGAGCAACCGGCCGGAGGAGACCGCGTGAGCATCGCCGAGAACGCGGGCGAGGGCCTCGCGCCATCCGGGCTCGGTCGTGAACGATCGCCCCTCCGGCGACACCACTTCCCGCGGCAGCACCACCGTTCCGGCTGCGAGCGCCGGATCGAGTCCGCCGGCTACACCCCAGCTGAGGAGTGCGCGGGCACCCGCGCCGAGGAGGCGCCGGGCGCCCTCGCGGGCTGCCGCGATTCCTACTCCGCTCACGACCAGCAGCGTGCCGTCAGCGAGCGAGCGGGCTCCGCCAGGGCTGCGACTCGCCGCGCCGAGCGGACGGGACTCGGCAGCGAGCGCGGCGACGATCCCGACCCCATTCAATGCAGCGTTCCAACCTGCGAGCGGCTGCGATAGGCGGCGAGGGCCCAGAGCGGGAAGTAGGCGCAGTAACCGTGATAGCGCAGGTAGAAGACCCGCGGGAATCCCGGCGCGGTGAAGCTCGGATCGCTCCACAGGCCATCCGGCTGCTGCGTAGCGAGCAGATACTCGACGGCGCGCAGCACGGCGGAGGACTCGACCTCGCCCGCCGCCAGCAGTCCGAGCAGCGCCCAGGCACTCTGGTGCGGAGTGCTCGGTGCCGGGCGCGTTGCGCAGCCGGGCTCATAGCTGTCGTTGCTCTCGCCCCAGCCACCGTCGGCATTCTGCCGCGACTCGAGCCAGCGGACCGCGCGCTGCACGGCCGGGTCATCGCAGGCGACGCCGGCGTGCGCGAGCGCGGTCAGCACCGACCACGTGCCATATACGAAGTTCGTGCCCCAGCGACCGAACCATGACCCGTCCGCCTGCTGGTCCGCGCGCAGGAAGGCGAGGGCGCGCGCGAGCGGCGCTGCATCCTGCGGGCGGCCGACGAGCGCGAGAGCGGTGGCGACGCGCGCCGTGACGTCACTCGTGGGTGGATCGAGCAGCGCGCCGTGATCGGCGAAGGGAATCTCGTTGAGGTAGTAATCGGTGTTGTCGACGTCGAAGGCCGCGAACCCGCCGTTGCTGCTCTGCATGCCGGTGAGCCAGTCGAGTGCGCGGCCCACCGCATCCGCGTAGCGCGCGCGATCGGCCGCGAGATGCATGGACCAGACGACCGCCGCCGTGTCATCGAGGTCGGGGTAGTGAGGGTTGGCCCGCTGGAAGGCCCAGCCGCCGCCGGCGAGCTGCGGCCGGCGCAGGCGCCAGTCTCCCGGCGCCTCGAGCAGCTGGCGCGGCAGCAACCAATCGAGCCCGCGCTGTGCTGCTGCGACTGCGTTCGCGCCACTTTCCTGCTGCAGCGCGAGGCTCGCGAGCGCGGTGTCCCATACCGGCGAGACGCACGGCTGGCAGTAAGCGCTCGCACCATCGACCACCAGCAGCCGCTCGAGCGCACGCTGCGCGGCACGGCGGTGCGGGTCATCTGCCGGATAACCGCGCAGCACCAGCGCCTCGAGCGCGTTCACCATCGCGGGAAAGATGGCGCCGAGCCCGTCCTCGCCGTTCAGCCGCTCGAGCGTCCACTGCTCGGCGCGGCGCAGTGCATGCGCGCGCAGCGCCGCGGGTATCAGTGGATCGATCGTGCGGCCGAGGCGGTCGAGTGTCAGGAACAGCTGGGTGAGTGCCCGGCTACGCCCGAGCGGACGGCGGAAATAGTTACGCTCCTCCTCGGGAGGCACGGTGAACAATTCCCGGATCTGCACCGCACGCGGATTGCGGGCGCGTGGCTTGAGCGTGCACAGCATGGTGAGCGGCACCATGACCGCGCGCGACCAGTAGGAGACGCGGTAGAGGTTGAACGGAAACCAGCGCGGCAGTAGCACGATCTCCACCGGAATGTACGGCACGCCGCGCCAGGGAATCTGGCCGAAGAGCGCCAGCGCGATGCGGGTGAAGACATTGCTGGCGGCCGCCCCGCCGTGATGCAGGATCGCCGCGCGCGCGCGCGCCATGTGCGCCGCCTCGGCGGGATCGCCCGCGAGCCTGAGGGCGAAGTAGGCCTTGACGCTGCAGCTGATGTTGAAATCGCCACCCGGGTAGAGCGCCCAGCCACCGTGATCCGCCTGGTGCGCCCGCAGGTAGACCGCCAGCTTCGGCTCGAGCCGCGAGTCGATCTCGCCGAGGAAGTGCATCATCATGATGTACTCCGCGGTGATAGTGCAGTCGGCCTCGAGCTGGAACTCCCAGCAGCCTTCCTCGGCCTGGCGTGCAATGAGCGCCTCACGTGCCACGGCGATCGCCTGCGTGAGCGATGCCGGGGGCGCAGCCTGCGCGGACGGCCGGCGCTCGCGCAGCGCCATGGAGCGCGCGAACAGATCGGCTGCCGGGCGGGGGCGCGTCACCGGGCGTGACTCTCGCTGCGGTCGGAGCGGCGCTCGTGCCTCGAGGTGCGCGGCTGCTCCTCGCGGATGCTTCCCCCGCCGAGTGCCGCGCGCAGCGCCGCGCGCCGCATCGCGAGCGGCGGTGCCAGCGGCAGTCCACGCGCCGCCTGCTCGAACAGCTGGCGCAGCAGCCGGTCGTTGCGCACCGCCGCGCCGGTCGAGAGCCGCGTGAGGAGCACGGCGGTGTGGGAGACCTTCACCTGCTCGCCGCGGGTGTAGTCGCGATGGGCATCGATCTTGCGCAGGGTCAAGACGGCAAGCCCGATAGCCCACAGGCAGAAGAGCCGGATGCCCCGCTCCCGCGCCGGCAGCAGCAGGGCGTAGGCGAGGGCGTTGCGCAGGTGCCCGTGGGCGACCGCGACCAGCTCGTGCACACCCGCCTGGAAGCGCTCATCGGCGCTCGCCGGGGTGAGCTCGGCGAGCTCGACCCCGTGGCGCGCGAACAGCTCCCGCGGGAACCAGCAGGCACCGCGGCTGCGGTCCTCCCAGAAATCCTTGATGATGTTGGTGAGCTGCAGTCCCTCGGCGAACGAGGTGGACAGCTCCTGCAGCGCCGCGCGCTGCGTGGCGGCCGCCGGGGAATAGCAGCAGAACAGCTCGGTCAGCATCTCGCCCACCACGCCGGCGACGTAGTAGCAGTAGCTGTCCAGGTCGCTCGCGCGCGCGAGCCCCGCGAGGCTCGCGGTCTGCTGGAAATGATGCATGCCCTGGCACATCACTTCGATGCAGCGCTCGATGGGCGCGCGCTCCGCGCCGAGACTCATCGTCACGGCGATCACCTGCTCCATGCCCGCGACGAGCTCGCGCTCGGCGGGCAGCGAGCGCTCGGAGAGGTGCCGGGCGACATCGCGGGCGAGCGGGCCTGCCGGCTCGCTGCCGCGCACCACCGCGGTGAAACGCTGCAG
>JAFAKO010000225.1 GCA_019235245.1 Gammaproteobacteria bacterium
CCGGGAGCTGCTGCTGCGGCTGCTCGGCCGCGACAAGCCGATGGAGAATCTGCGGATCTACATCGGTCACTCCGGCTGGGCCCCCGGTCAGCTCGAGGCGGAGATTGCGCGGGGCGCCTGGTCGCTCGAGCGCGCCGAGCCGGATGCCATTTTCAAAGGCAAGTCCGAGCACCCCTGGCCGGCGATCCGGGACCCGAATCGCAGCACCTGATGCACCCCTCCGGAGCTCTGCAGTGAGCAACGCCGACGCCAAAGCGCCGCCCCGCCACGCCCGCGCCGTCATCATCGGCGGCGGCGTCGCGGGCTGCTCCATCGCCTATCACCTCGCCAAGCTCGGCTGGACCGACATCGTGCTCCTCGAGCGCGAGCAGCTGACCTCGGGCACCACCTGGCACGCGGCCGGCCTGCTGACGACGCTGCGGGATACCGAGACGCAGACCCGGCTGGCTGCGTATACGCAGCAGCTGTATCGCCGGCTCGAGGAGGAGACCGGCCAGGCAACCGGCCTCATCGAGTGCGGCTCGATCCAGCTCGCCCTCACCGATGACAAAGCAGAGGAGATGCGGCGCGGTTACCGCGCGGCGCAGAGCTGGGGCATCGAGTGCGAGGAAATCAGCGCGGCCGAAGTGCAGCGCATGTGGCCGCTCGCCCACGTCGGCGACGTGCAGGCGGCATTCCACTTCCCGCGCGACGGGCGCATCAATCCAACCGATGTGACGCGTGCCCTCGCCAGAGGCGCGCGGCAGGCTGGGGTCGCCTTCTTCGAGAGATGCCCGGTCACCGCAATCGCGCAGGAAAACGGCCGCGTTACCGGGGTCGAGTGTCCGCTCGGCCGGATCGCTGCCGACGTCGTGGTCAACTGCGCCGGCATGTGGGCGCGCGAGGTCGGCCGGCTGGCGGGAGTCGACGTACCGCTGCAGGCGGCCGAGCACTACTACCTGATCTCCGAGGGAGTTCCCGGAGTGCACCCGAAGCTGCCGATCCTGCGCGACCCCGGCCGCAGCACTTATATCCGCGAGGAGGCCGGCAAGCTGATGGTCGGGATCTTCGAGGACCGGGCACGACCGTGGGGCGTGGCCGGGATCCCGGCGGATTTTGCCTTCGGCGAGATCCCGCCCGACTGGGAGCGCATGCAGCCGTATCTCGAGCGCGCCTGCGGGCGCGTCCCGCTGCTCGAGCAGACGGGCGTCAAGCTGCTGTTCTGCGGACCGGAGTCCTTCACCGCCGATCACAATTACCTGATGGGCGAGGCGCCGAACCTCAAAGGGTTTTTCCTCGCCGCGGGCTTCAACTCGCTGGGAATCCTTTCGGGCGGCGGCGTCGGCCACGTCATGGCCGAGTGGATCGCGCGCGGCAGTGCGCCGCTGGACGTATGGTCGGTGAACATCCGCCGCACCCACGCGTGGCAGAACAATCCGCGCTACCTCAGCGACCGGGTCGTCGAAACGCTCGGCATCGGCTACCAGGACCACTGGCCCTTCCGGCAGTGGAGCACGGCGCGCGGCGTGAAGCGCAGCGTCCTGCACGATCGGGTCGCCGCGGCGGGAGCCTGCTTCGGAGAGTCCGCCGGCTGGGAGCGGCCCAACTGGTACGCGCGGCCCGGACAGGAGCCGCGTTACGAGTACCGCTGGGGGCGGCAGAACTGGTTCGGGAACAATGCCGAGGAGCACCGCGCGGTGCGCGAGGCCGTCGGACTCTTCGAGCAATCCTCGTTCGCCAAGATTCTCGTCCAGGGACGCGATGCGGAGCAGGCGCTGAACCTGATCGCGACCGCCGACTGCCGGGTGCCGGTCGGCAAGGTGCTGTACACGCAATTCCTCAACGATCGCGGCGGGATCGAGGCGGATGTCAGTGTGACGCGCCTCGCCGGCGATCGCTTCCTGGTGGTCACCGCGGCGTTCACCGCCACGCACGTGATCGCCTGGCTGCGCGAGCACATCGCTGCCGGGCAGCACTGCGTAGTGACCGACCTCAGCGACGCCTGGTGCATGCTCAATGTCCAGGGTCCGCGCTCACGCGAGCTGCTGAGCAGCCTCGCGAGCGGCGACTGGTCGAACGCGGGCTTCCCGTTCGGCACGGCGCGCGAAGTGCAGATCGGCTACCAGCAGGCGCTCGCGCTGCGCATGACCTACGTCGGGGAGCTCGGCTGGGAGCTGTACGTGCCCGTGCCCTTTGCCGTCAGTGTGTACGATGCCCTCGTGCAGGCCGGCCGGCCGCTCGGGCTGCGGCACTGTGGGTACCATGCGCTCAACTCGCTGCGCATCGAGAAGTCCTACCGGGACTGGTCGCATGACATCGGTCCCGACGACACCCCGCTCGATGCCGGACTGGCCTTCACCTGCGCCTGGACCAAGCCCGACGGATTCATCGGCCGGGAGGCGCTGCTGGCGGCACGAGCGCAGCCGCGTCGCCGGCGCCTCGTGCAGTTTCTGCTCGCCGATCCGGAGCCGATGCTCTACCACAACGAGCCGATACTCCTCGACGGCAAACGGGTGGGCCTCATCACCTCCGGCATGTACGCGCACACGCTCGGCGCGGCGGCCGGCCTCGGCTACGTGAGCGCACCAGCTGGTGTGTCCGAGGAGCTGATCGCCTCCGGGCGCTTCGAGATACTGATCGGCAATCGCAGCGTGCCGGCGCGCGCGTCGCTGCGGCCGCTCTACGATCCGGCCGGCGCGCGGGTGCGCGGCTAGCGCCAGCCCACCGCGTCCGCGAATCTACGGCGGAGCACCGCGGTCGAACTCGCGCAGCTTCTGCATGAGAAAATCGGCCGAGCCGACGGTGCGGCCGTCGGCGAAGCGGATCTCGTACGGTCGACCCGAGATCGAGGATTGCGACGCGCACAGGCGGATGAAGTCCTCGGCCGTCCGCACCCGCGTGCCGGCGGCGGCCAGCTTGACGCGCAGGTGGCTGACCGCCGTCGCGCTGTCGTAGGCCTGGCCATTACGGATGAACTGCGCGTCCTGCAGCGACGCCACCACCTCGAGCAGATGATCGATCCGCGCCCGCTCGAGGGCGGCAAGCTCGGCGGAGTGCGCCGCGGGCGCCATGCACACCATTGCCACGAGCAGGATCCTGAGCATCGGGTATTACCTGCCAGAGCCGGGTTGCCTCGAGTGTGCTCCGCAAGCGGCCGTAGCCCAAGCGTGGCCGCGGTCGATTAACTCGGAATGGCGCGGTGCAGGCGCCAAAGGATGAGGAGCACCGGGACGGCCAGCGCGAGCAGCACGATGAGGAGCGCGACGAGGCCCGGCAGCAAATCCTTCGCCGCCGCGGACAGCATCGCGGGACCCGCTCGCGCTGCCCGCGCGAGATTTCCCGCGTACCGCGGTGTGAGAATCTCGAGCACGCAGAAAAGAATAGATCCGCGCGCGGCATTGTAAATACGCAGTGCGCGCAGCTCAGGCACCGCGCCAGGGGTTAGAGCTCGAACGCCCGCCAGATGCGCAGCACGGCCGCACCAGCGACCTCATCCAGGCGATCGACGACCACGCCAGTCCCGGGAGCGAGGCCAACCAGGTGGTGCGAAACTTCCAGGGGCTGAGCGCCGCGGACCAGCAGGATCTGCTCAACTTCCTGCGGTCACTCTAGCCCGGCG
>JAFAKO010000281.1 GCA_019235245.1 Gammaproteobacteria bacterium
GGCGGCACGCTGTTTCTCGATGAGATCGGCGACATGTCGCTGCCGCTGCAGACCCGCCTGCTGCGCGTGCTCGCCGAGGGCGAGTTCTACCGCGTCGGCGGCCAGACCCCGATCCACGTCGACGTGCGCGTCATCGCCGCGAGCAACCAGAACCTGCAGGAGCGGGTGGCCCGCGGTCTGTTCCGCGAGGATCTCTACCACCGACTGAACGTGATCCGCATCGAGCTGCCGCCGCTTTCCGCGCGCGCCGAGGACATCCCCGCACTGCTCGCGCACTACATGCCGATTGCCGCGCACGAGCTCGGCGTCGAGCCGAAGGTGCTGGCCCCGGATGCGCTGGCGCGGCTCACCGCCTACGAGTGGCCCGGCAACGTGCGCGAGCTCGTGAACCTCTGCCGCCGGCTCTCGGTGCTGGCCCCCGGGAGCGAAGTGCATCTCGCGGATCTGCCGCCCGAGATCGCCGGCACGGCCGACTCCGCGCGCAAGGAATCGGACTGGGCCGCGGCGCTCGCCGAGTGGGCCGAGCGGCACGCGCTCAAGGGCGCTCCGCCGCTGCTCGATGCCGCGCAGCCGCAATTCGAGCGCGTGCTGATCCGCGCCGCCCTGCGGCGCACCCAGGGACACCGCCAGGAAGCGGCCAGGCTCCTCGGCTGGGGACGCAACACCCTCACGCGCAAGCTCCGCGAGCTCGGCATGAACGGCGCCGCAGACGCCGAGGAGTAGACGCATGGTCGCCGCGGCGCGAAGCCGGTAAGGTTCCGCCGGAGGGAGGGCGGCGATGTCGGGTGGGGAGCGGCTGTGGCACCTGGAGTTCCTGGGCAACGAGCTCGGCACGTGGCTGATCTCGCTGGCGATCTTTCTCGTCACTTTCACCGTTCTGCCGCTCGTCAAGCGCGCCATCAGCGCGCAGCGCCGCCGCGAGCCGTCCGGGCCACAGGGCTACATCGCGCTCGATGTGCTCGCCGCCGTGGTGGCGCATACCAACCGGCTGTTCCTGTGGGGTGCGGCGGTGTGGCTAGCCTCGCGCGATCTCAGCTTCCCCGACCGCATCGAGCACGCGCTGAACACCGTGCTGGTGCTGCTGCTGTGGATGCAGCTCGCGCTGTGGGCGATGGCCGCGATCCGCTATGGAGTCGGGCTGCGCCGCCGGCGGATCGGCCTCGAGGCCAGTGTCGCCTCGATGGATGTGATCCTGGTGGCGATCGGCATCGTCGTCTGGGGACTCGCCGGGCTGCTGGCGCTCGAGAACCTCGGCATCCACGTCGGACCGCTGCTGGCGGGCCTCGGCATCGGCGGCATCGCCATCGCGCTCGCGGTGCAGACGGTGCTGGCCGACCTGCTGGCCTCGCTCGCCATCGCGCTGGATAAGCCCTTCGGCATCGGCGATGCACTCACGATAGATGACTGCCAGGGCACGGTCGAGCACATCGGCGTGAAGAGCACGCGCCTGCGCAGCCTCACCGGGGAGCAGATCATCCTCGGCAACAGCGACCTGCTCAAGGCGCGGGTGCGCAACTTCGGGCGCCTGATGGAGCGGCGCTCACTGTTCCTGCTCGATGTGCACTACGACACCCCGGTCGCGGCGCTCGCCGCGGTCCCCGGCGCCGTGCGCGAGATCATCGAGGCGACACCGGATGTACGCTTCGACCGCTGTCACCTGCTGCGCTGCCTGCCGACCGCGCTGCAGTACGAGGCCGTGTTCTTCGTGACCAATCCCGACTACAAGACGTACGCCAACGCGCAGCAGAGCATCAACCTCCGCATCCTCGAGCGCCTGCGCACACTCGGCGTCACGTTCGTGGCATCCGCGCCGACCCCGATACGGCTGCACCGGCTGCCGGGCAGCACCGTCGCCGAGGAAAGCGGTCAGCAGCGATTGCTTTAACCCGAGAGCGCGCAGTCGGCCACGTCTTTGGCGGTGCGCAGCGTGCCGACGAGCTCGGTGACGCTCTTCAGCCCCTGCGCCGCCAGATACGCGGCGATGCCTGCGTTGATGCGCCGGCACACGAGCGGATCGTAGAAGAGCGCCGTGCCGATCCCGACCGCGGTGGCACCGGCGATGATGAATTCCAGCGCGTCCTGCGCCGTGACGATGCCGCCCTGGCCGATGATGGGGATACCGTGCGGGCGCGCCACCTCGTAGACCTGGTGAACCTTCAGCAGCGCGATCGGCTTGATCGCCGGTCCCGAGAGCCCGCCCTGCACATTGCCGATCACCGGCCGGCGCGTCCCGACGTCGATCGCCATGCCCATCACGGTGTTGATCACCGCGAGCGCATCGCTCCCCGCCTCGATGCAGCGGCGTGCGTTCTCGCGGATGTCGGTCTGGTTCGGCGACAGCTTGGTGATCAGCGGCTTGCGGGTAACGCGGCGGCAGGCCGCGACGACCTGCGCCGACATGTCCGGGTAGTTGCCGAAGGCGACGCCGCCCTCCTTGACGTTCGGGCAGGAGATGTTGATCTCGATGGCATCGATGGGGGAGGCGTCGAAGCGCCGCGTGACCTCGACGTACTCCTCGAGCGTCGAGCCCGAGACGTTCGCGATGAAGCGGGTCTCGCTGAAATCGAGCTGCGGCAGGATGACGCGCACCACCTGATCGACCCCGGGGTTCTGCAGGCCGATCGCGTTCAGCATTCCGGCCGGGGTCTCCCACACCCGGTGCGGCGGGTTGCCGAGGCGTGCCGCCCCGGTCGTGCCCTTGAGGACCACGGCGCCGGCGTCGCGGTTCGAGAATCCCTCGATGCGCGTGTACTCTTCGCCGAAGCCGACGCACCCCGAGAGCAGGACGATCGGCGAGGCGAACTCCAGTCCGCAGAACTTCAGTGCCAGGGGTGCCGCCGCCGCGGACCCCCGGACCGCTGCGTCTGGTTCGAGGCTCGCCATAGCAGGCATTATCGCACAGCCGTCAATGCCGACCGGTGAGGCCATGTTCCACATCGTGCTGATCCAGCCCGAGATTCCGCCCAACACCGGCAATATCATCCGCCTCGCCGCCAACACCGGCGCCACGCTCCATCTCGTGAAGCCGCTCGGCTTCGAGCTCACCGCGCGCGCCGTGCGCCGCGCCGGACTCGATTACGAGGAGCTCGCCCCGGTGCGGGTGCACGCGAGCATCGAGGCGTGCCTCGAGGCCCTCGCCGGAGCGCGGCTCTTCAGCATCGAGACCGGCGGCGACACGCCCTACAGCGCGGCGCGCTTCGAGCGCGGCGACGCGCTGCTCTTCGGTGCCGAGACGCGCGGACTCCCGGCCGCGGCGCTCGCACTGGTGCCGCCCGAGCGGCAGCTCATGATTCCCATGCGTCCCGGCAACCGGAGCCTCAACCTCTCGAACGCCGTCGCGCTCGTCATCTACGAGGCGTGGCGCCAGCACGGCTTCGCCGGCGGCGAGCCGACACCGCGAGATTGAGTTACTGCGAGGTGCGCAGGATTTCAGTCAGCGGTGGACCGCGGGCTCCCCGGGCCAATCGAGCGGGCTGCGCACCCCGCGCGCACCCTTCGACATCACGTGTGTGTAGAGCATGGTGGTATTCAGGTCGGAGTGGCCGAGCAGCTCCTGCACCGTGCGAATGTCGTAGCCGTCCTCCAGCAGATGCGTCGCGAAGCAGTGCCGCAGCGTCTGGCAGCTCGCAGGCTGGCTGAGCTCCGCCTCACGCACCGCTCCCTGCACCGCCCGCTGAATGACCTTCTCGTGCAGGTGGTGCCGCACGGGGAGTCGCGTGTACCGATCGGGGCAGAGGCCCGAGGCGGGGAACAGGTATTGCCAGCCCCAGGCTTTGCCCGCCTCCGGGTACTTGCGGGCGAGCGCAAATGGCAGCGATACCCCGGGCCGTGCGCGGCGGCGCTCCTCCTCGTACCAGGCCCGCAACCGGTCGAGGTGCGCCGACACCGATCTGGCAAGCGTGGCGGGCAGCATGGTCACGCGGTCCTTGCCACCCTTCCCTTCACGCACGATGAGCTCACCGCGCTCGAGCGCCAGGTCCTTCACGCGCAGCCGCATCGCTTCCATCAGCCGCAGACCACTGCCATAGAGCAGGCTCGCCACCAGCCAGGGAGTGCCCTGCAGCTGCGCAAGCAGCGCGCGCACCTCCTGGCGGCTCAGCACGACCGGCAGCCGGCGCTCGGGCGCCGCGCGCGTGACGCCATCCAGCCATGGCAAATCGATCCCGAGCACGTGACGGTAAAGAAAAAGGAGCGCCTGCAATGCCTGGTTCTGCGTGGCGGAGCTCACCTTGCGGTGTACCGCCAGATGCGTCAGGAACCGCTCGATATCCACCGGGCCGAGCTCGTGCGGATGGCGCCCGCCGTGGAAGTCCACATAACGCCGCAGCCACTGGAGATAAGCCTGCTCGGTGCGCAGTGCGAGGTGACGCGTGCGCATACGCTCGCGCGCAGCCGCGAAGACGTCCGCGGCCCGCGTCGGCGGGGTATCGGATGCACTGGACATGACCGTCTGTCACGCGATGGAAACAGATCGACCGCTGCGCCGCGAGCGGCAAATGTCGCCCGTTCGCAGAGTATCGCGAAGCCGGCTGTATACTGACCCACCGCAACGCGCAGCCGTCCGGACGGCACAGGGGCTTCCGCATGACCTGGTGGGGCTGGATCATTACCGGTGCGATACTCCTCGCGGGCGAGCTCACCTTCGTGAACGCGCAGTTCTACCTGGTGTTCATCGGCAGCGCGGCGCTGCTCACCGGCCTGGCGACACTGCTGCTGGGGCTGGCGGTGCCGCTGCAGTGGGCACTCTTTGCGATCCTCTCGATCGTCTCCATGGTCAGCTTCCGCAGCCGCGTCTACCAGCGCTTCAATCATGCCATGCCCAAAGTCGACACCGGCCCCACCGGCGGACTCATCACGCTGCAGGCCGCACTCGGCGCCGGCGAGAGCTGCCAGGCCGAGTATGGCGGCACCTTCTGGACGGTCCGCAACGACAGCGACACGGCGATCCCCTCGGGCGGTCGCGCGCGCATCGCGCGCGTGCACAACCTGACACTCCTCGTAAGGCCTGAAAAGTAGCTATGTACACCTCGTACGTTGTCATCGCGCTCGCGCTCATCGCCGTAATAGTGGTGTTCCGCACGGCCACCGTGGTACCGCAGCAGAGCGCCTACGTGGTCGAGAACCTCGGCAAGTACAGCCGCACGCTCCAGGCCGGCTTCCACATCCTTTTTCCGTTCGTCGAGCGAGTGGCCTACCGCCACAACCTCAAGGAACAGGCGCTGGATGTCGCCGAGCAGATCTGCATCACCAAGGACAACGTGCAGGTGGGCGTCGATGCGGTGCTCTACATGCAGGTACTCGACCCGCATCTCGCCTCCTACGGCATCACCAACTATGCCTTCGCCATCGCCCAGCTCGCCCAGACCACCCTGCGCAGCGAGATCGGCAAGATCGAGCTGGACCGCACCTTCGAGGCGCGCGCCACGATCAACGCCAACGTGGTGGCGGAGCTCGACAAAGCGTCCGTCGCCTGGGGCGTCAAAGTGATGCGCTACGAGATCAAGAACATCACCCCGCCGAAGGACGTGCTCTCGGCCATGGAGAAGCAGATGCGCGCCGAGCGCGAGAAGCGCGCGGTGGTGCTCACCTCCGAGGGCGAGCGCGACGCCAAGATCAACCAGGCGGAAGGCGACAAGCAGCGCGTCATCAAGGCCTCCGAGGCGAGCAAGCAGCAGCAGATCAACGAGGCGGACGGCCAGGCCGCCGCAATCCTCGCCGTCGCCACCGCCACCGCCGAGGGCCTGCGCCGCGTCGGCGGCGCTCTCAGCGAGCGCGGCGGCATCGAAGCCATGCAGCTGCGTATCGGCGAAGAATACGTCCGCCAGTTCGGCAAGCTGGCGAAGGAGACCACCACGCTCGTCGTTCCGGGAAACCTGTCCGACCTCGCCTCGGTCGTGAGCATGGCCACCAGCATCGTGCGCAAGCCTCCGTCCACGCCCGCCGACGGACCGGCGCGGGGCGGAGGGTGAGACCGTTCGGAGACAGAGGTGAGGTGGGGGCCGAGGACGGCGCGCGTGTTAGATCCCCCAACTGACGCGTTACCTCTCGACGGTTATGCCTTCGAAAAGTAGTTAGAAGTCGCTTCGGGGATGAAAGCTCAGCGAGGAAATTGAAGATCTGCTGCTTCGCTTGGCTCTTGGAAAACACACCGAGGTGCGCGGGCTCGTGACTCCCGCGGCGATCTCCGTTCAACCGAGTCTTGTGCGTGTGCTGCTGCAGCGTCTTCGATGGGAGGTGGGGCGCGCGCCAACGCGGACCATGGGGCCCGCTATGCGGATCTGGCCCCGGGGCCGTCTTCGTTCGGCGGCGGGCGCGCTTCAGTTGGACACTATGTCGTCTCCGGTTGCAGCAGCATCGCCGCACGCGCACAGTGGTGATCTGTGAGGGCGACTTCTAACAATCGTTGGAGGGGACCGTGAAATTCGGTAGTGTCGCCGCGGGTGCGGGAAGACAGTGTGCACCCGCGGCTCCAATCGGGCGCTTCTGGGCGGCCCCTCAACTTCACCGTTAGAGTCCGCAACAAGACTCGTCTTGGAACTCATGAGAATTTGCGAACTGGAGCCGAAGACCCTGCGCTCGACGCATCCCTTGTGCGCGTGCGGCCGGCAGCAGCTTCGCTCGAGGGCGGGGCGCGCGCCAACGCAGACTCGATGTGCAGCAGCCGCGCCTGTGTCGCTGCGCGCCAGGCGCGGAGCGGCTTTGTTCCCAGCGCAGTGGCGCGCTTAATCGGAGACTATGTCGTCTTCTCTTGCTGCGAGAAAGCCGCGCGCGCACAGTAGCTTCGATGAAGGCGTCCTCTAACAAGCGTTGGAGCGGTCCGTGAACGGTGGTCAAGGAGGGCGCTTGACGCGCCGAGTGAACGAGTTCCGACTGATGCGCCCGCGGCTCTCCTGGGCGGCCCCTCAACTCCACCGTTAGACGGCCAGGATTCGAGCGCCCTCAGGCCCCTTGGCGCCTGCGCGAGGTATACTCTTTAACTATGCGAAACGAGTTTACGGCGATCATCGAGCGCGACGGCGAATGGTTCGTTGCTTACTGCCCTGAGGTTCCGGGCGCAAACGGCCAGGGCCGCACCAAAGCATCGGCCCGGAAGAACCTCGCCAGTGCCATTGCACTCATTTTGCAGGACCGCCGCACGGATGCTTTGCGCGGCCTACCGCGCGGCGCCACACGCGAAACGGTTACGGTTGAGTGAAGCGCGGCGTCCTGCTGCGGCATCTGCGTTATCACGGCTGCTATCTCAAGCGCGAGGGCCGTTCTCACTCTCTCTGGTGTAATCCGAAGACGGGGCACGTTGAGGCCGTACCGAGACACTCGGAAGTTGCGAATGGTCTGGCCGCGAAGATTTGTCGGGCCTTATCGATTCCGGAGGTCGGCGGCTGACCTGGCCGTCTAACAATCGTTGGAGGGGACCGTGAGCGTCGGTAGTGTCGCCGCGGGTGCGGGAAGAGATTATGCACCCGCGGCTCCAATTGGGCGCTTCTGCGCGGCCCCTCAACTTCACCGTTAGAAGGCGCGTGTGGCCCCAATGAGTAAGTCTGTCGTGTACTTTGACGTCGACGATACTCTTGTCCGCACCGTTGGGACGAAGCGTGTCCCCATTCC
>JAFAKO010000296.1 GCA_019235245.1 Gammaproteobacteria bacterium
TTCGAGACCTCCTCGCTCATCGCCACCATCGAGGTGCGCACCCAGGAGGAGATCGAGCGCGAGGAGGAGGAGCGCCACCGTCGCCTCATGCGCGCACTGCAGGCGCAGCACGCCGAAGCGGCCTCGGCACTCGCCGGAGCCGCGGCCGAGCCGCCGCCCGGAGCGCCGGCCGCTCTGCCCGAGCGCCGGGCGCCCGCCGCAGCACCTGCCGCAGCTGCGCTGCCGGCGGCTGACCTGCCCGGCACCTTCGTGCGCAGCGAGCGCAAGGTGGGGCGCAACGAGCCCTGTCCGTGCGGGTCGGGGAAGAAGTACAAGCATTGCCACGGCGCGCTCTCGAGCGTCGAGTAATCAAGCCGCAGGTGCTGGTCGTCGCCGCCGCGCTCTTCGATGGCGAAGGACGGGTGCTGATCGCGCAGCGCCCGGCGGGCAAGGCGCTCGCGGGACGCTGGGAGTTTCCCGGCGGCAAGGTCGATGCGGGTGAGAGCGAGCGCGCCGCACTCGTCCGTGAGCTGCGCGAGGAGCTCGGGGTGGAGGTGCTGGCGGCGCGACCCTGCATGCGTCTCACCCATGCCTACGCGGAGCGCGAGGTGGAGCTCTCGCTGTGGATCGTCGAGCGCTTCGCGGGCGAGCCCCGGCCGCTGGACGCGCAGGCGTTGAAGTGGGTCGCCCGTGCGGCGCTCGGCGCCGAGGACATCCTCGAAGCCGACCGCCCGTTCATCGAGGCGCTGCAGGCGCAGTCCGCGCCCGCCTGAGCCGGGTGCGGCGGGCCGTACGTGTACAATGAATGGTGAAATCCAAGGCGGAACCTCCATGGCAGCGCAGAACGATCTTCCCGAGATCCAGATAGACCCCAAGGGGCTGTACCGCGAGGACGTGTTCACCGATCGCCGCGCCGGCAGCATCCGCCGCCTGACCCCCGTCACGCTCGATGGCGCGACCGATACGACACGGCCGGTGCTGTTCTCCGGGCAGACGCAGCTGCTCACCCCGGCAGGCGTCCTGCCGCTGGGGTTCGACATCGAGGCGAAGACCCTGGAGGAGGCGCTGCAGAAATTCCCCGAGGGGGTAAAGGCGGCGCTCGAGCAGGCGATCGATGAGGCGCGCGAGCTACGGCGCGAGGCCGCCTCGCGCATCGTCGTGCCCGAGGTCGGTGGTGGAGTCGGCCCGGTTGCCGGCGGCCCTGCCTCCGGTGGCGGCAAGATCAAGTTCCCCTGATCGCACGCCGCATTCCATGAGGCGACGCGGCTGGGCGAATACGGCGACGGCTGTCGCCGCAGCAGCCGTGCTCTCGCTGCTCGCGTCCTGTGGCAGCACGCTGGTGGGCGGGGGCCCACACACCTTCCCCGGAAGCGGGCCCGGCGGCAAGCCGATGACTACCGTCACCGATGCGGCGGTCGGCATGCCGGCGGCGGCCAAGACCATCGTCTACCCGGTGACCACCCGCGTCGCGGTCTCGGACAACTATTTCGGCACCAAGGTCAACGATCCCTACCGCTGGCTCGAGAAGCTCGACTCGCCACAGGTGCAGGCGTGGGTGAAATCGCAGAACGATCTGGCGCGTCCACGCCTCGCGGGGCTGCCGGCTCGGCCGTGGCTCGAGGCACGCCTCACGCAGCTGTGGAGCTACGAGCGCTATGACCTGCCCGTGAAGCGCGGCAGCTCCTATTTCTACCTGCACAACGACGGCCGGCAGAACCAGAATGTGCTGCAGGTCGCCGCCTCCCTCGAGTCCCCCGGCCGCGTGCTCGTCGATCCGAACGCTGCTGCGTCCGGGGAGGCGACGGCCGGAATCTCGGGCTTCATGCCCGACCCCGCCGGACGGGTGCTCGCCTACGCGCTCTCCGGCGAGGACGGCGACTGGCAGGTATGGCACTTCAGGCGCGTCGCCGACGGCAGCGACTACGCCGATGAGCTGCACTTCACGCGGTTCTGGGGAGTCTCGTGGGCGCGCGATGGCTCGGGGGTCTACTACAGCCGCTACCCCGCGCGCGCCGACGGCCGGGGCGATGAGGCCGGCCGACCCGCGGTGTATTTCCACACGCTCGGCACCGCGCAGGAGCGCGACCGCCTGGTCTACGAGGTCGGCGATCATTCGACCCACGTGCCGGCGGCGCGCGTGACGGACGACGGCCGCTATCTGATCATCACGCTCTTCGAGGGCTACGCGAAGAACGCAGTCGATGTCATCGACCTGAGCGAAGGTGACGGCAAGGCGCAGCCGGTGTTCAGCGACTGGGATGCCGTCTACCGATTCATCGGCTCGCGCGGGCACGAGCTGTACTTCCTCACCACCTACCGTGCGCCGCTCGGCCGGGTGATCTCTATCGACGCGCGGGCGCCGGTCGCGCGGCGCACCCTCGTGCCCGAGGACAGCTCACCGCTCGCCGAGGTCACCTACCTCGGCGGGCGTTTCATCGCCAAGTACATCCGGGACGCCCACGGCGTGGCGCGTCTCTACGAGCGCGACGGCCGCCCGCTCGGGGAGGTCGCGCTTCCGGGCCTCGGCCGGATCGAGGGCTTCGA
>JAFAKO010000350.1 GCA_019235245.1 Gammaproteobacteria bacterium
TTGAGGACTTCTGCGATTGCTGGTGCGCATCCTGACGAGAAACGAGGACCGTGCCCGATGTCCCCGATAGGGTTTCCCCCTGACTGTCATGAGCGCCAACCCGCCCGCACCGCGTTGCCTTCACCGTACTACCAGCTCAACGAGGCACTTATTATGAGAAAATCAATCAGTTGGATCACGCCGGCAGTGGTTATCTCGACCGCCGTAGTCACAGCGTTGGCGCTGGATCGCGGTCAGCATCATCCCGCAGGCACGGGCCAGTGGCTTGTCCGCCGAAGCAGAGGCGCAATGCCCACGAGGCGATGCGACCTTGCACGGAGCCTACATGTCCCAGGGAGGGGGCAGCATAATCGGCGTCGGGCCCATTACGTTCCAGGGAACCGTGTATCTCGACGGAAAGGGGGGCGTCGTCAACCCGTTTACGGCCAGCTTCAACGGCACGATCCTCCGGCTCGTGGCACCCGGCACCTACACGGTCGCGAGCGACTGCACCGGCACAATGGAGCTGGGCGGAACCGACCACTTCGACATCCGCATCAGTCCTGACGGCAGCAGGATCGACTACATAAAGACTGATGCCGGTGCGATCGTCAGTGGCAGGGCTACGCGCATGCAGGATTGATCGGAGGGACGAGGGTCGGGTTCCCGTTCAGCCGGAATTCGACCCTCGCCTCATCCCGGCTCTCATTTCGACAGGTCCGTGAATAACGACAGCATGTAAGCGATCGAGGGCCGCACATCCGCCACCGGGATGCGCTCGTTGAGCCCGTGGCTGAATCGATCGCTGTCCTTGATGAAGAGTGGGCTCACTCCATAGCTCGGGATGTGCTCGTTGCGGAACCACATGCTGTCGCTCGCGCCGGCAGACATCGTGGGGAATACCGGGACCCCCGGGTACCCAATGTGAATGGCTTTGGTGATGGCAGCGACCACATCGGGACGGATCGGTGAAGCGTCGGTTGCCACGCTGCCTTCGGAGATGTCCTTGAACTGAACCGCGGGGTCGGCGGCGACCTGCTGCAGCTCCTCCATGATCTGCGCGCGCGCGTGGCCCGGAAAGATGCGGCAGTTGATGTTCGCGGTGGCCCGCTGCGGAAGAGCGTTGAGCGCATGGCCACCAGTCACCATCGTCGCCACGCAGGTCGTGCCGATCTTGCCGATGGTCCCCGGATTCCCGCGTAGCACGGCGATCGCTTTCTCATCGGCCGGATCGGCCGCGAAGGCGCGCATAGCCGCGGCGATCTCGGGGGTCTCGTAGCGCGCGGCGGCAGTGAAGTAGTCCCGGGTCAGCTCGCTGAGCTCGGGCTTGAAGTGGTGTTGACCGATGCGTACGAGCGCAGCCGACAGTTGATTGATGGCATTGGGATCGTAAGGCCGCGAGCTGTGGCCTCCTGGGGAGGTCACCGTGAGCTGGAAATCCGCGTAGGTCTTCTCGGCGCCGGACCAGGTGAGGTATAGCGGCTTACCCTGTGGATCGAGCTGCCCACCCGTGCCATCGACATTCAGGACCATCTCGGCGTTCGCGAGCTCACTGGCGAGTGCCCGCGTCGTCTTCATGGTCGTCTCTTCATCGCCGGAGAACGCAAGCACGATGCCACGCCGCGGCTTGTAGCTTTGCCGCTTCAGCTCGATGAGCGTTGCGACCGCCAGCGCATCGTCGAGCTTCATGTCGCTCGCGCCACGGCCGTAGAGCAGACCGTTCTCGATGACCGGCGTGAAGGGATCGCGCTCCCAGTCGGCGGGCTTCGCCTCGACCACATCCATGTGTCCCGAGATCACGAGCGGCTTGAGCTGCGGATCCTGCCCCGGCCAGCGGGCAAGCATATAAGCGGTGTCGTCGACCGGAGTGATCGTCACGTCCGCGTCCGCGAAGCCTCCCGCCACCAGAGCGGATTTGAACAGCGCAGCGACCTGCGCAGCCTGGTTGCCGGCGCCCCGCACCGAGCGCAGCGCGATAGCCTGCTTCGCCAGGTCGAGCGCCTGCGCTTCGGCCCGGTCGTTGTCCGGCGGCTTCGCGTATCCGCTCGCGAGGACCAGGAGACTCAGGCACACCGATGTCGCCGCTGTGAATCGTCGCACGCATCTTCCTCCGCAAGTTCTGCCGAGAAACGCGGATTGTGCCCAATAGCCACGCCTGGGGACAGGCTTGTGGATCTCGTGGCCAGTCAGACAGACTGCCGTGCGCAGCTCAGTCCTAGGCGGCTGTTTATAGAGCTCGAATTGGCCAGCACCACCCCTTCCGCATCTTCGACGGACATCTCGCCGAGCGGCATCGAAGGGCTCGATCAGCTGCTCAACGGTGGTTTGCCGCGCAGCTGCTTCTACCTTGTCCAGGGCGACCCCGGCTCGGGGAAAACCACGCTGGCACTGCAGTTCCTGCTCGAGGGGGTGCGGCGCGGCGAGCCGGCGTTCTACATCACCCTGTCCGAGACGAAGGCGGAGCTGGAGAAAGTGGCGGATTCACACGGATGGTCGCTCGAGCACATACCGTTGCTCGAGTTGTCTGCCATCGATGCGCTGCTGCGCCCTGAAGCCCAGACCACGGTCTTCCACCCCTCGGAGGTGGAGCTGAACAAGGTGACGCGGCTGCTCCTGACGGAGATACGCAAGCACCGTTCCGCGCGCGTGGTGTTCGACTCCCTGTCCGAATTCCGGCTGCTCGCCGAGACGCCGCTGCGCTACCGTCGGCAACTCCTGAATCTCAAGCAGGAGCTGGCGGGTCAGCGCTGCACGGTGCTGCTGCTGGATGACAAGATGGACGCCGCGCGCATCGGACCCGATCCACACGTGCTGAGCCTCGCCCACGGGGTCATCGAGATGGAGCAGCTCGCGCCGGACTACGGCAAATCGCGCCGGCGCCTGCGAATCATGAAGCTGCGCGGGGTGTCGTTTCGCGAGGGTTATCACGACTACCTCATCGAGACCGGCGGGCTGCGCGTCTTTCCACGCCTGGTCGCCGCCGAGCACCGTGTGCGTTTCCGCCGCGAGCCGATGTCGAGCGGCATCACCGAGCTCGACCGCCTCCTTGGCGGCGGGCTGGACACCGGCACCACCGCATTGATCCAGGGGCAGGCAGGCACCGGCAAATCCACCCTGGCCCTGCAGTACGCAGCCCAGGCGGCCTCCACCGGCCTCAGCGCCGTCGTTTTCTGCTTCGATGAGACCAGCGACATTGCGCTCGAGCGTACGCAGAAGCTCGGCCTGGATTTCCAACGCTACGTGAGCGCAGGGCTGATCTCTCTGCAGCAGATCGATCCGGCAGAAATATCACCCGGTGAGTTTGCCGATCGAGTCGGCCGCAGCGTCGAGCAGGGCTGCAAACTGATCGTCATCGACACCCTCAACGGCTACCTGAACGCCATGCCGGGCGAGCGCTATCTCGCCAACCAGCTGCATGAGCTTTCCGCCTACCTCAACCAACGGGGCGTGGTCACGATCTTCGTCCTCGCGCAGCACGGACTGCTGAGCGGCGAGGCACCGATAGACATCAGCTATCTCGCGGATGTCGTGCTGCATCTGCGGTTCTTCGAGGCCGCTGGCTCCATCCGCACCGCGCTGTCCGTGATAAAGAAGCGCAGCGGTCCCCACGAGCGGACCATACGCGAATTCCTGCTCGAATCCGGCCGCGGTATCCGCGTCGGTGATCCGCTCACCGACTTCCGGCATGTCCTGAGTGGCGCCCCGATATTTCGCGGCGAGAGCGGACAGATGCTGAAGCAGCGCGATGACCCAGGATGATCTGTCGTTTCGCGTACTGATCCTCGCCCCCGTCGGGCGCGACGCCGTGGCGATGGTCGAGCTCCTGGAGCTGCACCACCACCCTACCCGGATTTGCTACGGAATGGGGGATGGCGTCGCGCAGATCGCGCGGGGCGCCGGTGCGCTGCTGCTCACCGAAGAGGTCCTGGAGGGGAAGGAAGCTCTCCTGCTGCTGAGATGTCTCGATCAGCAGCCGCCGTGGTCCGAGATACCGGTGATCATCCTCACGCGTGGCGGCGAACCGCGCTCACGCGGACTGGACGATCTGTTCGCCGCCGCCGCCGGCAGCGTCACGCTGCTCGAGCGGCCACTCGCTACCGTGACGCTGGTGCGAAGCATCGAAGTGGCGATGCGCTCGCGGCGCCGCCAGTACCAGGTTCGTGACCTTCTCCAGTCGCAGCTCACCCGCGAGGAAGCGCTGCGCGACCGTGAAGAGCGGTTGCGCCTCGCGGTCGTGGCGCTGCAGGACGCCGATCGGCGCAAGGATGCATTCCTGGCGACGCTGTCGCACGAGCTGAGAAATCCGCTCGCTCCCATCCGCAATGCGGCGAAAATCCTGGCGTCGCCGCGCCTCACCCCGATGCAGCTGCGCTGGGCGCAGAGCGTGATCGAGCGCCAGACGGGGCACATGGCGTGGCTCCTCGACGATCTCCTCGAGCTCACTCGCATCACGCAGGGCAAGCTGAAGCTGCGTAAGCAGGCGTGCTCGTTGCAGAGCGTGATCGACGCGGCGGTCGAGACCGCCCGTCCCCTACTCGAGCGCAAGGGGCACGAGTTGCTGATCAATGTGCCGCCGGACATCCCGCGGTTCGTCGCCGACCCGGTGCGCCTGGCTCAGGCGATCTCGAACCTGCTGACGAACGCGGCCAAGTACACCGACGCGGGTGGCCGCGTCGAGCTCTCCGCGAGCCTCGGTGAGCAGCTGGTGATAACCGTGGCCGACAACGGCATCGGCATCCAGCCGGAGCAGCTCGGCCGGCTGTTCACCATGTTCTCCCAGGTTTCCTCGGCGATTGGTCGCTCCGAGGGTGGATTGGGCGTAGGCCTCGCCCTGGTGAGAGGCCTGCTCGAGCTGCACGAGGGCACGATCGAGGCGCACAGCGCGGGTGCCGGTCGCGGGAGTTCCTTCATCATCCGGCTGCCATTCCAGCCTGCGGCCACCCTGGGCGAGACACTGGTCGAAGCCGCCGCCGACACCCCCTTGCACGGAAAACTGCGCCTGTTGATCGTCGACGACAACCACGATGCGGCGGATACCCTCGCCATGTTGCTCACCCTGGAAGGCCATGACGTGAAGACCGCGTACGACGGCCGTACTGCCCTGTCACTCGCGCGGATCTCGCGCCCGGACGTGGCGTTGCTCGATATCGGCATGCCGGAGTTCGACGGGTACGAGACCGCCAGGGCGATCCGTCAGGAGCGTGGTGGCCGGGACGTCTGTCTCGTCGCACTCACCGGTTGGGGGCAGGAGCAGGACAAGCGCCGTGCACTCGAAGCCGGGTTCGACACGCATCTGACCAAGCCGGTCGAGCTCGGCGAGATGCGGCGGGTGCTGGCGGAGCTGGTCAGCGCAGCGCAGGAAAAACGCTCCAACGAGTCGAACGAGTAGCGACGTTCCATGCCCGCCGGGAACAGCGGCTAGTGGTGGCGAACGGCGCAACCATCGTCTGGCTCACACAGGATCTGCGGCTGCGGGACAACCCGGCGCTGCACGCCGCCACCGCAGGCAGCAGCGGACCGGTCATTCCGCTTTATATCTGGTCGCCGCAGGAGGAAGGGCCGTGGCCGCCAGGCGCCGCGCAGCGGTGGTGGCTGCACCGCTCGCTCGATGACCTCGGTCGCCGGCTCGAGGCCCTCGGATCGCGGCTCGTACTGGCACGCGGCCCGATCCTGGACAGCCTGCTTTCCGTGGCCGCCGCGACCGGCGCACGGGCGGTGCACTGGAGCCGAAGATACGAGCCCGCGGCTGCGGCCGCGCAGAACGCGGTCGCGACAGCGTTGCGGGCCGAAGGGATCGCGGCACGCGTGTTCGAAGGCGCGCTGCTCGTCCGGCCGGAAGCGCTGTCGAGTGCCGCAGGAACTCCCTACCGGCAATACTCGGCTTTCAGACGAGCGCTGCTGCGCGACGCGCCTATCGGCTCGCCGCTTCCTGCCCCGAGGACGCTGCAGCCGCCGCGCTCGTGGCCGGACTCGGTAACGCTCGAGTCGCTGCGCCTGTTGCCCGAGATCAGCTGGCACGAGAAGTTCGCGCAGAGCTGGAGTCCGGGTGAGCCTACGGCGCAGCGGCAGCTCAGGCGGTTTCTGCACGCCTCGCTCGCCCGTTACGAAGAGTCTCGCAACCTTCCCGCAATGCGCGCGACTTCGCGTCTATCGCCACATCTGCACTTCGGGGAGATCGGGCCGCGTCAGATCTGGCACGCACTCGCCAGGCGCCGCAGCGGGCGTTCGGGGTTTCTCTCCGAGCTCCTCTGGCGGGAGTTCGCCTATCACATGCTGCACCACTTTCCGTTCCTCACGGATCAGCCGCTGCGGCAGGAGTTCGCGAGATTCCCGTGGCGGTGCGACGCTGCGCGCCTGCGAGCGTGGCACAAGGGTCTGACCGGGGTGCCGCTCGTCGATGCGGGCATGCGTGAATTGTGGGCGACCGGTTGGATGCACAACCGGGTGCGCATGGTGACGGCTTCCTTCCTGGTAAAGAACCTGATGGTCCCGTGGCAGGAGGGTGCACGCTGGTTCTGGGACACGCTCGTCGACGCGGATCTTGCGAGCAATACGCTCAACTGGCAGTGGGTGGCCGGCTGCGGAGTCGATGCCGCGCCATTTTTCCGGATTTTCAACCCGCTCACTCAGGCCGAGCGGTTCGATCCCACGGGCAGCTACGTACGAAAGTGGGTCCCGGAGCTCGACTCTCCCGACTACCCGGCACCCATGGTCAACTGGGCGGCCTCCCGTGCCGCGGCGCTGGACGCATTCCGGGCGCTGCGACAGCGCCCCGTGCCCACCGCGGCCGCAATCACCTCATCCTCTAGTCGCAGAGTCCGATCACGATCCCATCGCGCTCGAGGCCGCTGATCGCCCAGAACTCGTTGCAGAGGCCGCAGTAGCCTTCGATGTTCGCATGCGTGTTGAGGAGCCGTCGCAGCATGCGGTGTGTGTACCCTTCCTGGAGCTGCCGGTCGCCGCATTTCGGGCAACGCGACATGAAAGGGATCACCTCGTTCATCGGCCGGAAGCGCGCCAGCTTGTTCGTTGGCCCGTGCCGGTGAGCCGGCTTCTCCCGCCGACCGAAATTGATGTGCGCTGCCATTTCGCCTCCTTGCGTGCAACCGGCGCAAATCTACCTGCCGGGGTCCTGAGCGCATATTGGGCCATGCGCTAAATCCCGTGTCAGAATCTTCGCTCCGCTGTCTCAAAAAGCAGACGGGACGCTCGCGATCGAAACCGCATCCACAGACGGAGGCTTGGCGTGACGCACGATAGCTCGCTATGCGCCGAAGAGATGCAGCGCGAGCTGCCGCTGGTGCGCACGCTCGCGGTGCTCGAAGAGGTAGATGCCCTGCCACGTGCCGAGGGCCAGGAGCCCGCCGCTCACGGGAATCGATACCTGTACCCCGGTGAGCGCCGTACGCAGGTGGGCCGGCATGTCGTCGGGCCCCTCATCGTTGTGCTCGTACCGCGCCGGATCCTCCGGGGCGAGCGCGGCGAAGTACCGTTCCAGATCGCGGCGCACCGCGCGCGCGGCATTCTCCTGGATGAGCAGCGATGCCGAGGTGTGCCGGCAGAACAGCGTGAGCAGCCCGGTTGTAACCTTCTGTGCTTCGAGCCAGTCCCGCACCTCGCCGGTGATCTCGAGCAGGCCGCGTCCCGGGGTACGGAAGCTGAGCATGGCAGTGACGTTGCGCATCGCACGGTGAGCCTACCCTCGAAGTCGCGCTTGTGTCGAAACTCCGGCTCAGACACTGCCCTTCGAACATGAAGACTTACGATGTCATCGTGATCGGCTCGGGCCACAACGGCCTGGTCTGCGGCGCATACCTCGCCAGGTCCGGTCTCAGCACGCTCGTGCTGGAGCGGCGCAACATCGTCGGTGGTGCGGCGGTCACGGAAGAATTCTCCCCGGGCTTCCGTGCATCGCGCTTTTCGTACGTGATGAGCCTGCTGCATCCGCGCATCATCCGCGACCTGGAGCTGAGCTCACTGGGGCTCGCGGTGCTCCCGGCCAATGACCTGTTC
Organism: Gammaproteobacteria bacterium; assembly: GCA_019235245.1. GTDB lineage: Bacteria > Pseudomonadota > Gammaproteobacteria > Steroidobacterales > Steroidobacteraceae > 13-2-20CM-66-19. Next base: position 7,993 of record JAFAKO010000350.1, read on the forward strand.
TGCCCGCTCGGCGGCGACGACTACATTCTGTACAGCGACGATCTGCCCAAGACCCAGGCCGAGTTCGCGCGCTTCTCGCGCCACGACGCCGAGATCTATCCCCAATTCGCGCGCTATCTCGAGGAGTCGGCCGCGGTCGTGCGGCAGCTGCTGTTCGAGACACCGGTGGACCCGGTGCGGCGCAGCTGGAAGAGCTTCCGGCGCAGCGCGGCGCTCCTGTGGCGGCACCGTTCGATCGGCGACCGCGCCTACCGCATGGTAGACCTGCTCACGCAGAGCGCTTACGACTACCTGTCCGCATGGTTCGAGCACGACACGATCAAGACCGTGCTCGCCTATTACGCATCCATCGGCACGTTCGCGGGACCGCGCTCGCCGGGCACCGCCTACGTGATCCTGCATCACCTCATGGGCGAGCACGAGGGGGCGGCCGGCTGGGGCTTCGTGCGCGGTGGCATGGGGGCGATCACGGCAGCGATCGCGCGCTCGGGCGCGCGTTTCGGCATGGAGGTGATGATCGAGGCCCCGGTGGCCGAGGTGCTGGTGAATGACGGGCGCGCGACCGGGGTCCGCACCGAGGATGGCCGCGAGCTCCGCGCGCGTGTCATCGCCTGCAACGTGGCGGCGCCCACCCTCTTCAAAAAGCTCGTGGCGCGCTCGCACCTCCCGGCCGAGCTGCTGCGCGACATCGATACCTTCCGCACCTTCTCGACTGCATTCAAGATGAACATCGCCGCTCATGAGCCACCGCGCTACCGCGCGTTCGACGCCGCGCGCCTCGGCTTCGGCTACCCGACATACGTGCACATCGCGCCCTCGATCGATTATCTCGAGCGCGCCTTCGATGATGCGAAGTACGGCTGGTACTCGAGCCGGCCGTTCCTCACACCGGTAGTGCCCACGATCGTGGACGATTCGCTCGCGCCCGCCGGTAAGCACGTCATCAACGTCTTCGGCGGACACGCACCTTACCGGCTGCGCGAGGGCGCATCCTGGGCGCAGGAGAAGAGCAACCTCACGCGGGCGGCGCTCGATGTGATCGACTCGATGGCGCCGGGTTTCTCATCGCAGATCATCGACACCGAGACGCTCGTCGCGCCGGATCTCGAAGCGATCGTGGGCCTGCCGCAGGGACACATCTTCCACGGCGAGCTCTGCGCCGACCAACTCTTCTGGCAGCGCCCGGCACCGCACTGGGCCGATTACCGCACCCCGATCGCCGGGCTCTACCTGTGCGGCTCCTCCGCCCACCCGGGCGGCGGCGTGTCAGGGATTCCGGGGCATAACGCCGCACGTGAGATCCGCCGCGACTGGAAGCGCCTGCGGGTGCGTCGGGCCGTATAATCCGCAGAATCCGCCGCGCCTCACCCGAGCGCTGCGGCGCGGGTCGAAAGGAACTGCGATGAACGTATCGGCGGATGCAACCTGGTCCCGTGGCGATGCCAGACGCCAGGCGCGCATCGATCTGGCGGCCTGCCACCGACTGGCCGCGCGCTTCGGGCTCAATGAGGGAATCGATAACCACCTCACCATGCTGGTCCCGGGCTACTCCGACCGGTTCTACCTCGCGCCCTTCGGGCTGCTGTGGTCGGAAGTGACGGCGAGCGACCTGATGGAGCTCGACTTCGGCGGCAAGGTCGTCGCCGGCCGCGGTCTGGTCGAGGACACGGCGCTCCACATCCACCTGCCGGTGCATCGCCGGGTACCGGGTGCCCGCTGCGTGCTGCACACGCACATGCCGTACGCCACCGCGCTCGGCATGCTCGAGAATGCGCACCTCGAGATGGCCGGGCAGAGCGCCATCGGCTTTCATAACGAGATCGTCTACTACGACTACAACGGTCTGGCGCTCGATGACCAGGAGGGCGAGCGCATGGGCGCGGCTCTTGCCGACAAGTCCGTCCTCATGCTGCGCAATCACGGTGTGCTGGTCATCGGCGAGTCGCCCGCGCAGGCTTTCGAGCGCCTGTACTTCCTCGAGCGGGCCTGCCAGGCGCAGATTCTCGCGCTCTCGAGCGGGCGTGCCCTGCACATCGTGCCCCAGCCGGTCGTCGATGCGACCGTGGCGCAGTTCCGCGCCTGCACCGAGGTCGGCGGCGCGAGTCGCAGCGAGCTGCACTTCGAGGCCCTGAAGCGGCTATTGGATCGCAGCGAAGCGGACTATGCGCGTTGAGGACGCCGCGCACAGCGGTTGAGCTGACGCCGCTCGCCCGCTGGTCGATCGTCGCACTGCTGGCGGCGGCACTGTTCATCAACTATGTCGACCGCGGCGCGATCCCGACTGCCGCCCACCTCATCCAGGACGAGCTGTCGCTCTCCCCGAAGCAGCTCGGCGTGCTGTTCTCGGCATTCTTCTGGACTTACTCCATCCTGCAGATCCCGCTCGGTTGGGTCGCCGAACGCTACGGTGCGCAGCGGGTGCTGGCCGTGGGTCTAGCGCTGTGGGCATCCGCCACCATGCTGGTCGGCTTCGCCCATTCCTTCATCGCCCTGCTGCTGTTGCGTCTGCTTCTTGGAGTCGGTGAGAGCGCGAGCTTCCCGAGTGCGTCCAAGCTGCTCGCCGTCACGGTGCCCGTCGGCAGCCTGGCCATGGCCAACGGCATCGTCGCGTTCGCCTACCAGCTGGGGCCGGCGGTGGGCGCCTACTGCGGCGGGCTGATCATGGTGCACTACGGATGGCGGGCGACTTTCTGGATTTTCGGCGGCGTCTCGCTCCTGTGGCTGCTCCCCTGGTCGCGCGTGCGGTTACCGCCCGCGCGGGCCGAGACGGCCAGCGAGCAGGTGTCCATGCGCGCCATCCTGCGGCAACCCTCACTCTGGGGAACCGCGCTCGGACTCTTCTCGAGCAACTACAGCTTTTATTTCCTCCTGAACTGGCTGCCGTACTACGTCGTGCGGGAGCGGGGCTTCTCGACCGAGCAGATGGCGACGTTGACCGGCAGCGCCTACCTGGCGAGCGCGCTCGCCTCGATCGCCGCCGGGTGGGCGATCGATCGATTCGTCCGGAACGGACGCGCCAACATCGCTTACAAGTCGGTGATGGTGGTCGCGCACACCGGAACGGTCGCCTGCATGTTGAGCATTGCGTTCGCCTCGCAACCTTGGGCGATCGCGGGGATTTTTGCCTACCAGATATTGACCGGCGCCGCCGCGGCCGGCGTGTTCGCGATCCCGCAGATTCTCGCCGGCCCGGCCGCCTCGGCCCGCTGGGTCGGAATCCAGAATTGCTGCGGTAATTTCGCCGGAGTCATCGCGGCGGCGCTCACGGGATGGCTGGTCGATGAGACCGGTCACTTCACCGCGGCTTTCGTCACCGCAGCGCTCGTGAGCATCGCCGGGCTCGTCGGCTGGGTCGGGATGGTGCCGAGACTCGCTCCACTCGCCTGGCCGACCGGTCACGGCCCGGGCGAGGTGAACCCGCGCGTGTGCCACTGAAATAGCCGCCATCGTGTGTCGTCCGCACCACAGAGGTGCGGCCCGGCCGTGAGCGCACCGATCCGA
>JAFAKO010000399.1 GCA_019235245.1 Gammaproteobacteria bacterium
GACGCGACGCTCATCTTCGTCGATTTCGACGACGTGCGCGCGCTCGGGCCGCCCGGTACGGTGAGCGAGGGGCTGCGGGTGCAGGTCGGGGACGTGCTCGCCGCCCCGGAGGTCGCCGCGCGGCTGCGGGCGCAGCTGCCCGCGGTGCTCGAGGTGAGCGACTGGACGCGCGACAACGCCAATTACTTTCGCGCCATCCGCATCGAGAAGACCATGATGTCGCTCATCCTGCTGCTCATCGTCGCGGTCGCCGCCTTCAACATCGTCGCGATGCTGGTCATGGTGGTGACCGATAAGCGTACCGACATCGCCATCATGCGCACCTTCGGCGCCGCGCCGGGGCGCGTGATGGGCATCTTCATCACCCAGGGGCTGGTGATCGGCTGGCTCGGGGTGGCGCTCGGGGTGGCGCTGGGTCTGCTGCTGGCGCTGCACGTCGACACCATCGTGCCGTTTCTCGAGCGCACGCTGCGCTTCCAGATCATGGATGCGGACGTCTACTACATCACCGCCATTCCCTCCGAGGTGCACCCGGCCAACGTGGTGGCGATCTCGCTCGCGGCGCTGCTGCTCACCGCGCTGGCGACGCTCTATCCGGCGCTCCGCGCCGCGCGCACCGCGCCCGCCGAAGCGCTGCGTTACGAATAGCGCATGAGCGGTTACGAATGGCTCATCGGCACGCGCTACCTGCGCTCGACGCACCGGCGGGGCTTCGTGTCGTTCGTCGCACTCATGTCGGTGTGCGGGCTCATGCTCGGCGTGGCGACGCTGATCGTGGTGCTGTCGGTGATGAACGGCTTCGAGCGCGAGCTGCGCAACCGCATCCTCGCGGTCACCTCCCACGCCACCATTGCCGGGCTCGACGGCACACTGCCCGAGTGGCAGGCGGTGCAGGCGGCGGTGCGCGGCCAGCCCGGCGTGCAGGCGGCGGTGCCTTACATCGAGAGCCAGGCGATGTTCGCGCATGGCCCGGCCATGGCGGGGGCCCAAGTGCGCGGCGTCCTGCCGCAGGAGGAGCGAGCCGCCACCGGGCTCGCGCAGCACCTGCTGTCGGGACGGCTCGAGGATCTCATCCCCGGCAGCTACGGCATCATCCTCGGGAGTGCGCTGGCGCACGAGCTGCGGGCGGGCGTCGGCGACAGTGTCGTCCTGATCGCCCCGGAGGGCACCGCGACGCCGACCGGCGTCGTGCCGCGCATGCGTCGCTTCCGCGTGGTCGGGCTGTTCAGCAGCGGCATGTACGAGTTCGATCGCGGGCTCGCCCTGACGAGCCTCGAGGATGCCGCGCGGCTGTTCCGCGCGAGCGCCGGCGTGAGCGGGCTGCGCCTGGCATTCACCGAGCCGCTGCGCGCGCCGCTGCTGGTGCGGCAGCTCGCGCGGCAGGTGTCACAGCAACTGGGTATCCCGGGCTTTTACGTCACCGACTGGACGCAGGACCATGCGAATTTCTTCCGCTCCATCGAGATGACCAAGTCGATGCTGTTCGTGATCCTGCTGATGCTGGTGGCCGTAGCGGCCTTCAACATCGTGGCGACTCTGGTCATGATCGTGAAGGAGAAGCAGACGGATATCGCCATCCTGCGCACCCTCGGTGCGGCGCCGCGCAACGTGCTGCTCACCTTCGGGGTGCAGGGGGTGCTCATCGGGCTCGCCGGCACGCTGGCCGGAGCCGCGCTCGGCACGGTGCTCGCCGACAACCTCGAGACGCTGGTGGCGGGACTCGAGCGCCTCGTCGGCACGCAGTTCCTGGATGCCCGCGTGTACTACATGAGCGATCTGCCCGCTTACGTCGAGCTCGTGGACGTGCTCAAGGTGTGCACGGTGGCGCTGTTGCTGTGCGTGCTCGCGACGATCTATCCCGCATGGCGCGCGGCGCGCACCGCGCCCGCGGAGGCGCTGCGCCATGAGTGAGCCCGTCCTCGAGGCACAGGCCGTGCAGAAGAGCTTCCGCCAGGGACCTGTGGTGCTCGAGGTGCTGCGCGGGGTGACCCTGAGCGTCGCGGCGGGCGAGCGCGTGGCGATCGTCGGCGCCTCGGGCTCGGGCAAGACCACGCTGCTGCAGATCCTCGGCGGGCTCGATCCGCCGAGCTCCGGGACGGTGCGCGTCGCGGGCCGCGACATCCATTCACTCAGCGAGAGCGAGCGCGGCGTGCTGCGCAACCGCACGCTCGGCTTCGTGTACCAGTTCCATCACCTGCTGCCGGAATTCTCGGCGCTCGAGAACGTCGCCATGCCGCTGCTGGTCCGCCGCAGCAAGACCGCCGCGGCCCGCAGCGCCGCGCGGGCGCTGCTCGAGCGCGTGGGTCTCGCCGAGCGACTCCATCATCGGCCGCACGAGCTCTCCGGCGGCGAGCGCCAGCGGGCAGCCGTCGCGCGTGCGCTGGTGACCGCACCGGGCGTCGTGCTCGCCGATGAGCCCACCGGCAACCTCGATGGCGCCAACGCCGAGGGCGTATTTGCCCTGATGCTCGAGCTCAATCGCGAGCGCGGCACGAGTCTCGTGGTGGTCACTCACGATACGCGGCTTGCCGGCCGCATGGAGCGCATCTACGAGCTCGCCGGTGGCACGCTCGGCCTGAGCGTGTGAGCGGGCGCGAGCCTCAGGCCGACTGGGCGGCGGTGCGCTCGTGGCGTGTCCGGTAGCGCGTTCGCACCTGCCAGCGCCACACCAGCTCGAGCGTCAGCCATCCCAGCACACCGGCGACCAGCGCGCAGGCGAAGCAGCCCACCACGAACGGCTGCCACACCGGCGCGAGGCCATGACTGAACCACTCCCAGCTGGGATGGAAGTGGAAATGGGCCGGCGGGCTGTGCAGCAGCGCGGCGCCGACGCGGTAGGCGAGGTAGTAGACCGGCATGGCGGTGAAGGGGTTGAGGAAGAAGGTCGTGCCGCAGATGACCGGGATGTTCACGCGCCAGATCATCGCCACGGTGCAGGCCGTGAGCAGGTGGACCGGCAGCGGAATGAAGCAGATCGCCAGACCCGCGCCGAAGGCGTAGGTCACGCCGCGGCGGTGGAGGGTCCACAGGTGCGGGTCGGAGAGGCGCGCGCCGAACAGCCGCACGAACCAGCGCTCCTGCAGTGCATGCGGGGGTGGGCAGATGCGTTTGAGCAGTTCGCGCGGCATCGGAGCCCGGGAATGTACCAGAACCCTGTTTCCTGCGACGTGCCGCACGCCCGGGACACAGTTCCTTGAGCGTGCGCTTGCGTTCGGTATGATGCCGCCTTTGCTGTTGCGGCTCGGGTGAGGAACCTCGTCGGATGTGGGAAATAGTGCGGGCGGGCGGCCCGCTGATGTGGCCGATCATTCTGTGCTCGATCACCGCCGCGGCCATCATCCTGGAGCGGTTGTGGACGCTGCAGGACAAGCGCGTGCTGCCGCGCGAGCTGCCGCAGAAGGTCTGGCAGCTGGTCGAGTCGAACCAGGTGAATGACAAGGTGATCGCGGCGCTCGAGCAGAACTCGCCTCTCGGGCGTCTGCTCGCCACCGGGCTCGCCAATCGTCACCGGCCGCGCGAGATGCTCATGGAGCGTCTCGAGGATACCGGCCGGCACGTGGTGCACGAGCTCGAGCGCTTTCTCAACACGCTCGGCACCATCGCCGGCGTCTCGCCGCTGCTCGGACTGCTCGGCACGGTGACCGGCATCATTCGCGCATTCAACGCCATCGAGGCCGGCGGCATGGGCGATCCGCGCGCGCTCTCGGGCGGCATCGCCGAGGCGCTGATCGCGACGGCGGCCGGACTGTGCGTGGCGATTCCGGCACTCATTTCCTACCGTTACCTGCGCGGACGCGTCGATGGCATCGTCGTGGAGATGGAGAAGCACGCCATACGCATGGCGGACGCGCTCGAGGCGGCGCGCTCGCGCGAGCGGACTGCACCACCGGCCGCCGTGGCCGTCGCCTGATCCGCGACGGCGCCTGCCATGAACCTCAAGCCGCGCCGCCACGAGGAGCCGGAGATCAATGTCGTATCGCTGATCGACGTGGTGCTGCTGCTGGTGGTGTTCTTCATCCTCTCGAGCAAATTCACCGATGAAGGGCGACTGCGCGTGCACCTGCCGCAGGCGAGCGCCGTGCCCACGCAGAAGGTGAGCGGTGAGCCGCTGGTGCTGAGTGTCACCCAGCAGGGCACCTACCTCGTGAACCAGCGCGAGCTGATCAACTCCAGTCCCGAGACGCTGCGCGCCGCGCTCCTCAAGGAGGCGGGCAGCAACCGCGCGATGCGCGTCACCCTGCGGGCCGATGCCCGCGCCACTCACCAGTCCGTCATCACCGCCATGGATGTTCTCGGGCGGCTGGGCTTCGCTGAGGTTAATATCGCGACGGTCAAGGAAGAGCCGGCAGGCAAGCCTTGAACGATACCAGCCGAGCGCCAAGCGTTGCGGGCACCGGGCCCAGCGGCAACGCCGCTGCGTTCCCCACCTATCGGCGGTTGCTGCGCTACCTCGCACCGCACCGCGGCCGCTTCATCCTCGGCATGCTCGGGGGGGTGCTGTTCGCCGCCACCATGACGGCCTTTGCGCTGTTCGCCAAGAAATTCGGCGACGGGACGCTCGTGCACCAGGACCCGCGCACGATCGTGTGGATCCCGGTGGCGTTCGTCGGGCTGTTCGTGCTGCGCGGGCTCGGTGACTTCACCCAGACCTTCTGCATGGGGCAGATCGGCCGCGAGATCATCAGTCGCCTGCGGCGCGACACGTTCCGGCACATCCTGCAGCTGCCGATCGGCTACTTCGACCGCCACTCCTCCAGCGGCCTGCTGTCGCGCCTCACCTACAACAGCGAGCAGATTGCCCAGGCGACCACCGACTCGGTGGTGGTCGTCATGCGCACCGCGCTCACCATCCTCGGCTCGCTCGGCTTCCTGCTGTGGCTGAACGCGCGCCTCACACTTATCGCGCTCATCCTCGGGCCGCTGGTCGGATGGCTCGTGTCGATCATCAACTTCAAGTTCCGCCGCTACGGCCGGCGCATCCAGGACTCCATGGGCGATGTGACGCGCGTCGCCAAGGAGACGCTGGAGGCGCCGCGGCTGATCAAGGTCTACAACGCGCAGGAGCACTTCAGCCGCCAGTTCGACGCCGTCGATGCGCACAACCTGCGCTCCAACATGAAGCTGATCCTGACGCGCGGCGTTTCCAACCCGGTGGTGCAGCTGGTGACCGCCATCGGTGCCGCGGTGGTGCTGGCGATTGCGATCCGCGATGCGGTGCTCGGGCGCATGAGCATGGGTGACCTGCTCGGTTTCCTCACCGCGCTCGTCAGCATCGCGCAGCCGCTGCGCGATCTCGTCGGGGTCGCGGGCCCGCTGCAGCAGGGCATCGCCGCCGGGCAGAGCCTGTTCGAGGTGCTCGATGAGCCGGCGGAGCCGCAGGGCGGGAGCTTCCGCAGCACGCGGGTGCGCGGCGCGGTGGAGCTCGACCAGGTGTGGTTCACTTATCCCGGCAGCGCCGCGAGTGGCGGCGACAGCGAGCCACCGCGCGCCCTGCGGAATGTCTCCCTGCAGGCCGCGCCCGGGGAGAGCCTGGCGATCGTCGGGCGCTCGGGCAGCGGCAAGTCCACCCTCGTCAACCTGTTGCCGCGGTTCTACGACCCGACCGCCGGCAGCGTGCGCATCGACGGCCGTGACGTGCGCGAGTTCGAGCTGAAGAACCTGCGCGAGCAGATCGCGGTGGTCAGCCAGGAGGTGGTGCTGTTCGATGACACCATCCGCAACAACATCTCCCTGGGCCGTGACGTGCCGGATGCCGAGATCGAGCGCGCCGCCGAGGCGGCCCATATCCTCGACTTCATCCGCGGCCAGCCCGGTGGCCTCGACGCCATGGTGGGCGACCGCGGCATGCTGCTCTCCGGCGGACAACGCCAGCGCATTGCGATTGCGCGCGCGCTGCTCAAGGACGCGCCCATCCTGATACTCGATGAGGCCACCTCCGCGCTGGACACCGAATCGGAGCGCCACATCCAGGCGGCGCTCGCGCAGCTGCTGCTCCACCGCACGACCTTCGTCATCGCTCATCGCCTGTCCACCGTGGAGCAGGCCGACCGCATCCTGGTGCTCGATGCGGGCGCTATCGCCGAGAGCGGCACGCACGCGCAGCTGCTGGCGCACGGCGGCCTGTACGCGCAGCTGCACCGCCTGCAGTTCTCCGACTGACGAGCCGGCGGGCATGGAGCGGCGGCTCACCGAGCTGTGGTACGGGCGACCCCGCCTCTCGCTCCTGCAACCCTTCGCGTGGCTGTTCGGCGCGCTGGTGGCGCTGCGCCGGCACGCCTACCGCTGCGGGTGGGCGCGCAGCGCGAGCGCCGGACGGCCGGTGGTGGTGGTCGGCAATCTGACCGTGGGCGGAACCGGTAAGACGCCGCTCACCATCTGGCTGGCGCGCGCGCTCGCCTCATCCGGGCTGCGCGTCGGCATCGTGGCGCGTGGCTACGGCAGCACGGCCGGCCGTGGACCGCGGCGTGTCGAGACGGGGTCGCGCTGGCAGGAGGTCGGGGACGAGCCGCTGATCCTGGCGCGACGCAGCGGCTGCCCCACGATGATCGGCAGCGACCGGCTGGCGGCGGCGCGCGCGCTCGCGGCCGACGGCGCTGAGGTCATCGTGGCGGACGACGGGCTGCAGCACCTGCGGCTGGCGCGGGTGTGCGAGATCGTCGTGATCGACGGCGAGCGCGGTGTTGGCAACGGCCGTCTGCTTCCCGCCGGGCCGCTGCGCGAGCCGGCCGCGCGGCTGCGGCAGGCGGATGCGATCGTCGTCAACGGCGACATGGCCCACGGCTCGCTCGCCGCACTGCTGCCCGCCGGGGTGCTCGGCATGCAGCTCACCGGCAGCGAGGCGGTGAGCCTCGATGAGCGAGAGCGCCGCCCGCTCGACTCCTTCCAGGGCCAGCGCGTGCACGCCGTTGCCGGCATCGGCAATCCGCAGCGCTTCTTCCGCGAGTTGCGCGCCCACGGCCTGCAGGTGATCGAGCACGCTCATCCGGATCACCATCCACTCAGCGCCGCGGAGCTGACATTCGCCGACGCCCTGCCGGTGCTCATGACGGAGAAAGATGCCGTAAAATGCACGGCATTCGCCCAGGCGGGCCTGTGGTACGTGCCGGTCGCGGCGCAGCTCGCGCCGCCGGACGCACACGAGCTCCTCAGCCGCGTCCTGGCCAGGGTGCGCGCCGGCGGGCGCGCCGGAGGTTGTTAGGTGGATGCCCGGCTGCTGGAAATTCTCGCCTGCCCCGTGTGCAAGGGACCGCTGCAGTTTCGCCGCGACGCCCAGGTGTTGATCTGCCGCATGGACCGCCTCGCCTACCCGATCCGCGATTCCGTGCCGGTGATGCTCGAGGAAGAGGCGCGCCAGCTGGCGGCGGACGATCCGCTGCTCGATCGTTGAGCGGTGCCGCAGCGATTCCAAGGTGCGCCGTCGTTCCGCGTGGTGATACCCGCGCGCTACGAATCCACCCGCCTCCCCGGCAAGTCGCTGCTCCCCATCGGCGAGAAGCCGATGCTGCAGTGGGTGTACGAGCGTGCCCGCGCGGCCGGCGCGCACGAGGTGCTCATCGCCACCGACGATGCGCGTATCGAGGCCGCGGCACGCGCCTTCGGCTCGGAGCCGGTCATGACCACCGGCACGCATGCCTCCGGCACCGACCGGATCGCCGAGGTCGCGCGTCGCCGCAATTGGCCACCGCAGGCCATCGTCGTCAACCTGCAGGGCGATGAGCCGCTCATGCCGCCGCGGCTGATCGCGCAGGTGGCGGCGCTGCTCGATGAGCACGCCGACGCGCAGATCGCGACACTCGCGACGCCGCTCGAGTCGCTCGCGGAGCTGCTCGATCCCAACATCGTCAAGGTGGTCACGGACGGGCGCGGCATGGCGTTGTACTTCAGCCGCGCCCCGATCCCCTGGAATCGCGATGCCGCGCCCGCGGGGCTCGCCAGCCAGCGTGACTTCGCCGCTGCCCGGCGCCATCGCGGCATCTACGCCTACCGCGTCGCGGCGTTGCTGCGGCTCGCGCAATTGCCGCACGGCAGACTCGAGGAGCTCGAGAAGCTCGAGCAGCTGCGCGCGCTCGAGCACGGCGTGCGGATCGTGGTCGGCGCGGCGCTCGAGCAGCTCGGGCCGGACGTCAACACCCCCGCGGATCTCGAGCGCGTGAGAGAGCTCATGGCGCGGTCTGCGGCCGACGGCTAGCTGAATATGCATTCAGGAAACTCCGCGCGCTCACAATTGCTCACACGCGCACTGGCGCAGGCTGCGCCCGAGACGCGCGCCGCCGCCGCGGAACTTGTCGGACGCTCGGGGCGTCAAAACCCCAGCAAGTTCCACGTGTTGCATTGTCAACGCCCCGCGCGCAACGCGCGTTTTTCCAAACGAGCAGAACTGCGAATCTGGAGCCGTTTCGAATGAAGATTCCAAGTCCGGTGCTGACGACACTCGCGGCTCTGGCCGTGTTGCTGGCCGGCTGCGCGACGACACCGCCACCTGAACAGCGGCCGGCGCCACCGCCGCCGCCTGCGGGGATGGTGTATTCGCCGCAGCCGCCGCCCCCGCCGGTGAATGCAGATGTCTATGCCTATCCGCTGCGCGGCCAGCCTGCGGAGCAGCAGGATCGCGATCACTACGACTGCAGCATCTGGGCGACGCAGCAGACCGGGTTCGACCCGAGCGCGCCGGGTGTGCCGCCGCAGCACCAGGTGCACGTGGTGAGTGGCCCGCCGCCCGGCTCGGGGACGGCGGCCGGCGCTCTGACCGGCGCGGTACTCGGGGCGGTGATCGGCGGCCCGTTCCACGGGCCCGGCCCGGCACTCGCCGGTGCCGTCGTCGGCGGCGCGATCGGCACCGCGGCGGAGCAGAGCGCACGCCAGTCACAGACGGTGACGGTGACCGACCAGCGCGCGGCCGCGCAGATCCAGCAGCGCGCCAGCAACTATCGCCGCGCGCTCAGCGCCTGTCTCGATGCGCGCGGCTACAGCGTGAAGTGACCATGACGATGCCAACCAGGGTGCCCCAGGTCGCAGCGGCGCTCGGTGCCGCGATGCTCGGAATGATGCTGGTGAGCGGCGCTCATGCGCAGCAGCCCGAGCACGGCCACGGTAGTCACGTGCGCGAGGCACCGGCACCTTATGGCGCCCATTACGACGACCGCTACAGTCACAACCACTATTACACCATGCGCGGCACCGAGGTGGCGGTAGTCCCGGGAAGACCGTACATGTTCGCCCGCGGCGGGGTGCACTACTACTATTCGGGCGGCGTGTGGTATGTGCCGCAAGGCCCGCGTTACGTCGTCGTGGCGCCGCCGGTCGGAGTGTTCGTGCCGGTGCTCCCGCCGTTTTACACCACGGTGTGGTTCGGTGGAGTTCCGTACTACTACGCCAACGATACCTACTATGTTGACGACGGTCCCCAGGGATACGAGGTCGTGAGCCCGCCCGGTGACCCCGGCAGCGCGGTACAGGGCCCGCAGGGCCCCCCTTACCCGGGAGCACCACCGCCGGCCGAGAGCGGCGCACACCCGCAGGGTGAGGACATCTTCATCTATCCGCAGCAGGGTCAGTCGCCGGAACAGCAGGCCAACGACCGCTACGAGTGTCACAAGTGGGCCGTGTCTCAAACCGGCTTCGACCCGACGCAGCCGGGCGGCGCCGTGCCTCCGGACCAGACCGTCGCCAAGGGCGACGCGTACAAGCGGGCGATGCGCGCCTGTCTCGAGGGTCGGGGCTATAGCGTAAGATGAGATCCGTGCGGATCCTCTTCGTCTGCCTCGGAAACATCTGTCGCTCGCCCACCGCCGAAGCGGTGGTGCGCACCATGGCCGCGCACGAGGCGCCCGAGCTCACTCTCGAGGTCGACTCCGCCGGCACGGCCGGCTACCACGTTGGCGAGCCTCCCGACCCGCGCATGCAGGCAGCCGCCGCGCGCCGCGGATATGAGCTCGGCGCACTGCGCGCACGCATGATCGAGTCGGGCGATTTCGAGCGTTTCGACCTGATCCTGGCGATGGATCGCCAAAACCTCACGGTGCTGCAGCGACGCGCCTCGGAAACCAGCCGCGAGCGCGTGCGGCTGTTTCTCGAGTTCGCGGGGCTTGGCGAGCCGCACGAGGTACCCGATCCCTACTACGGCGGCCCGAACGGCTTCGAAGAGGTGCTCGACCTCATCGAGCGCGCCGCGCGCGGACTGCTGAGAGATCTGCGCCAGCGCACGCGCGCCGCGTAGCGCAGGCGCTCAAGCAACGTTTTCTCGATAGTTAGCAAAATACCTAACTATCGCCAGAAGCTGGTACGCGTACGTCTCGGCCCCGCGCGGCGCCGCTCCCGCTCATTCCTCGGGGCCGCGCCCGCCGCTCTCCTTCTGCGGTGGCGCCGACGACCACACCACGTACGGCTTGTTGGACGTACTCGCGGGCTCGGGCTTCGGGCTCGGCTCGAAGTGCGCGATCGGCAGGCTCTCGTGCGCAGGGCCCGGCTCGCGCGGCTCGCGCGGCTCGGCGTGGTACTCACGTGGGGGCTCCGGTGGGATCGGGCGGGACTCGCGCGTCGGCTCCTGCACCGGCCGCTCGACGTGCGGCTCAGCGCGCTCGTGATGACCGTTGCCCTGCATCGGCGCGGCTGACGCAGATGCGGAGCCCTCATCCTGCATGGAGCTCGTCTCGTTGGCGGCAACCGGTGAGCCGCCTTCGCGTGTACCCCCACCACCGCGCCGTCCGCGTCGGCGCCCGCGGCGGCCGCGACCACGCCCATCGGAGCGGTCCGAGCGGGCTTCTGCCTGCGACGGCGATCCTGGCGCTGGCGCGGCGCCCGCATCCTGACGCGGCGGCTCGCCCACCGCATTGCGGTCGCCGTTGCCACGATCGACGTTGCGCTCCTGGGCCATCCGCTCACCCGACGCGTCGCGGCGGCGGCTGCGGTTGCGATCGCCCTGATCGCGACCGCGATCCCGGTCCCGGTCCCGATCCCGATCGCGGCCGTCGCGCCGGCCATCGCGGTCGCGACGGGCGCCCTCGGCATAGCGTCCGTGGCGCGAATGCTCGCGCCGCCCGTCACGCCGTTGCCCGTCTTCGCGCCGCGGAGTGCGCGCCGCGGAAGTCGGGCTCGGCTCCGGTGCCGCCTCGGGCGCGGCTGGGACCGGCGGCTCACCGGCGAGCATTCGTTTCATGCGCGACCAGAAGCCGCCGGCTGGGAGGGCCGCCGGGGCTGCGACAGCCTGCTGTGCGGGCTGCGGAGGCATGGGAGCCGACGTTGCGGGCATGAGCGGTGCGACGGCGGCAGCCTCCTGAGGAGGTTTGCGGTCCTGCGTGCCCGGCTCCGCTACCTCGGGTGCCGTCGGCATGAGGTAAGTCGCCTGGCGTTGCTCGGGCAGCTCCAGCTCATCGTCGCGCACGCGCCGGATCGAGTACTCCGGTGTCTGGATGTTCTCGTTCGGCACGATGATCAGCTCTGCCTCGCTCTTGTCCTCGAGGGTGCGCAGCCATTCGCGCTTCTCGTTGATGAGATAGGTGGCCACCGCTACCGGTACCTGGGCGATGACGCGCGCCGTGCGATCCTTGCGCAACTCCTCGCCGATCAGCCGCAGCACCGCGAGGGTCATCGATTCGACGCTGCGGATGCTGCCGATGCCAACGCAGCGCGGGCAGACGATGTGGCTCGACTCGCCGAGCGAGAGTCGCAGGCGCTGGCGTGACATCTCGAGCAGCCCGAAGCGGGACAGTCGCCCGATCTGGATGCGCGCCCGGTCCATTTTCACCGCATCGCGCAGGCGATCCTCGACGTCGCGCTGGTTCTTG
>JAFAKO010000025.1 GCA_019235245.1 Gammaproteobacteria bacterium
CGGCAGCGTGCCGCGCTGAGCGTACGTGTTGTAGCCATCGATGGCGCCACCGAAGACGAGTCCCCCCTTGTCCGACTGGCTGACGTAGAAATGGCCGGCGCCGTAGGTGAGCACGACATCGAGCAGCGGCTTCACCGGCTCGCTCACGAAGGCCTGCAGCACGTGGCTCTCGATGGGGAGCTTCAACCCGGCCATCGCGGCGAGGAGCGAGGAGTGGCCCGCGACCGCCAGGCAGACGACGTCCGCGGCAATGGCTCCGTGCGGCGTCTCGACCCCGCGCACGCGAGCGTCCGAGATGCGCAGGCCCGTCACCTCGCACTGCTCGATCACATCGACCCCGGCGGCCGAGGCGGCGCGCGCATATCCCCACGCAACCGCGTCGTGTCGCACGGTGCCGCCGCGGCGCTGCAGGAAACCCCCGAGTACCGGGTAGCGCCCGTTCTCGAGATCCACGAGCGGTACCAGCCGCCGCACCCCGGCAGGATCCACTGCCTCCGCGTCCACACCGAGCAGTCGCATCTGGTTGGCACGCCGCGTGAACAGATCGCGCTGCGCCTCGGTGTGAAAGAGGTTGAGCGTGCCGCGCTGGCTCACCATGGCGTTGAAATTGAGCTCGCGCTCGAGCCGCTCCCACAGACGCAGGGAGAGCTCGTAGAAGCCGATGTTGTGCGGATGGAAGTAGTTGGAGCGGATGATGGTCGTGTTGCGGCCGACGTTGCCGAGACCGATCGGGCCGCGCTCGAGCACCGCGACGTCGGTGATGCCGTGCTCGCTCGCCAGGTGGAAAGCGGTCGACAGGCCATGGCCGCCACCACCCACGATGACGATCCGGTAGCGCGGACGCGGGCTCGCTTTGCGCCACGCGCGTGTCCAGCCCTGCTGGCCGCGCAGACCCTCGCGCAGCAGCCGCCAGAGGGAGTAGCGGCCGGCGCCGGGGCGGGCGGGCGGCGGTTGCGCGGGCTGCATCATTGGCCGCGATCATAAGGCGCTTCGACGCCGCGGACACGCCACGCTCGCCGCCCGCGAAAGTGCCAGGGCGCGCGGGCTTGACGCGCCGGGCCACAACCGACAACGTGCGCGAACGCTCACGTCCGGGGGCCCGATTGCCGAAGCTCCTCAAGTTGCTCTGCGCCGCGACGCTGCTCGCCGTGGGTGCCGCATCGCCGCTCGAGGCCGCGGTCGTCGTCTCCTCGAAATTGTCGAGCGAATCGGCGATGCTCGGGCAGATGATCCGGCTGCTGCTGCTCGCCCAGGGCATACCGGCGGTCGATCGGACCCGCATCGGCGCGACACCGGTGGTGCGGCAGGCGCTGCTCGCCGGTGAGATCGATCTCTACGTCGAGTACACCGGCAACGCCGGACTCTTCTTCAACGACGCGCAGAACCCGGCCTGGAAGGACCTCGAGCGCGGCTATGAGCTCGGCGCGCGCCTCGACTACGCCGCCAACCGCATCGTGTGGCTCACACCGGCCCCGGCGAGCAACGCCTGGGCACTCGCCGTGCGCGCCGACGTGGCGCAGGCTCACCAGCTGCGCACCATGAGCGACTTCGGCCGCTGGGTCGCCGCCGGTGGCGGCGCAGTCCTGATCTGCTCCGCGGAATTTGCCAACGCCGGCACCCTGCGCTCGCTCGAGAGGACCTATGCCTTCACGCTGCACTCCTCACAGCTCATCGTGCTCGCCGGCGGGGAGACCGCCGCAACCATCGCCGCAGCCGCCGCCGGCACCAACGGGGCCAACACCGCGATGGTGTACGGGACCGACGGCGGCATCGCCGCCGCCCGCCTGCAGATTCTCGAGGACGACCGGCACGATCAGCCGGTTTACGCCCCGGTGCCGATCGCGCGCGAGTCCGTCCTGCAACAGTACCCGCGGATTGCGGAGATCGTGAAGCCGCTGATGGAGAGCTTCGATCGCGAGACACTGCAGCAGCTGAATGCGCGCGTGCAGATCGATGGGGAATCCGATGAGACGGTGGCGGTCGGATACCTCAAAAGCAAGGGTTGGCTCAAGTAGGGGCGGCGGTGGAGCTGCGACTCGCCATCACCTCGCACTCCGCGCGCGTCGATCCGCTCGGCCTGCTGCTGACCGCGGCTGCCGCAGCCGCCTGGTGCTGCCTGCCCTTCGTCATCTTCAAATCCAACCGCATCATGCCGGGTGAGCCGCGGGCGCTGCAGGCGGTGCTGCCGCCCTGGGGCGTGATCGGCCTGCCGGCGGTACTGCTGCTGACGGCCGTGGTGGCGCTCGGGATCGCGGACGCGAAACGGCGCCTGATCGCAGCCCTGGGTGCCATCGTCGTTCTGGCACTCGCGATCGCCGCCGCCGCCAATGCGCTCACCCCGGCGGGCAACCGGATAGTCCGGGTGGCTCCGGGGGCAGCCTTCTGGGTGGTGTTGATCTGTCTCGGGCTCCTCGCGACCGACGCCATTACGCGCCTGCGGCCGCGTCCGCTCGCGCGCGTGCTGCTGCTGGCGGTGTGTGTCGGTGGCGGCATGCTGGCGCTCCGCTACGGGCCTTTCGGCAACCTCTCGGTGATGCGCGAGTACGCGGTGAATGCCGCGCGCTTTCCGCTCGAGCTGCGGCGCCACGTGTTGCTGGCGGCGGGCTCGCTCATCGCCGCGGTCATCGTGGGCCTGCCGCTCGGCATCCTGTGCCACCGCACCCCACGCCTGCGGCCGCCGGTGCTCGGCACGCTCGGCGTGATCCAGACCATCCCGGCGATCGCGCTGTTCGGCATCCTGATGGCGCCCCTCGGAGCGCTCGCCGGGGCGGTGCCGGCGGCGGCGGCGCTCGGCATCCGCGGTATCGGCGCTGCACCGGCGGCGGTGGCGTTGTTTCTTTACTCGCTGCTGCCGATCGTCGCCAACACCGTCATCGGCCTGCGCCGTGTCTCGCAGGCGGCGGTCGAGGCAGCCCGCGGCATGGGCATGACCGCCCGGCAGGTACTCGCGCGCGTCGAGCTTCCCCTGGCGCTCCCGGTAATCCTGACCGGTATCCGCGTGGTGCTGGTGCAGAACATCGGCATGGTGACCGTCGCGGCGCTGATTGGCGGCGGTGGGCTCGGCACTTTCGTCTTCCAGGGGATCGGGCAAACCGCCATCGACCTGGTGCTGCTCGGTGCCATCCCGACGGTGGTGCTCGCGTTCTCCGGCTCGGTGCTGCTCGATGCGCTGATCGAGGTGCTCGAGCGGACTCCATCCGCGGGCAGGGAAGCCGCAGCGTGATCCAGATCGAGAACCTCACCAAGCAGTACGGGTCGACGACCGTGGTCGACCGGGTGTCGCTGTGCGTCGAGCGCAATTCGATCGCCGTGATCGTCGGCACCTCGGGCTCGGGCAAGTCGACCCTGCTGCGGATGATTAACCGCCTGGTCGAGCCGACCAGCGGCCGGGTGCTGCTCGATGGAGCGGACACGCGCAGCGAGCCGGCGCACCTGCTGCGCCGGCGCATCGGTTACGCCATCCAGGGTCACGGCCTGTTTCCCCACCGCACCGTGGCGGAGAACGTGGCCACCGTGCCGCGCCTCCTCGGCTGGCCGGAAGACCGCATCCGTGCGCGCGTCAGCGAGCTGCTCGGGATCTTCCAGCTCGATCCCGCACTCTATGCGGGCGCCTTTCCGCACCAGCTCTCCGGCGGCCAGCAGCAGCGGGTCGGGGTCGCGCGGGCACTCGCCGCCGAGCCGGGCGTGCTGCTGATGGACGAGCCGTTCGGGGCCCTCGACCCGATCATCCGCGCCAAGGCACAGGAGGACCTGCTGGCGATACAGCGGCGCTTCGGCACGACCGTGGTGCTGGTGACGCACGACATGGACGAGGCGTTCCGGCTCGGTCATCGCGTCGCGGTCATGAGTCAGGGCCGGGTGCTGCAGTTCGATCGCCCGTCGGTGTTGCTTACACAACCCGCGGATCCGTTCGTCGCCCGCATGACCGGGATCAGCGACCGGGCGTTGCGGCTCCTCGCGCTCACCACCGCGGGGGAGGCGGCCGTGCCCGGCAGCTCCGCTGGGCCGCGGGTATCCGCATCGGCGTCACTGCGCGAGGTGTTGTCGGAGCTCCTGTGGAGCGGAGCGACATCGGCGACCGTGCTCGGCGAGGATGGTAGCGCGCGCGGGCAGCTCGATGTTGCCGCGATACTCGCGCGCGGGCGTCCCTGACGCATGTCCGGCACGAATCTCCTGCGCTGGACCACGCTCGGCCTGCTGCTCGCGTTTCTCATCTTTCCCGGGCGCTTTGCGCCGGTGTTCGCGCCGCTTACCCACTATGGCGCACCGCCGATCTACGACCAGGGGAATCTGCTGATGCTCGCGCTGGCGCAGCTCGGCACCGTCTGCTGTGCCGCGGCGGCGAGCACGCTGGTCGCGGTGGGCCTCGGCATCCTCGTGACGCGCCCCGCCGGCGCGCAGTTCCTGCCGCTGTCGCGTACGCTGGTCAACATCGGTCAGACTTTTCCACCGGTGGCAGTGCTCGCGGTGGCCGTGCCGCTGGTCGGCTTCGGCGAGAAACCGACGCTCATCGCGCTGTTCGCCTATGGGCTGCTGCCGATCTTCGAGAACACCATCGCGGGACTGCGCAGCTGCCCGCCAACGGTGCTGGAGGCAGCGAGCGGCACGGGTATGAGCGGGCGCGAGCGGCTGCGCCTCATCGAGCTGCCGCTCGCCCTGCCGCTCATCCTGGAAGGGATCCGCCTGTCGCTGGTGATCAACGTCGGCACCGCGACCATCGGCTCGACGGTGGCGGCCAAGGGGCTCGGTGAGGTGATCATCGCCGGACTCCTCTCGAGCAACACGGCGTTCATCCTCCAGGGCGGCCTCGTAACTGGGCTCATGGCGGTGCTCCTGTACGACGGCCTGGCCACCCTCGAGCGCCGCGTGAGCCGGGCGGTACCGCTCGACTGAGAACTCCTTCGCGAAAGCGCAGCCTTGGGCGACGCGTAGGTCGAGTCCGGGTACACTGGGGCTGTAAAGGGGGTTTGCCGAGGTGAGGTCTTACGAGCTGACTGCGGCTGATCGTGGCGTGCGCGGTGCGCGCGCGGCGCCGCGTCGTGCGGCGGTCGAAGTGCCGACGCTGCTGCTGATCGTGGCGACCTACTCCGCCTGGCTCACCATGACGTTCGAGTACGGGCGCTGGCCGCTGTGGATCGTGGCTCCGGTAACGGCCGTCCTCATTACGCTGCACGGCTCGCTGCAGCACGAGACGGTGCACGGCCATCCAACACGCTGGCGCGCCCTCAACCGCCTGCTCGCCATCGTGCCGCTGTCACTGTGGCTGCCGTACCGGCGCTATGAGCAGTGCCATCTGGCGCATCACATGGACGAGCGTCTCACCGACCCGATCGACGACCCCGAGTCCTACTACTGGACCGCAGCCGACTGGGCGCGGCTCAGCCCGCTCGGCCGCACCCTCGTGCGCGGCCAGCAGACCCTCATCGGCCGGATGACGATCGGCCCGTTCTGGACGGTCGGTCGCTTCCTGCGCGGGGAGTGGCCTGCGCTGCGGCGCAATTCTCCGGGGCTGCGCGCCCTGTGGCTCGAGCACCTGCTGTTGTGTATCCCGGTGATCGTGTGGGTGAGCGTCGTCTGCGGGATACCCCTATGGAAGTACCTGCTCACCATGGCGGTCCCGGGAATCAGCCTCACGCTGGTGCGCTCATTCGCGGAGCACCGGGCACGCCCGCCGGTGCGTTACCGCGTCGCGGTCGTGGAGAGGTCCTGGATACTCGGACCGCTGTACCTCTTCAACAACCTCCACGCGCTGCACCACGAGGCGCCGTGGGTGCCGTGGTACGACTATCCGGCGCGTTACCGCCGCCACCGCGAGCGCCTGATCCGTGAGAATGGCGGGCTCGTCTATCGCAGCTACTTCGATGTAGCGCGCCGCTTTCTGTTCCGTGCGCACGATGCGCCCGTGCATCCGACGAACCGGGTGCCGATCGAGCCGACGCAGACCCGTAACGCCGCCTAGGGTGCCGGCAGCTGGCGATGACGCACGTTCGGGCGATTGTTAGTCGAATGACTAACTATCGCCGGAGCGTTCGAAAAACGGCGCGCCGGGCGCCTCAGGCCGGCAGCTCGTATCCCGCGTCTAACGCTTCACGCTCCCATTGCAGGAGCGGCTCGAAGGATCGTGCTTCGACGGCCTCGAATCCGGCGAGCAGCAGCGCGGAGCGGAACGGCGCGAACCAGGGTCGGCCCGCGGCGCCGCCGAACGCGCTGCGCAGCCGCGCGATCAGCTCCTGGGGCATGCCGGCGGCGGCGACGAATGGCGGCATCGGCGTGCACGGCGTGGAGTCGAGCACCCGCACGCCGGCGACGAGCTGCGGCGCGTGCTGCGCCACCAGCAGGTGCCAGTAGGCATCGAGCGGTCCGATATCGATGCGACGCTCGCGCACGGCATCGAGCACGTTGCGCGCCGTGATCAGCTCTCCGGTCACCTGCGCGTACAGCCTCGGCCGCTGCGCCGAGCGATGCGCGAGCAGGTGGTGGCGGAAGGCATTGAACCCCGACTGTGAGTGCCTGACGGTCCAGCCGGCACGGCCGCCGAAGGTGTCCTCGAGTGTGCGGTAGGGCGCATCGTCCCGCACGATAAGGTCTGTGCGGTACAGCGCGCGCCCCTCCGCCCACGGTGCGCTCGGTATCGGTGCGGCGAGCGGCACCACGGCCGCGAGCCGCATGGCGATCGGATAGCCGCACATGAGGACCGCTCCGAGGTCCGGCCGCGACCACAGGTCCTCGAGCGGTCGTGGCGCAGGATAAGGAATGTAGGTGAGCGGCACCTGCGCCTCGCGCGCGATGTGCGCGAGCAGCTCGCGCCATAGCGACTCCGCCTCCGGAGTCACGGCGTACATGCGCGCATTCATGATCCAGTCGCTCATGCGTCCTCACCCCGATGGCGTGGCAAGCTCGCGGGTGCGGCGCGCAACATAGTCGCCGATCGCCTCGCGCACCGCCTGATCGAGCGGCGGCGGCACGTACTCGGCCAGCAGCTTCTTCCAGATGCCCGTCGCGCGCTCGGTGGCGGTGCGCGAGCCGGCCTGCGTCCACGCCTCGAAGCTCGACCAGTCCGAGAGCAACGGCCGGTAGAACGCCGACTGGTAGCGCGCGAGCGTGTGCGCCGCGCCGAAGAAATGGCCCCCGGCGGCGATTTCCTTGATGGCTTCGACTGCCAGATCGTCGTCGCTGAACTCGAGAGGCTTGAGGATCTCGGCCCAGTTGCGCAGCAGCTCGGCGTCGACCACGATCTTCTCGAGCGATGCCGACAGACCACCCTCCAGCCAGCCGGCGGCGTGATTGATGAGATGGCTGTGACTGAGTATGGCGGCCTGGAGCGAGAAGGCGGTCTCGTAGGTCGACTGCGCGTCCACTACCGGTGAGGCATTCACCGCACTGGTGCGCACCGGGAGCTTCAGCCGGCGGCCGAGCTGGGCGCCGGCGAGCACCGCCTGTACGTACTCGGGCGTGCCGAAGGCGGGGGAGCCGCTGCGCATGTCGACGTTGGAGGTGAACCCTCCCAGCACGCACGGCGTGCCCGGCCGCACCAGCTGGCAGAGCGCGATGACCCCGAGCGCCTCAGCGGTCTGCTGCACCAGCGCCCCGGCGAGGGTCACCGGAGCCATCGCACCCATGAGCGTGAACGGCGTGATGACCACGCACTGGCCGTGAGCGGCCATGACCATGATGTTGTCGAGGATCTCCTCGTCCACGCGCCGGGGCGAGTTGACGTTGGTGACGGTCATCAGTGTCGGGCGCGCGGCGAGCGCCTCGGGCGTGCAGCCGTGCTCGATGGCCGACATCGCGATCGCATCCTGTGCCTGCACTCCGCCGATGCCGCGCGCGGCCCAGACGATGTCGGCGCACTCGATGTGCGCCTGGTAAGTGTGGAGGTGACGGATGGGCACCGGCAGGTCGACCGGCTCGACCACGATGCCGCCCTGCCAGTGCAGCACGCCGAGCGCATGGGTGAGCTTGAGAATGTTACGGAAGGCCTCGATGTCGCCGTAGCGGCGGCCGCCCTCGAGGTCGCGGATGTGGGGCGCGCCGTTCACCGGCCCGAAATTCACGGTCCGGCCACCGACGTGCAGGTGCCGCGCGGGGTTGCGCGCGTGCAGCACGAAATGCTCGGGCGCGAGCCGCAGCTGCGACTCGACCAGGTCGCGTCCCATGCGCACGACTCCGCTCGGCTCATCGACGAGCGCTCCGGCACGGCGGTAGACCGCGCGTGCCGCCGCGCTGCGGATCTCGAGTCCGGCCTCCTGCAGGACGCGCCAGGCCGCATCGAGGACGCGCTCGAGCTGCTCGCCGCTGAGGATCTCGAGCGGCGGCCAGGGGCTCTCCAGGCGCGGCAGTGGTGCCAACGCCGGGCCGGTGGTGCGCGCGGCGCGGCCGCGGTCGCGCGGGCGGCTCACGCGTCGAGATCCCGAGGGCTCGACATGCCCACCATGAACGGTGAGTTCGCGATCGCGCTGGAGCTCGCTACATACACAGGCGTACCGGAGTCTCGCGGAAATCCGCGGTCATTGTGCGGGTGGCATGGCCTCGCCACAATGCCGGGTTCGGGCGTGCACAAGGGGGATGGCATGAGCCTGCTGGTTCGGGTCAATCTGGTGCTCGTGGTGGTGTTCGCCGTGGGGGCGACGATCGCCGCCGTCACGTGCCGTGCGCTCCTGCAGAGCAATGCGGAGCACGAGATTCGTGGCGAGGCGGAGCTCATGATGGACAGCGCGCTGGCGGCGCGCGATTACACCGCCAGCCAGATCGCGCCGCTGCTGCTGCCGCAGATGCAGACGCACTTTCTGCCGCAGAGCATCCCCTTTTATGCGGCCACCGAGCACTTCCTGCGCCTGCACGCCAGCCATCCAGAATATGCGTACCGCGAGGCGACGCTCAATCCCAGCAACCCCCGCGACCGTGCCAACGACTGGCAGGCGGACATCATCGAGCGCTTCAGGAACGACCCGGCCACGCACCAGATCACCGGGCAACGCGATACACCGCTCGGTCCATCGCTGTACCTCGCGAAACCGATACGCGCCACCGCCGATTGCCTCTCCTGCCACGGGCCGGCGAGCAGCGCGCCGGCAACGATCATAGCGCGTTATGGCCCGGACAACGGCTATGGCTGGCAGCCGGGCGATGTGGTCGGTGCGCAGGTGGTGTCGGTGCCGGTGGCGCACGCGCAGGCGCGCGCGCAGCAGGCTTTCCGTGCTTTTCTCGCCTCGCTGCTCGCCATCTTCGTGAGCCTGCTGCTGGTGGTGGATCTGGTACTGTACGCGCTAGTGGTGCGCCCGATCCGCCGCATGGCCGCGATCGCCGACCGTGTCAGTGTCGGGGACAACAGCGCGCCGGAGTTCGCACCAGCGGGCGCCACCGAGATCGCCATGCTCGCCCGTGATTTCGACCGTATGCGCAAGAGCCTCGACAAGGCGTTGAAGCTGCTGGATACCTGACGCACATGTCCGGTCCCGTGTTCGTCAGCTATTCGCAGCCCGACCGCGATACGGCTTTCGCGGTCGTCGCGCATCTCGAGCAACACGAAGTCCCCTGCTGGATCGCGCCGCGCGACGTAGCACCGGGCAGCGAATGGGCCGAGCAGATCATCGAAGCGATAGCCCGCGCGTGCCTCATGGTGCTGGTGTTCTCGTCGAGCTCGAATGGCTCACCGCAGGTGTGCCGCGAGGTCGAGCGTGCGGTGCATCGGCGCGTGCGCGTCCTGCCATTCCGCGTGGAGGATGTCCTGCCGGCACGCAGCCTCGAGTTCTTCCTCAGCACCCAGCACTGGCTCGATGCCTTTCCACCGCCGCTGGAGCCGTACTACGCGCACCTCACCACGTACGTGAAGACGCTGCTCGCGACGGCGCCGGGCGCGGAGTGGACGCCGGAGGGCGCTCATGGGACGCCGCGCGTGGCCGGTACCGGGGGCTTCGATGCCGCGATGCTCGCCCGGCTCGAAGGCGAGCTCGCGCGCTTCATCGGGCCGGTTGCGCGGCACCTGGTGCACCGGGCGGCGCCGCGCTCTTCCGGCCTCGAGGAGCTGCTGGCGCGGCTCGGCGGGGAAATCGCCTCCGAGGTCGAGCGGCGCGAGTTCCTCGCGGCCGCGCGCCGTGCGCTGCGGGCGCGCTGACGCGGCGGCGCGCATGCACGCCGCGATCTGCCCGGTGTCGGCCCAACAGGTCGAATCCTTTCAGACCGACGGTGCCATCGTACTGCGGCAACTGTTGAGTCCAGAGCAGATCGAGCTGCTGCGCGCCGGGATTGAGGAGAATCTCGCGCGCCCGAGCCCGCGTGCCAAGGTGGCGAGTGACCGTGATGACCCGGGGTGGTTCATCGAGGATTTCTGCTGCTGGCAGGAGAACGCCCGCTACGCCCGGGTGATATTCGAATCGGCGCTCGGCCGGGCCGGCGCTGCGCTCATGCGCAGCCGCAGTGCACGGCTGTATCACGATCACATGCTGACCAAGGAGCCGGGCACGCGACAACGTACTCCGTGGCACCAGGACCAGCCGTATTACAACATCAGCGGCCGCCAGAACTGCAGCTTCTGGATACCGGTGGATCCGGTGAGCCGGGAGTCGACGCTCGAGTTCGTCGCCGGCTCGCACCGCGGGCCGTGGCTCATGCCGCGTGCCTTCCGTGACGCGCAGGCGCGCTGGTTTCCGGAAGGGAGCCTCGAGGATCTGCCGGACATCGAGGCGCGGCGCAGCGCCTTCCGCATACTCGGCTGGCAGCTCGAGCCTGGAGATGCGGTGTGCTTTCACATGCTGACGCTGCATGCCGCGGCCGGGGTGGAGAGCGGCCGCCGGCGACGGGTGTTCTCGGTGCGGCTGCTCGGCGATGACATCCGGCACGCGCCGCGCCGCTGGGCCACCTCGCCGGAATTCCCCGGGCTCGCGGCGCAGCTGCCGGCCGGGGAGCCAATGGCGCATCCGCTGTTCCCGCTGCTCTGGGAGGAGTGACCGGGACCCTCCCGCCTCAGTCGGCACCGCTCATGTGGCGCACGAAGGCGCGCAGGTCCTCGCGACGATCCTCCCATAGCTCGTAGCCGAGAGTGGTGCCGTCGGTGTCGGTGACCAGCGCCAGGTGGCGCGCTGCGGCGATGAAGCGCACCGTAGCGAGGTCGGTTCCGTAGACATTGGGCACGGGGTTGCCGACCGGCGGTGCGTGCACCGGAACCCCGATGCCTGCCTCGTGCGCGGAATGTCCGCGGAGCTTGAGGGAGATGCGGCGGTCGTCCGCCTGCAGCACCAGCGGCTCGGCCGAGGGCAGCGGGTCCTGCCGCAGGCGCGGATCGACCGTCGACCAGAAGTACACGATCAGCACGTAGTCGACCTTGCCACCGCGGTTGAGCGAGGCGGCGACCAGCGTCGCATAGTCATGGGCGTTCGCCGCCACATCGCGCCGCGGGTATTCGAACAGCAGCGGCCGATCGACGACCGTAACCGTGGCGCCGGTCTCCTCATCCAGATACTCCCGCGGGCTGTCGGCGCGCGCGGCCGATGCGAGCAGCACGCAGGCGGCCGCTACCGGCAGGCAGGCCCGCCAGGCTCGCTGGGTGGGTCGGACGGGCACTAAAAGGACACGATGCAGGACACGACTGCCACATGGTACGGATCCGGTGTCCGTCAGTGAATATGTCGCATTGCGGCGCCGCCGGCGGGGCGATCAGTCTCCACGCGTAGCTCGCGGGCCCGGTGGGCGGGAGAGCCGAGTCAGCGTGCGCGCCCCTCGGCGGCTCCGCCGAGACCGTGAGTGATGGCATAGGCGGCCGCGGCCGCGGCCGAGCGCAATCCGAGCTTGCGCATCAGGTTGGCGCGGTGTTTCTCGACCGTCTTGTGGCTGAGGCACAGCATCTGCGCCATCTCACGGGTGCGGTAGCCCTTGGCGATCATGGCAATCACTTCGCGCTCGCGCCCGGTGAGCACCTCCGGGGCCGGCGAGCGCGGCGCGCCGCCATCGCCGCCCGAGCGATAGGACGTAACCATGCGATCGAGGGTCGCCGGGCTGATGTAGCCTCGGCCGGAGGCGATACGCTGCACCGCGTTGAACAGCTCGGCGCATTCCTCATCGAGCAGCACGTAACCGTCGGCGCCGGCCCGCAGCGCACTCTCGATGTGCTCCCGCCCGGGCTGAATCAATACCAGCACCCCGACGCGCGGCCAGCGGCGCTTGATGTGGACGATCGTCTCGCGGCCCTGCAACAGGTCGACCGACAGGTCGATCACCACCACGTGGGGCTGCGCGGCGCGCAGTACCCGCACGGCCTCGCGGCGGCCCGACGCCACGCCGATGACCTCCAGCGCGCTGTCGCTCTCGAGCAGCGCGCACAGTCCGTCACGCGGAATTCCCGGGTTATCGATAAGCAGCACCGTGGTGGTGCGGCGGCGCACTCCGGCGGTGGGCAAATCGGCAGGCGCAGCCACCGGCACCGGCAGCATCGGCGGAATAACCGTGGTGGGCGCGACCGCCGAGGCCGTTTCGGGCGGCTGCTCGACAGTAGTGTGTGTTGAGACCACGAAGCGCAGGTTAGGCCAAGATCAGTGGAAATTCTCTACGACATTTCCCTACCGATCGCTGCGTCGTGTCCCTCCCTCCCATGCAGTGCTGCGATACTACTCCAGTCGCGCGTTCGCGGCGCGCCGCGATTATGATGTATCCCGGGCCCGCAATGTGCTGTTTGTGTGGGCACACGGCGTGGTGTCGCAATCCGGAGGCAGCTTGTGCGCGCCCTTCGCAGGGGGGAAGCTCGCACACTGCTCGGACGGGGGAGGCAGCATGACAACAGAGCGCGAGCGCGGCACACAACCGACCGATGTGCTGTCCGACACCCAACGGGTGCGGGCCTCGATCGCGCGCGCGAAGTTCGAATGGGAGACCACCGTCGATGCGTTGCCCGATCTGATCGGGCTGCTCGATTCCGCCGGCCGCGTGATGCGCGTGAACCGGGTCGTCGAGCGTTGGAATCTCGGCTCGATCACCAATGTGCTGGGGCGCGATCTGCACGGCTTGCTGCACGATGAGTGCGCGGCCGAAGCTTGTGCGCTCAAGGCAGCGCTGGAGAGCGCGGAATCCGCGGCCCGCAGCGGCGAGGTGCGCGAGTTCGAGCTGCGTGATGCGATGTTGGGGCGGGCGCTGTCGGTGACCTTGCGGCCGATGACCTCGGTGGGGGAGGAGGCGGTCGGCACCGACTGCTTCGCCGTGGCGATCGTCGCCGATGTCACCGCGCTGCACCTGGCGCGCGAGGCGCTGCATGCCCTCAACGCCGAGCTGGAGATGCGCGTGCGGCTGCGCACCGACGAGCTCGCCGATGCCAATCGCGACCTTCAGAACGAGATCATGCGGCGGGCGGCCGCCGAGCAGGCGCTGCGCCGCTCGCGCAACGAGCTGGAGCTCCTGTCGCGCCAGCAGATCGCCACCCAGGAAAACGAGCGCAAGCGCATCGCTCGCGAGCTGCATGACTCGGTGGGTCAGCAGCTGAGCGCCATCAAGTACAGTCTCGAGCGCATCGAGCTCGCGCTCGAGGCGCGTATCCCGGAGGCACAGCGTCAGGTGCTACGGCGCGCGGTCACCGGGCTGCAGGACGTGCTCGAGGAGCTGCGCGGCATTGCCATGAACCTGCGGCCGGCGGTGCTCGATGACCTCGGTGCGGCGTCCGCGGTGTCGTGGTTCTGTCGCGAATTCGCGCAGAGCTACCCGGCGCTGCAGCTGCAGGAGGCGGTGTCGGTGCGCGATGTCGACGTGCCCGAGCGGCTGGGGACGGCGGTGTTCCGCAGCGTGCAGGAGCTGCTCAACAATGTCGCCAAGCACTCGCAGGCTCACAAGGTGATGGTGTCGCTGTCGCGGCGCGTCGATCGCCTGGTGCTGGAGGTGAACGACGATGGCGTCGGCCTCGGCAGGAACCCTTCGCCGCCGGCGCTGCGCTCGGGTCGCGGTATCCACAACCTGCGCGAGCGTGCCGAGATGACCGGCGGCCAGTTCACACTTTCCTCGGGAGACTCCGGTGTGGGCAGTCATGCCCGCATCGAGTGGCACCTTGCCGCCGCCGAGTCGACCAAGCCCGACGGCCCGGAAGTAGCGTGGCGGGCGGCGGACTGACGCCTCAGCCGGCGTTGCTCTCCCGGGGCTCGGCCTCTTCGGCCTCGGCGGCCGGCAGCATGCCGTTGCGGACCGCGAACAGCGTGACCGCCGCAGTGTTGTGCAGATCGAGCTTCCTCATCAGGTTGGCCCGATGCTTCTCGATCGTCTTGATGCTGAGTCGCAGTGCCATGGCGACGCGCTTGTTGGTTTCCCCGAGGGCGACGCGCGTCAGTACCTGCCGCTCGCGCTCGGTGATGCGCGGCGCGCCTGCCGCGACCGGCTCGTTGCGCCGCAGGTAGGTCGACACCAGTCGCGCCGACACCGGCTCGGAGAAATATTTCTGGCCGGAGACGACGACCCGCACCGCGTGCATGAGCTCCGCACGGCTCGCATCCTTGAGCACATAGCCATCGGCCCCGGCATTCAGGGCCGCGTGGATGTACTCGTCGGTGCAGTAGGCGGTGAGCACCAGCACCCGCACGCCGGGACAGGCGCTGCGCAGCTCATCGATGGTGCGCAGCCCGAGTCCTCCGGCCATCGCCAGGTCGGTGATGACCAGCGTCGGGCTGCAGGCGCGGGCGACCCGTACGCCCTCGGCAGCGGTGGCGGCCTCACCGACGACCTGCAGGTCCGCCTCTACCTCGAGTAACGCGCGCAGCCCGTCGCGGAGGATCACGTGATCCTCGACGAGAACGATGCGCGCCGGGTTTGCCCCGCCCTGAACGTCGGGCTGGCGACGGATTGGCTGTCGCACGGGTTGCTCCTCGCTGGCCCGCGGACGGTTCCGTCCCGGATTGCTGCCGCTTCCTACTGGCTCCACTGCACCCACATCGGCGGTCCGTGCGTTATTGTCGATTGTCGAGCTCGGTCCGTAGCGCAATCATGCCTCCAGTTGCTTCGCGCGTATAGCTGTTCTTGTGCGCTTTTTCCGTTGCTCCGGGTCCACGGTGCCGGGCAATGGGTAGCAATACCGCATCGCCCTAAAGGCTTACCCTACCTGCCGCATGCCCCGATCCGGAGTAAAAGGGCGGCATGCGTTCCGCCGGCCTGACCCAGCTCGCTGCCTCGCTGCTTGCGGCCGGGGCCGTCGGCGTGGCCCATGCAGACATCTACAGTTTCGTCGATTCTGCTGGTGTGACGCACTTCACAAATGTTCCGGTGGATGCCCGCTACCGCCTGCTGCTGGCGAGCCCACCCGAGGAACGGCCCGCGAGCGGCGCGGCCAACTGGCTGGCCAAATCGGCGCAATACGATGCCGTCATCGAGCGGACGGCGCGCTCGCACTCGGTCCGCCCGGAGCTGGTGCGCGCGGTCATCGTGGTGGAATCCGCCTTCAATCCCAACGCGGTCTCCAATCGCGGCGCCATCGGCCTGATGCAGCTGCGGCCCGCGACCGCGCGCCGTTACGGCGTGGCCAATGCCTTCGATCCGGAGCAGAACATCAAGGCGGGCGTGCACTATCTGCGGGACCTGCTCACCCGTTATGGTAACGACCTGGAGCTGACACTCGCCGCGTACAACGCCGGCGAAGACGCCGTGGAGCGCTACGGCCACAGCATCCCGCCCTTCGCCGAGACCCGCCACTACGTGCCCACGGTGCTGAAGATTTATCGGTCGCTCCTCTCGCAGGAGCGCTCGGGCTGAGCTACAGCAAATCCCCACCCCGGCCTTAGGTGCTTCTACCCGCGGGGCTAGAGCGCCGGCCCACTGTCGGTCTGGGGCGGGTTTCACGACCATGGACGCAAACGGGGGTCGCCGAGTCACATCCAGCTCGGGTAGCAGGGCAATGCTCACCATGCATCATTTCGTAGACCGTCGACGGCGCGGCCGCGGCTTCACTCTGCTCGAGCTGCTGGTGGTGATGGTCATCATCGGCCTGCTCGCCGGGTTCGTCGCGCCGCGCTACTTCGCCCAGGTCGGCAAGTCGCGCGTCAAGGCCGCACACGCGCAGATCGATGCGCTCGACAAGGCGCTCGAGCAGTTCCGCCTCGATGTCGGGCGGCTACCGACCACCGAAGAGGGGCTCGCGGCACTCAACGCCGCTCCCGCGGGGATGACCAACTGGGCGGGTCCCTACCTCAAGAAGGCCGTCCCGCTGGATCCGTGGGGACATGCCTACATATACGCCCAGCCGGGCACCCACCAGAATGACTTCGATCTGATGTCCTACGGCCGCGACGGTCAGCCCGGTGGTACGGGTGAGGACGAAGACATCACCAACTGGTGACGGCGGTGGAGTTTCGCGTCAAGGTCCTCGATGATTTCTCCGGCGTCAGCTCATCCGTCATCGATGCGGTCAACGAGGCCGATGCGCGCCGGCAGATCGCGCTGCGCAACCTGCGGGTCATATCGCTCGAGCCGGTGCGCAGCCTGCGGCGCCTGTGGCAGACCCCGCAGCTGCAGGTCGCGGTATTCAGTCAGCAGCTGGTGTCGCTGCTCGATGCGGGATTGTCGCTGGTCGAGGCGCTGGAGGCGCTCGCCCAGAAGGAATCCAACAGCGCCACGCAGCAGATCATCCAGCGGATACTGCTGCGTCTCTACGAAGGTCAGACGCTCGCCACTGCGATCGCCGAGCACCCGGCGACCTTTCCGGACCTGTACGTCGCGGCGGTGCGCGCCAGCGAGAAGTCCGGTGCGCTGCGCGAGGCGCTGACGCGCTATATCGCCTACCAGCAGCAGGCCGACACGCTGCGCAAGACACTCGTGAATGCCTGCATCTACCCGGCGGTGCTGCTGGTGGCGGGCCTGCTCGTGACACTGTTCCTGCTCGGTTACGTGGTGCCGCGCTTCAGCAGCATCTACGAGGATGTCGGCACCGACCTGCCGTTCGCCTCGCGCCTGCTGCTGCAATGGGGGCAGCTGCTCGATGCGCACGTCGGGCTGGTGGTCACCGCGCTGGTGGCGGCGCTGGTCGGCGCAGGTTATGCGCTGTCGCGGCCGGCGCTGCGGGCTACGGTGGGCGCCTGGATCGCGCGCATCCCGGCAGTGGGCCGGCAGCTGCACGTCTATCAGCTCGCGCGCCTGTACCGCACCGCCGGCATGCTGATCCGCGGTGGCATCCCGGCGGTCTCCGCGCTGCGCATGTCGGCGGGTGTCGTGCGAGCGAGCTCGCGCACCGCTTACGCCGCGGCGACCCGCGCGGTAACCGAGGGTCAGTCGCTCGGTGAGGCCATGGAGCGCCATGGGCTCACCACCCCGGTAGCGGCGCGCATGCTGCGGGTCGGCGAGCGCAGCGGCAACATGGGCGAGATGATGGAGCGCATCGCCGACTTCTGTGACGAGGAGCTGGCGCGCTGGGTGGCGGTGGTGACGCGACTCATCGAGCCGATCCTCATGATCGTGATCGGCCTCATCATCGGGGTGATCGTGGTGCTCATGTACTTCCCGATCTTCCAGCTCGCGGGGAGCATCCGATGAACGCAGCGGTGGACACTTTGCGGGAGGATCCGGCGCGCGAGGAGCGCGGCGCGGATCCGGCCACGACGGCGGTCGAGGCGAGCGCTGCGGCGCCGGCCGCAGCGATCCGTGCCGTCGCAGCCGGCGGCATAGACGAGGCGCTGATCGCGCGCGCCATGCAGGAAGCCGAGCGCTCCAACCGTCCTGCCTACGAGGTGCTCGCCGAGGCGAGCGGTCTAGGGGGCGATGCCTATGCGCAGGCGCTCGCGCAGGCCTTCGACTATCGCTTCATCCCGGCCGCGGAGCTCAGGCAGCTGGTGCCTGACTTCTCGGTACTGCCGCCCGCCGATGCCACGCGCCGTCACTGCGTCGTGGTGCACGAGCAGGAGCGGCTGATCGCGATATTCACCGACCCCTTCGACCAGCTGCTGCGCGGCTGGCTCGAGCTGCGGACCACCGCGCCGCTCGAATGGGCGCTGGCCGCGCGCGAGGAGCTCGCCAACCTGATCGCGCGCAGCGCCGAGGCGCTGCGGGCGATCGACTCGGTGCTGCCGGCCACCCAGGAAGGCGCCAAGCGCGAGGAGGGGGTCGACAATCTCTCCTACGTCAGGATCAGCGAGGACACGAGTCCGGTCGTGCGCCTCGTGCACTCGACCGTCTACGACGCGTTGCGCGCCAGTGCCAGCGACATCCACCTCGAGTCGAGCGCCGTCGGCTTGCTGGTGCGCTACCGCCTCGATGGGGTGCTCGCCGACATCGCCACGGTGCGCGGCGTGGAGCTCGCCGAGCAGATCATCTCGCGCATCAAGGTGATGTCGGAGCTCGACATCGCCGAGCGGCGCATTCCGCAGGACGGGCGTTTCAAGATCGCGGTCAACGGCCGGCCGATCGACTTCCGCGTGTCGATCATTCCCAGCATCTTCGGCGAGGACGCAGTGCTGCGTATCCTCGACAAGCAGGCGCTCACCAAGATGAGCGGCCTGCGCCTCGACGTGCTCGGCTTCGAGGACGGCATCATCGCGCAGCTGCGCCGCGTGAGCGCGCTGCCTTACGGCATGCTGCTGGTCACCGGCCCGACCGGCAGCGGCAAGACCACGACACTGTACGCGGCCATCTCCGAGACCCAGACCGGGCGCGACAAGATCATCACCATCGAAGACCCGGTCGAGTACCAGCTGCCGGGGGTGCTGCAGATTCCGGTCAACGAGAAGAAGGGCCTGACCTTCGCCCGCGGGCTGCGCTCGATCCTGCGCCACGATCCCGACAAGATCATGGTGGGCGAGATCCGCGATCCGGAGACCGCACAGATCGCGATCCAGTCGGCCCTCACCGGCCACCTGGTATTCACCACCGTGCACGCCAACAACGTCTTCGACGTCGTCAGCCGCTTCGTGCACATGGGCGTCGACTCACACGGCTTCGTGTCGGCGTTGTCGGCGGTGCTGGCGCAGCGCCTGGTGCGCATCGTGTGCGAGCAGTGCAGCGAATCCTACCTGCCCTCGCGCGAGCTGCTCGATGAGTCGCGGGTGTCGGTGGTAATGAGCGCTTCGTTCAGGTTCCGCAAGGGCCGTGGCTGTGGTCACTGCCGCGGTACCGGCTACCACGGCCGCAAGGCGGTCGGCGAGCTCATGGTGCTGAACGATGAGATCCGCGAGGCGATCGTGGCCCGCGTGCCGGTGCGGCAGCTCAAGGAGCTGGCGCGGCAGGCAGGAGTGCGGCTGATCCGCAGCGCGGCGCTCGATCTGGTACGCCAGGGACTCACTACGGTCGAGGAGGTCAACCGTGTCACCATTATGGCGTGACGAGGTCGGAGCATATCTCTCGCCTCATCACCTGTGCCTGGTGCGCATGCAGCGGGGCGTGCAGCCGCGCCTGGCCGCCGAGCACGAGCGGCGCTTCGAGAACGTCAAGGACGAGTCCTGGAGCGGCCCGGTCGAGGCACTCGGCGCGCTCCTCGCGCAGGAGCCCTGGCGTGCCTCGCGCATCCACATCGTGCTGGCGGACCACTGGGCCCGCTACGCCATCGTGCCCTGGGTGGCGGCGCTCAGCTCGAGCGAGGAGCGCATCGCCCACGGCCGGCAGCTCCTCGGCAGCATGTATGGCGAGGCGGTGAGCGGCTGGGAGGTGCGCATCTCGGAGGCGCCGCCGCGGGCACCGCGCGTGGCGTGTGCCATTTCCGGTGAGCTGATCGCCGCAGTCCGCAGCGTGTGCCTCGCGCAGGGTTGCCGCGTCCTGTCACTGCAATCGCAGCTCGTGGCTTCTTACGCAGCCTGGCGTCACGCCCTGCCACTCGCGAACGCCTGGTTCGTGAGCATCGAGCAGGGCTCGATGGCGGCGGCCCGCGTTGCGCGGCACGGCTGGGACCGGGTGCACGCGGTGCGCATCGGCACCGACTGGACGCGCGAGCTGAAACGTCTGCAGACCTTCGGCCGCCTGGCGAGCCAGGTGCCCGAGGAGGGCAAGGTGTACGTCGAGGCGCCACAGGCATGGCGCGAGATCGCAGCGGCCGCCTCAGGCAACACGGAGCCGGGCGGTCTGCAATGGCTCGAGGATGCCGGGACGGAGCTGACGACACTGCAGCGCCTCGCCCGGACCCGCAGGATGGCCGCATGAGCGGGCCGCCTCTCATCAGTGTCGATTTTTCCGGCCGCCGGCGGCCGCAGACCGTCGTCGGTGCGGCGCTGCTCATCGTCGGGGTGCTGGCGAGCATCGGGGCCTTCTTCGAGTACCGGCATCTCGAGGCGGCGCGCGCCGGAGTGGAGTCCAGGCTGGCTGACGCGAACCACCGTA
Source organism: Gammaproteobacteria bacterium (assembly GCA_019235245.1). Taxonomy (GTDB): domain Bacteria; phylum Pseudomonadota; class Gammaproteobacteria; order Steroidobacterales; family Steroidobacteraceae; genus 13-2-20CM-66-19. Next base: position 20,251 of record JAFAKO010000025.1, read on the forward strand.
ACCGGCGCGATCCGGCGCAGGAAAAGCGCAACGCCGGACTTTCCGCCGAGGCGGGCGGCGTGGTGCGGGAGCTCGGCACACCCTGGACGCACCTGCTCGCGGAGCTCGAAGGCGCGAGCCACGATTCGGCGAGCGACATCGCGCTGCTCTCGGTCGAGCCTGATGAGGCCAAGCACCTCGTGCACGTCACCGGCGAGTCGCGCGATCTGCCGCGGGTGCTCGCCTACGTCAGCCGGCTGCAGACCAGCCTGCTGCTGCGCTACCCGATGCTCGACAGCCACGAGGTGCGCAGCGAAGACCCGCAGCGGCCCGTACGCTTTGCCTTGAGTGCCGAGTGGAGGCAGCCATGAGCACGTTGGAATCCACTCCACATACACCCGAACCGGTTACTGCGGCCGAGGAGGCCGAGCCCGTCGTGGTGCTGGAGGCCGAGAGCGAGGTGCGGGTCGCCACTCCGGTGGCGCTGCCCGTGCCGGCGAGCGTCTACCAGCCCGCGCGGACCGCCGCGGTGCCGGTGGCGGCGAACACGGCCGCCAGCCCGCTCGCACCGCTTCAGCGGGCGGCGGGCGAGCTGCTGCCGCAATTGCAGTACCAGATCACACGCCTCGGGGTGGCGGGCCAGGCGGGACTCGCCGCCTGCGTCGCAGCGGTGGCGATCGCCATCACCGTGCTACTCCCGGCGCAGCAGGCGCTGCATGGCCTGCACGGCGACCTGGTGCGGGCGCTGCATCCGGCCGCCAGCACCAGCATCGAGCAAGCCGTGCCGAACCTGGTAGCCTCGCTCCCGACGCGCGCGCAGATACCGGCCGTGATCGGTCAGATCTACGCCCAGGCGCAGTCCGCCGGCGTCGCCATCGACAAGGGCCGCTATCAGTACGAGCCGCCGAAGACCGGCTCGATCGGACGCTACGACGTGGAGTTTCCAGTCGTAGCCGGCTATCCGGCGGTCCGTACCTTCATCAACGGGACGCTCACCGCCGTGCCGGCGGCTTCCCTCTCGAAGCTGCGGCTCGAGCGCAAGGCGGTCGGTGAGCAGGTCGTCAACGCCGACGTCGAGTTCGTCATCTTCGTGCGTGGCGAGGCACAACCATGAACCTCACGCGACGCGGCAAATGGCTCACCGGCAGCGCAGCGCTGATCGCCGCCTGGATCGTCTTCGGCCCGAAGGATCCCGACGCGGTACAGCCGGCGCGCGCCGCGGCCCCGTCGGCCGCACACGTGGCGCACCCGGCCGCCTCCGGCAGCACGGTGCCGCTCGCGAGCTCGCTCATGCAGCTGGCGCACCGGGTCGCCGAGCAGCCGGCAGCCGCCTCGCTGTTCGCGCCGCATTCCTGGTACGTGCCGCCGCCGCCCCCGCCGCCCGCCCCGGTGGTGATGGAGCCGGTCGTGCCGCCGAAGCCGACCGCGCCGCCATTGCCATTCACCTTCATGGGCAGCTATACGCCGAACGGCTCGCCGCAGGTGTTCTTCCTCACCAATGGCGACAAGGTTTACGACGTGCATGTCGGCGACACGATCGACAACACGTACACGATCGACTCTTTCAGCAACGGGCAACTGGTCTTCACGTACAAGCCCCTCAACCAACAACAACAACTTCCTACAGGAGGCGCTCCGTGAGGAACTCATGGTGCCGCACAGCCGGCGCAATTCTCATAACGGTCATTCTCGCGGGGTGCGCGGCCGCGCGGCTCCACCAGGAAGGCCTCAACGCCGTGGAGAGCGGCCAATACGAGCACGGCCTCGCGCTGCTGCAACAGGCCGCCCAGGCGGATCCGCACAACATGTCCTATCGTTTCGACTACGCCACGCGACGCGAAGCGGCGGTGCTGGCGCTGCTCAACATTGCCGACACCGCCCGCGGTACGCACCAACTGGATGTTGCCGCCGGCGCGTATCGACGCGTGCTGGCAATCGACCCGGGCAACGACCGGGCGCAGCACGGGCTCGCAGCCCTCGAGGGCGACACCCGGCACAGCGGGCTGGTGGCGCTGGCGAACAAGGACTTCGACCGCAAGGACTATGACGGCGCCGAGGCCAAGGTGCGCAGCGTGCTGCAGGACGACCCGGGCTATGCACCGGCGCAGGAGCTCGAGGCGCGCATCAACGCGGCGCGCTCGCCGGTTTCGGCCGCGCCGCACCTGAAGACGCGCGACAACCACCGCGTCACCCTGCAGCTGCGCGATGCGCCGACCAAGATGGTGTTCGAGGTGCTGTCGCGCGAGACCGGCATCAACTTCATCCTCGACAAGGACGTCAAGGGCGACACCAAGACCACGATCTTCGTGACCGACGTCCCGGTGGAGCAGGCGATCGACCTGGTGCTGGATCAGAACGCCCTCGCCCGGCAGATCCTCGCCGACAACATGGTGCTCATCTATCCGAACATCGCGGCGAAGCAGAAGGATTACGAGCAGCAGATCGTGCGCACGTTCTACCTGACGAACTCCGCCCCGAAGGACGTCGAGAGCATGCTGAAGACGGTGCTCGGTGCGAAGACCATGTTCATCGATGAGCGCACCAGCGTCGTGGTGATGCGCGATACGCCGGACGCGGTGCGCATGGCCGAGAAGCTGGTGGC
>JAFAKO010000295.1 GCA_019235245.1 Gammaproteobacteria bacterium
CTCGACAAGCCCGGGACTTCCGCCAACGTGCTTTCCGCCGGCGTGCTCGTGGAGCTCGATGAGCTGCTCGGGGCACTGGAGCAGGATCGGCCAAGTGGCGCCGTGCTGATCTCGGCCAAGAAGAGCGGCTTCGTCGCCGGCGCCGACATCAAGGAATTCACGGGCCTCGCGGACGAGGCGAGCGGCTACGAGCTGATCCACCGCGGCCAGGAGGTCATGAATCGCCTCGCCGCGCTGCGCTTTCCCACGGTCGCCGCCATTCACGGCTTTGCGCTCGGCGGGGGCCTGGAGCTCGCCCTCGCCTGCCGTTACCGGGTGGCGGTCGCCGATGAGCGGCTGTCGCTCGGTCTCCCGGAGGTTCTGCTCGGGATTCACCCGGGCTTTGGTGGCACGGTGCGCTCGGTGCAGGTAGCCGGCGTGCGCGTCGCCATGGAGATGATGCTGAGCGGCAAGCCGCTGCGCGCCGACAAGGCCCTGAGCGCCGGACTCGTGGATCGGCTCGTCTCCGAGGCAGAGTTGCGCGGCGCCGCCCGCGACCTGGTCCTGCGCGCCCCCGCGCCCCGGCGGGCCCCGCCGCGTGAGCGGTTACTGAGCTTTGCGCCCGTGCGGCCGTTCGTGCGGCGCACGCTCATCAGTCAGGTCGCACGCCGCGCGCCACGCGAGCACTATCCGGCACCCTACGCCATCATCGACCTGTGGTCGCGCTACGGTGCCCACGGCCGGGCCGCCTTCGAGGCGGAGGCGCGCTCGATCGCGCATCTGTTCACGACCGAGACCTCGCGCAACCTGGTGCGTGTCTTCCTGCTGCAGGATGCGCTCAAGAGTTCCGGCGCCAGGAGCGGCGCTGAGATCCGCAACGTGCACGTGGTCGGCGCCGGGGTCATGGGCGGGGACATCGCCGCCTGGTCGGCGCTGCGCGGCTTCAGCGTCACGCTCGAGGACCGCGCGGCGGAGCTCATCGAGCCGGCGCTGAAGCGTGCGCAGGAGCTGTTCGACAAGCGGGTGCGCGATCCGGCCAAGAATGCCGCGGCGCGTGGGCGGCTGCGTGCCGATGTCGCCGGCGATGGAGTCGCGGCTGCGGACCTGGTGATCGAAGCCATCTTCGAGAATCTCGACGCGAAGCGCGAGCTGTATGCGCGCATCGAGCCACGCATGAAGCCCGGCACCGTGCTTGCGACCAACACCTCGAGCATCATGCTCGAGCCACTCGCCCAGAGCCTCGCGCACCCCGAGCGGCTCGTGGGACTGCACTTCTTCAACCCGGTGGCACAGATGCCGCTCATCGAGATCGTGCACGCCGAGCGCACGGCGTCCGCGGCGGTGCAGACGGCTACGGGCTTTGCCCGCCGGCTCGACAAGCTGCCGGTGCCGTGCCGCAGCGCGCCAGGCTTCATGGTGAACCGTGTCCTGACACCCTACCTGTACGAGGCGATGCTCGCCGCCCAGGAGGGCGTGCCAATGGCGCTGATCGATCAGGCGGCCGTGAGCTTCGGCATGCCGATGGGGCCGATCGAGCTGGTCGATGTGGTCGGGCTCGATGTCGCCGCGCATGTCGGGGAGATCATCGCGCAGGAGCTCGGCCGCCCGGTGACCGAGATTGCGCGACTCAACGAGTTACGTGCGGCCGGCAAGCTCGGTCGCAAGAGCGGTGAGGGCTTCTACCTGTGGCGCGAGGGCAAGGCCGTCAAAACCGCAGCCGGGGGCGTGAGCGCACCACCGGACCTCATCGATCGACTCATTCTGGTGATGCTCAACGAGTGCGTCGCCTGCCTGCGCGAGCGTGTCGTGGAGAGCCCCGACCTGGCAGATGCCGCAGTGCTGTTCGGCACCGGCTTCGCGCCTTTCCGCGGCGGTCCGCTGCACTACGCCCGCACCCGCGGCGTGAGCGCGGTGGTGACGCGGCTCGAGGAGCTCGCCGCACGCTACGGCGCGCGCTTCCGGCCCGACGCCGGCTGGGTCGCACTCGGAGCCGCTCAAAAGCGTGACGGGGCCTGAAGCGCGCCTAAAGCGCTGTGTTAACATGAAAAAAGGCATCGCTGCGCACGTGCGGCGGAGTGCGATGCAGTTCACGTCAGGCACAGGGGAAAAATGGCCGCAGAACAGGCAGCCTCCATCCAATTGCTGCGGATGTTCGCACCGCTCGATGGCATGAAGCGTGAGAATCTGGCGGCGCTCGCCAAGAAGGTGAGCGTGCGCACACTTGCGCGCGGCGGTGTGCTCTTCACCACGGGCGATACCGAGAAGCGCACCGTGTGGCTCGTGAGCGGTATCGTCGAGATCGACGACGGCAAGAGCAAGCCGACGGTGCTGCGCAGTGGCACTCCGGAAGCTCGCAACGCCCTGCACCCCACTCTGCCGCGCAAGGTGACCGTGCGCGCGGTCGATGACATCAGCTTCCTGGCGATCGACAGCGATCTTCTCGATGTGATGATCACCTGGGATCAGACCGGCAGCTACGAGGTCGAGGAGCTGCAGGCGCAGCTGCAGAGCGAAGGCTCCGATGACTGGATGACGACGCTGCTGCAGACCAACGCCTTTCACCGCATCCCGCCCGCCAACATCCAGGCGATCTTCCAGCGCCTGCAGCGGACACCGTGCCGCGCCGGCGAGGTCGTCATCAAGCAGGGAGCCGAGGGCGATTATTTCTACATCATCGTGAGCGGCAAGTGCGCCGTGACCCGCGAGACGCCGCTCTCGCGCGATGGCATCAAGCTCGCGGAGCTCGGTGTCGGCGACACTTTCGGCGAAGAGGCGCTGATCGCCGAAGCCAAGCGCAATGCCACCGTCACCATGGTCACGGATGGCGTGCTGATGCGGCTCAACAAGCAGGACTTCCGCGAGCTCATGAACGAGCCGCTGCTGCAGTGGGTCACGCCCGACGCGGCGCGCAAGATCATCGCCCAGGGCGGCCGCTGGCTGGATGTGCGCCTGCCGAGCGAGCACCAGAACCTCGCCGTCGAGGGGGCACTGAACGTGCCCCTTTACCTCATCCGGCTGAAGCTCTCCACCTTCGATCGCAACAAGCCCTTGGTGGTGTATTGCGATACCGGCCGGCGCAGCTCCGCCGCGGCCTACATCCTCGTCGAGCGTGGTTTCGATGCCTACGTGCTGAAGGGCGGCATGAGCGCCGGCGGCAATCTGCCGCTCACCCGCGGAGGCGCTGCCGATAAGCCCTGAGATTCCCCTGGCCCATGCATGCCGCGAGGACATCGACGCTCACGCGGCGCAAGCTGAGATTCAGCTGCTCCTCAGCCACTTGCCTCGTACTCCTGCCGGTGCTCGCGGCGGCAAACGCCGCGGACGAGGATCAGCTCCTCTCGACGGTCGTCGTTACCGCGACCCGGAAGCCGACCCTGATCGAGGACGAGCCGCTCCGGGTCGAGGCGGTGCCGGCCGAGGAGATCGAGGAGAATCTCACCGTCCAGCCGGGGAATCTCTCCTCGCTCCTCAACGAGCTGCCGAGTGTCCGGGTCCAGGCGCTCGCGCCCGGTCTCGGTGGCGCCGGGCTGCAACTGCGTGGCATGCCGGCACGCGAGACGCTGGTGCTGATGGATGGCTTGCCGCTGCTCGGGACCGAGCCGGACGCCTTCGGGCTGCTGCAAACTCCGCCGCTCGATCTGCAGCGGGTCGAAGTCATCAAGGGTGCGGCATCCGGCCTGTACGGAAGCTCATCACTCGGCGGTGTCCTGAATCTTGTTTCGCGACCCTCGACGTCCGAATCAGCACTCCTGGCGAATATCTCTTCGCGGGGTGGCGAGGATCTCGAGGCATTCCTCGCCGCGCACGGCGAGTCTCGCTGGAGCGGGACTCTCATGGCCGGTGCCCACTACCAATCCCGTGAGGACGTGAATGGCGATGGCTGGGCAGATATTCCGGGGTACCGGCGTTTCACGCTTCGTCCGAGGGTCTGGTGGAGCGATGGCGGCGGCGATACGACCTACCTGACCGCCGGTATCGTCGATGAGGACCGAACCGGTGGAACGCTTCCCGGAGGGACCGTGGCAGGCGGAGCGAGCTTCCCGGTCGAGCTCGAGACACACCGTTACGACACCGGCCTGGTCAGCCAATGGGCCCTCTCCGGGGAGCGGATGTTCACGGTTCGGGCGTCCGTGACCTCCTCGCATTTCGGTCAAAGCTTTGGCTCCGCAGTAACACCGTGGACGCAGACCACCGCCTTTGCGGAGTCAGCCTGGAACGGCAAAACCGCGGGCCACGGTTGGGTGTTGGGTGTGGCGCTCAGGCAGGATGATCTGTCGGTCCCCGCCGAACCGGGCCTCGGACACTCGTATTCTGTGCCGGCGGCGTTCGTACAGGACGAATATTCCCCAACCTCGTGGACCACCCTCGGCGGCAGCGTGCGCGTGGATGCGAACGGACAGTACGGGACGTTCGTTAGCTCGCATCTGGCGGCTCTGCTGCGCGAGCCCGGCAGCCCATGGAGTCTGCGCGCCTCGATCGCCGCGGGCTTCACAGCTCCCACGCCATTCGTCGAGGAGGTGGAGGCGACGAGTCTCGGCTCGGTACTGCCGCTCACCGGGGTACACGCGGAGCGCGCAACGACCGCTTCGCTCGATGCGAAGTGGAGCGCGCACGGCTGGGACATCAATGCGAGCGTCTTCACCTCCGAGATCCGGGATCCGCTCACGGCACTGCCAGCGGCCGCCGATAAGCTGGAGATCGTCAATGGTCCCGGCCCACGCCGTGCGCCCGGCGCAGAGGCGCTGATCGGCTACGTCGCAGGTCCGCTGCACGCCATCGCGTCCTGGAGCTACCTGCACGCCACGGAGGAGGACTTTCCCGGGGCTCGCACCTCGGCCCCGCTCGTGCCGCGTCAGGCCGCGGAGATCGGCGCGATTCTCGAGAGCGAGAGACGCGGGCGCATCGGGCTCGAGGTCGGCTACACCGGAACTCAGGCCATCGCCTACGATCCTTACCGACACGAAAGCCCGGGTTTCTTCGAGTTGAACGCGCTCGGTGAGCTGCGCTTCGGGGATATCGCGGTATTCGTGAACGCGATCAATCTCACCGACGTGCGTCAGACGAATTACGATCCGCTGCTGCGCCCGAGTCTCGGGCCAGGCGGCAATCCGATCACGGACGTTTGGGCGCCCCTCGCAGGACGCACATTCAACCTGGGCGTGCGGGCGGAGTTGTAGGGGCGGACGCGCGGCCGCGGCGGAATCGGCCGCCTACATCGTATGCGTGGCTTTGTCGCCCGAGAGCGCGCCGGCGAGATAGGTCTCGATCTTCTTCTGCGTCTGGCCGCGGTCCTGTTCCGAGAACTGCACGCCGATCCCGGCAGTGCGCTTGCCCTGGTTGCCCTGCGCGCCCTTGGGCGTCACCCAGATGACGCGTCCGGCCACGGGGAGCTTCTCATCCTCGCCCATGAGGTTCAGCAGCATGAACACCTCATCGCCGAGGCGGTAATTGCTGTTGGTCGGGATGAACAGGCCGCCGTTCTTCACGAACGGCATGTAGGCGAGATACAGGGCGCTCTTGTCCTTGATCGTGAGGGTCAGCAGACCCGGCTTGTTTCCACCCGCTCTCAAGTTTCGGTCCCCATTAAGCTGAGCCGGCCCTGCAGTCATCCCTGTACCCCGGTACGCACCCCGCCCATGGGTGCGAGTCGTCTGAAAAGAGCTTCGAGCGCCAGTCCCCTGTTCAGCGGCACGTCCAGCGTCGCGCGCAGGTCCCGTACCTCGTCCACCAGCCCGAACAGCTCGCGTATATTCAAGAACGCGCCCGCCTCTGACAAGTAGGGGCCAGCCCGCAGTTCCGGCAAAAGTGCGCCGGCGCGTTCGCCGTCGCGAATGCGTTCTGTGAGCCAATTCTCAAAGCACAGCAGGCGCAGCGGCAGCTGTGCGCGCGCCCAGCGCTCGGCCGCGGCAACCGGATCGGTGCGGCCGGCGGCGAGCGCCGCGAGTGTGCTGCGCACCTCGGCACCCACCGCGGCGAGCTCGGCCGGATCGAGCTGCGCGATCTGCATCGGCGCCTCCCCGAGCGTATCGAGCGCGGCGTCCCAGTCCGCCGTGCCGCGCGCCGCGGTGAGCCAGGCAACCGACTCCGCGCGCGAGGGTGCGCGGATTTGCAGACGCTGGCAGCGGCTGAGGACGGTCGGCGGCAAGCGCGAGGGCTCGCTCGCCACCAGAATCAGGAGCGTGCGCGCCGGCGGCTCCTCGAGGGTCTTGAGCAGCGCGTTGGCGGCGAAGCGGTTCAGCGCATCCGCGGGGGTGAGGATGCCGACCTTGTAACCGCCGCCATGACTCGTGAGCGCGAGGTCTGCACACAGCTCGCGCACCTGCTCGATGCGGATCTGGCGTGAATCCTCCTGCGGCCGGACCCAGGTGACATCCGGATGCGCCAGCGCCGCCAGGCGGCGACACAGCGCGCACTCACCGCACGGAGCTGCATCGCGGCCCTCGCACAGTACCAGCGCCGCGGCAAAAGCGGCCAACCAGTCACCGCCCGTTCCCGGCGCCTCGTGAATGAGGAGCGCATGCGGCATGCGGCCCTGTGCGTGGGCGGCAGCGAGCGCCGCCGTCTGCTCGCCGAGCCATGCCGGACGTGCGCCGGTCGCCGCGGAGCTCATGCTCGGATCATCCCCGCGACTATCCCCTGCACGCTCCGCTGCACCGCCTCGAGCGGTGCAGTCGCGTCGATCAGGTGGATGCGCTCGGGCTCACGGCGCGCAAGGGTGCGGTATGCATTGCGCACTCTCTCGAAGAACTCGAGGGTCTCAGCCTCGAAGCGATCCTCAGCGCCGGCGTTGCGTGCACGCGCCCGGGCGAGGCCCGCGGCCGCCGGCAGGTCGAGCAGTAGAGTGCAGTCGGGTGCCAGCTGCGGGTGTACCGCGCGGGCGAGGGATTCGATGAGCGCTGCATCCACCCCGCGTCCGCCGCCCTGATAGGCGCGCGTGGCGTCGGTGAAGCGATCGCACACCACCCAGCGGCCCTCGCGCAGTGCCGGGGCAATGACATTCTCCACGTGCAACGCACGCGCCGCGAACATCAGCAACGTCTCGCTCACCGCGGAAAGCGTCTCGTTGCCGCGCTCGAGCACGATCTGCCGCAACCGCTCGGCGAGCGGCGTACCGCCGGGCTCGCGGGTGAGGAGCACGCTGATGCCTTGCCGGGAGAGGGACTCCGCGAGGTAGTGAGCGATGGTCGACTTACCCGCGCCCTCGATGCCTTCGAGGGTGATGAAGCTTCCGGCGCTCATGGCCGATGCGCTCCACTGCCGCCGGCGCGTAGCCGCTCGAGATAGGTCTGCACGGCCGAATTATGCTCCTGCAGCGTGCTCGAGAAGTGATGGGCACCATCGCCTAATCCGGTCGCCACGAAGTACAGCGCATCGGTCGGTGCCGGCTGCACCGCTGCCTGCAGCGACTCGCGGCCAGGCAGCGCGATCGGCGTCGGCGGCAGTCCCTCGCGGGTGTAGGTGTTGTAGGGATTGTCGCGCAGCAGATCGCGCGTGTGGATCGTGCCGTCGTAGTGATCGCCGAGTCCGTAGACGACGGTCGGGTCGGACTGCAGCCGCATGCCCTTGCGCAGGCGGTTGACGAACACCCCGGCAATCAGCGGCCGCTCAGGCTCGAGCGCCGCCTCCTTCTCGACCATGGAGGCAAGGACCAGTGCCTGGTAAGGGGTCGTCAGCGGCAGATCGGCGCTGCGTGACTGCCAGGCGGCGGCGAGTGCACGCTGCATGCTGTCGTAGGCGAGGCCGAGGATGGCGAGGTCGGTGGTGTTCGCCGCAAACCGATAGGTGTCGGGGAAGAACTCGCCCTCGGGCGCAACATCCGGGTGGCCGAGCGCCGCCATGATTTCGGCCGGGCTTTTCCCCTGCAGGACATGGGCGATGCGTGGATGCTCCGCGAGCGCCGCCAGGAAATCCGCGAAGGTCGCTCCCTCGACGATCGTGACCTGCTCGAGGATCACCTTGCCGCTCTCGAAAATCCCGAGGATCTGTGCGGGACTCGCGTGCGCGGGGAGCTCGTAGGCACCGCTCTGCATGCGCGGCTTGATCTCGTGCAGACGCAGGTACCATTCCACGGCGCGCGCATTGCGCAGGTTGCCGCTCTTCTCGAGCCGCCCGAGGACGCTGCGAACGCTGCTCCCGGGCTCGATCTCGATGCGCACCGCGGCGGGCGCCGGGCCCGGCATGTGGAACTCCCGCTCGAGCCAGAGTGCAGCGCCGGCGGCGGTGAGTCCTCCGAGCACGAGGACCAGTACGAGAAGCAGGAGGACCCGCACCCTCCCCTGCATCGCGCCGGGCATGGAAAAGTTAGCCACGGCCCGCCTCCGCACCGCGCATCGCGAGGTGGGCGGCGAGCTCCCGCTGCAGCTGCCGGGTGAGCGGTCCTGCCGGGCGCTGCGCCCCTTCCAGCTCGCGCACCGGACGGATGCCGGTCAGCGCATTGGTGAGGAAAAGCTCATCGGCCTGCTCGAGGTCCGCCGCATCGAGCCGCCGCTCCTGTGCGCAGAGGCCAGCGGCTGCGGCGATATCGAGTACCAGTCCACGCATGACACCCGCCACCCCGCAGCGGTCGAGGAGCGGCGTCACGAGCTTCGAGTCGCACACCAGGAACACGTTGCTGGCGATGCCCGAGACGAGCGCACCGGAGCTGCTGAAGAGGAGCGCCTCGGCGATCTTCGGGTCCGTCCACTCCCGTCGTGCCAGTACCTGCTCGAGCCGATTGCAGTGCTTGATGCCCGCCAGCGCCGGATTCTCGCCGAGGCGCAGGCTTGCGAGTCGCACCCGAATGCCCTGTTCCTGCGCGCTCTCGTCAAGGCCTGGCCAGGGGTAGCGCAGCGCCACGCGCGTCGGCCGCTCGCGGCCGGTGAGACCATAGCCGCGCATCACCGCGCTGCCACGGGTAAGGAAGAGCTTCACGATCGCGCGGGATGTGCCATGGGCGATGCCCGCCAGCTCTTCCTCGAGCACGGCGGGCGTCGGTACAGCAAGCCCGAGCCGCTCGCAGCCCCCGCGCAGGCGTTGCAGGTGGCGCTCGAGGAGCCGCGGGCGCCCGGCCTCACAGGCGATGGTCTCGAACAGCCCATCGCCATAGTGGAAACCCCGCTCGAGCACCGAAACGCTCGCCTCCTCGGCCGCCACCGGCTCGCCGTCGATGAGAACGGCCTCGGGCTTTTCCATCAGCGCGTATCCTCGAGCGCGGCGAGCAGCCCGCGCGCCTTGGCACGGGTCTCCTCGAGCTCGCGATCGGGGTCGGAGTCCGCGACGATCCCGGCCCCCGCGCGGAAGGACAGGGCATCGCCGCGCAAGGTCATCGTGCGGATGAGGATGTTCAGGTCGAGGTGCCCCTCCGGGGTCAGGTACCCGAGCGAGCCCGTATAGGCACCGCGCCCCTCCCCCTCGAGCTCAGCGATGATCTGCATGCAGCGAAACTTCGGGCACCCGGTGATGGTGCCTCCGGGGAATACCGCGCGCACCGCTCCGATCGGCGTCACCTCCGGTCGCAGCCGGCCGCTCACGTTCGAGACGATGTGGTGCACGTGCTGATAGGACTCGATGGTCATGAGCTCATCGACCCGCACCGTGCCCGCCTCGCACACGCGTCCGAGGTCGTTGCGCTCGAGATCGATGAGCATGATGTGCTCGGCGCGCTCCTTCGGGTGCGCCGCGAGCTCGCTCATCTCGTGTCGCTCACGGGCCGGGTCGCGGCTGCGGGGGCGCGTGCCGGCGATCGGCCGGGTGTCGACGCGCCGCTGCGCGACCCGCACGAGCCGCTCGGGCGATGAGCTGATGATCGAGACGCCCTGCCACTGCGCGAGCGCCGCAAAGGGTGCGGGATTGGCCGCGCACAGCCGCCCGTAGAGCGTGGCGGCCGTAACGCCGCGGCCGAGGCGCACGTCCCACGGACGCGACAGGTTCGCCTGGTAGATATCCCCGGCCCGCACATACTCCTTGGCACGGCGCACGCGAGCGAGGTACGCGGCCGGGTCTTCTTCCTGTACGGCCTCGATGTGCAGCTCGTCCGCGCGCCCGCGTTCGCTTGCGATCTCGAGCGCGTCCGCCACGAGACCGGCAAGGGTGGCCGCATCCTCGGCAACGGCCGAGAGCCGCTCGCTCGCGAGATCGAGTACCAGCGCACCGTGCGTACGCAACGCGAACGCCTGCCAGGGAAGCGGGGTGGCGGGCAGTGCAAGATGCGGCTCGATCTCCCCGGCGAGCTCGTAGCCGAGAAATATCGCCCAGCCCCCGGCGAGGCGCGCTGCTGCAGACCGCTCGGGCGCGCCGGCCAACTGCTCACTGCGCCACCAGTTCTCGAGGGCCTCGAGAAAACCCGCGCCCCGGGGAACCACCCCCTGTGCATGAAGACGCCCGGCCCGATCGAGCCACAGCGCGGCCGTTGGGGCCGCGAGCAGCAGGCTGGTTTCCCCGAGCGGGCCACGCACCGCGCTCTCGAGCAGCAGGGGGTAGCGCTGCGGATGGCGCGCGGCGAGGCGCCGCAGCACCCTTGGGGCAACCTCCAGATCGCGAACCAGCGGAGCGCGCGTGACGGGGTCCCGCGTAGGAGTGCTCAGGCGTTGAAGCGCCGGAAGATGAGAGTGCCGTTGGTGCCGCCGAAGCCGAACGAGTTCGACAAGCTGACGTCGATTTTCATCTGCCGTGCGGCATTGGGCACGTAGTCGAGGTCGCACTCGGGGTCAGGCGTGTGGTAATTGATGGTGGGCGGCGCCACGTTGTCGCGGATCGCGAGCAGCGAGAAGATCGCCTCCACCACGCCGGCCGCGCCCAGCAGGTGCCCGGTCATGGACTTGGTCGAGCTGACCGCGATGCGGTAGGCGCGCTCCCCGAAGGCGCGCTTGATGGCGAGCGTCTCCGCCGCGTCCCCGAGCGGCGTCGAGGTGGCATGGGCGTTGACGTACTGCACATCCGTGGGGTTGAGCCTGGCATCGCGCAGCGCGTTGACCATGGCAATGCGCGCGCCTTCGCCGTCCTCAGGCGGTGCCGTGATGTGATGCGCATCGCCGCTCATGCCGAAGCCCACCAGCTCCGCGTAGATGCGCGCCCCGCGCGCGCGGGCATGCTCGAGCTCCTCGAGCAGCACGGCGCCGCCGCCATCGCTCAGCACGAAGCCGTCGCGGTCCTTGTCCCAGGGCCGGCTCGCTTCCTTTGGTGCGTCGTTGCGGGTCGAAAGCGCCTTCGCCTGGGCGAAGCTGCCGAGACCGATGCGGGTCGTGGCCATCTCACCGCCCCCGGCGATGATCACGTCAGCGTCTCCGTACTGGATCGCGCGCATGCCGAGCCCGAGGGCGTGCGTCGATGTGGTGCAGGCGGTTACCACACCGAGGTTCGGGCCCTTGAGCCCATAGCGGATCGAGAGGTGGCCGGAGATCATGTTGATGATGGTCGCCGGCACGAAGAACGGCGAGATCTTCCGCGGGCTCATGGCCTTGAGGTACGCGTCGTATTCCTCCTCGATCGTCCAG
>JAFAKO010000341.1 GCA_019235245.1 Gammaproteobacteria bacterium
AAGGAACCCCCGACGCCGACACCCGTTGAGCTGCCCGGGCCGTAGCTCGAGCTGCCGACGCCCGTGCCGATCGAGCCCGATTGCTGGTCCTGGACGCCCTGGAGCAGCACGCCGTTGGCACCGAGCTTTGCCGCTTCCTCCTTCAGTCGTGCCATCGCCTTGTCCATGTTCTGCTGGCTGGTGACCGCGAAGGAGCCCTGGCTGGTGGCATCGAGGGTGGCGATCTGCTCGTACTTCGGAGGCGGTTGCAGGTAGATCCGCACACTCTCGGGTGAGATCGGCGGACGTGCGGTCCCGATCATGACGTGCGAGGAAGTCGAGCAGCCGAGTAGCAGTACGGCTGCCGTGCCGGCAGGGCAGAGGCGAAGCGCGCGTGAAATGCGTGGCATGGCGGATCTCCCGATGCTGAACCCCCGCGCATAGTATCGCGCTGCGGCGAGCCGGTTCCCTCTGGCGCACAGCGCCTGCGCGGCGCGCGCGGCACAGTAAGGAGCGAGATGCGATGAACGGTGCCCCCGCACTGCTGACGGACCTCTACCAGCTGACCATGGCGCAGGCTTACTTCGAGCTCGGCATGCAGGAGCGCGCGGTGTTCGAGCTGTTCGTGCGGCGCCTGCCCGAGAGCCGCAGCTTTCTGCTCGCCGCGGGGCTCGAGCAGGCGCTCGAGTACGCCGCGAGCCTGCGCTTCAGCGCCGAGGACGCGGCGTTCCTGGCGCAAACCGGGTTGTTCCACCCGGATTTCCTGGATCACCTGCGCAGCGTGCGCTTCAGCGGCTCGGTGCACGCGCTGCTCGAGGGAACCCCGTTCTTCGCCAGCGAGCCGATCGTGCGCGTCACCGCGCCCATTCTCGAGGCACAGCTGCTCGAGAGCCGCCTGCTCAACATCGTGCACTTCCAGAGCACCATCGCGAGCAAGGCCGCCCGCTGCGTGATCGCCGCGCAGGGCAGGCGGCTGAGCGATTTCGGCATGCGTCGCGCCCACGAGGCCGATGCGGCGCTCTTCGCCGCACGCGCGGCTTATCTTGCGGGATTCGATGCCACGGCGACCGTCGAGGCCGGGCGGCGCTTCGGCATTCCGCTCTCCGGCACGCTCGCACACTCCTTCATCGAAGCACACGATACGGAGCAACAGGCATTCCGCGATTTCGCGCTGAGCAGTCCGCAACCCACCACGCTCCTCATCGACACCTATGACAGCGCGCGCGGCCTCGAGCGCGCCATGGCGCTCGCGCGCGAGCTCAAGATGCGGGGCGCCGCGCACGGCATCCGGGCCGTGCGCATCGACAGCGGCGAGCTGGCGGGGCAGGCCCGGGCGGCACGCGCCACTCTCGATGCCAATGGCTGCCACGACATCCGCATCGTGCTGAGCGGCAACCTCGATGAGCACGTCATCGATGGGCTGGTACGCAGCGGCGTGCCGGTGGATGCGTTCGGTGTCGGCACCGCGCTCGGTGTGTCGGCCGATGCACCCTCGCTCGACATGGTCTACAAGCTGCAGCAGTACGCGGGCAAGCCGCGGCGCAAGCGCTCGGCCGGCAAAGCCACCTGGCCGGGGATCAAGCAGGTGTTTCGCGAGCGTGGCGCCGCCGGCGAGTACCGCGGCGATCACATCGTGCTCGAGGACGAGCGGGCTGCCGGAGA
The DNA here is from genome assembly GCA_019235245.1 of Gammaproteobacteria bacterium. Lineage (GTDB taxonomy): Bacteria > Pseudomonadota > Gammaproteobacteria > Steroidobacterales > Steroidobacteraceae > 13-2-20CM-66-19. The sequence continues at coordinate 1,642 of JAFAKO010000341.1, forward strand.
GCCGCTGCTCATCGAAGTCATGCGCAGCGGCCGCCGGCTCGGCGGTGCGTCCCTCGCCGCGAGCCGCGAGCATGCCCGGGCCGAGATGCAGTCACTGCCCGCACAGCTCCGCGAGCTCGGCCGCGCGGCTGCGTATCCCGTGGAGATCTCGGTCGCACTGCGGGGCCTGGCACGGGACCTCGACGCGATCGACTGAGCCGGCGCGCGTCCGCGGGCGGACTCAACGATGACCGCGCTGCGGACGGCCTGCCCGCTGCGAGCCCGATGCCAGCGGCACATCGAGTGGCTGCAGGTAGAAGCCATACTGGGCGAGACACAGCCCGAGAAAGGTGCGCGCTCCGTATCCGCAGTGAAGCAGGAGGGGGCGGTGCGTCAGCCAGACGATGCAGGCGGTGCCGGCGAGGAATGCGCGATGCGCCGACCGCAACAGCCGTCGCACCCACCGCGGCCGCGAGCGGCTGAGCGCCAGCAGCAGTTGCGATTCGAAGGCGACGTGCACCAGCTCGTCCGCGACCAGCGTCCGGCACAGCACCTTCAGCCGCTGGCAGCCGGTGGCGCTGGCGAGTGCACGGTAGTACACGTTGCCGATCAGCTCGGCGGTGACGAGCACGTGCAGGTAGAGCTCGAGGCCTGCGAGCCGCCGCAGGCAGCGGAAGACCCGGTCGGTCCAGTCACGCGTCTTGAGGGGGATGTGATGATCCTCCATGAAGGCGCGCAGCAGTGCGGCGTGGTGCTGTTCCTCGCGCACGAAGAGCTCGACGATGCGCACCAGCGCCGGAAGCTGCCTGGCGGCCGCGAAGCGCTGCGCGGCGCGCACCAGCGTGTGCCCCTCGGACTGCTCACCGAGCTGGAAGGTCGCGATGGAGCCCGCGATGAGCCGCCGCTCCGCGCCTGTCAGCACGTCCCCGAGGCCCGGGGCAACCTGACGCGGACGCTGTGCGTGGTACTCGAAGTGATTGAGCCAGATCTTCAGTTCATCGGGCTGCATCGTACGTTCCTCCACTGTGGCGACTGCCGCCAGTGTCGGCTGCGATTGCGGGCCCGCGCTGGCGCGATTCGGGCAGATTGTGGCGATCGCGCGGGGTGCTACGGAATCGCGGCGGCCGGTTGCGCCTCAACGAGCGCCGAGCGGAGCATGGCGGCCGCCGCGCACAGGATCACGACGATCACCAGCCAGCGCATGAGCGCCAGGTGCTCGCCGATGGTGCGGATGAGCGGGAAGGCCACCAGCGTCCCGAGGATGCCACCAACGGTCAGCCCGAGCGCGACGCCGTGCGCGAAGCGCCCGGCGCGCAGGAAACCGAGCGAGGCGACCGGGATGAGCACACCGTCGCTGCCGATCATGATCGGATATGCGGCGATCGGATGCATGCCGAGCAGGCCCAACAGCACCATGCTCGGCGCGTAGTTGCCGATGCCGATGCACATGAGCGCGCCGAGTCCGAAGTTCGCCCCCACCGCCACTGCAAACCGCCAGCCCGCGAGGCCCATGGCGGCTCCCGTGGGCGGCAACACCCCGAGCGCGGTCATGAGAAAGAATCCCGCCGCGATGATGAGCGCGAGACCCATGAAGAGCTGGATACGCCGGCGCGGCAGACGGCTGACGACTCCGGCACCGATCCAGGCGCCGGCGCCGGAGCTGATCACCATGCTCGCGAGCAGCACCGGCTCGACCCGGATGGCCCCGAAGAACAGCAGCGAGCCGAGGAAGGAGGGCACGGTGCTGCCGACGTTGAGCGTACCGGGGATGAGCTCATCGGCCGGGTTGCCGCGCAACTTGAAGAGCGCGGTGATCTGCGCATACGACCCGATGCCGAAGGTATCGAGGAAGTTGGTCACCGCGCCGATGACCACATCCACCCAGGTGGCGCGCTCGCGGCTACGGCGCCGGCGCGCGCGGGAAATCCAGGCCACCACCGCCGCAACATTGACCAGCACGAGCACGCCATAGAGCACGATGCGTGCAGTCAACATGGCGTCCGGTCCCGGCGCCGGTAGCGTTGCAGGTTCGGTTCCCCGGCCGGCCGCGGGCGGGCGGGCGTGCGATAATCGCCGCCAACAATGATCAGACCCGACCCCCTGCTCATCTCCTCGCTCCTGTTTCTTGCAGTCGTCGCCTGGCTCATCGCGCGCGCCGTGCGGCAGAACGCGGTCTTCGTGCGTATCGGCGCGGCCGCCGCTCCGGTGGGCCGCGTGCTTCCCACACTGACCGTCATCGTCCCGGCGCGCAACGAGAGCGCGAACATCGCCGGCTGCGTGCGCTCCCTGCTCGCCCAGCAGTACCCGGCCGAGCGGCTGCGGTTCGCGGTGGTCGATGATGACTCGCAGGATGATACCGCTGCCATCGCAGCCGCCGTGACGCGTGATGACGCACGCGCCAGTTTGCTCTGCGCGCCGCCCCTGCCGCCCGGCTGGAAGGGCAAGGTGCACGCCTGCTGGTACGCGGTGCAGGCGATGCCGGCCGACACCGAGTGGCTGTGCTTTCTCGATGCAGACATGCGCGCGCACCCTCTGGCGCTTGCCACGGCCGTGCAGCTCGCCGAGGCTGGCGCGCTCGACCTGCTCTCGCTCGCGCCCCGTCACGAGCTCGGAAGCTTCGCCGAGCGGTTGATCATTCCCTGCGGGCTGTATGTCCTCGGCTTCTCGATCGACCGGGTCAGGATCCAGGCACCCGAGAGCGATGATGCGCTGTGTACCGGCCAGTTCATGCTGCTGCGGCGGTGCGCGTACGAGCAGGTGGGCGGCTATGCCATGGTGCGCAACTCGATCGCCGAGGACCTCGATTTCGCGCGGCTCATCAAGCGCCGCGGACTGAGAGTGCGCCTCGAGGATGGCAGCGCCGTGCTCGCGACGCGCATGTACACCGGCTGGAACACGCTCTGGCCGGGGTTCGCCAAGAATCTCGTCGACATGCTCGGCGGGCGCTGGCGCACGCTTTTCATTGCGGCAAGCGCCGTGACGCTGTCGTGGTGCGCGGTGCTGTTGCCGCTGCTCGACCTGGCGGCCTGTCACGCGGGCAGGCAGGGCGGGTGCGTGGCGGCGATCCCGGCGCTCCTCGCCGCGGCGGCCGCGTTCGGCCTGCATCTCGCCGGAGCCCGGCACTTCGGTATCCCGTGGTGGTACGGACTCGCCTTCCCGATCGGCTACGCCGCCGGTGCGCTCATCGCGCTCGACAGCATCCGCCGGCGTGTGTTTCACCAGGTGGAATGGAAGGGCCGCACTTACGCATGAGTGCGCTGCACCCCAATCGCGAAGTCCCGCCGGAGCGCCAGCGCTGGGCCATGCCGGCGGCGCCGCGCTCACTCACGCCGCTGGTGCTGGTCGTCGGCGTAATGGCGCTGGTCCTGCACGAGTTGCAGACCATCCTGCTGCCCTTCGTGATCGCAGCGGTCACCGCCTATGTCTGCACGCCGCTGGTCGACTGGCTCGGCGCGCGGACGCCTCTGCCGCGCTGGCTCGCGGCGCTGGTGGTGCTCGGCGTGCTGATGGCGACGACGGCGGCGCTGGCTTGGGCCGGGGTTCCGCCGCTCCTCAGCCAGGTGGCGGGCGTGGTGGCCGATCTCCGTGGAGCGATTGCCGATTTCATTGGTGCGATGTTGGGCACCCGTTCGGTGACGCTGTTCGGCTCGCACGTCGATGCGCAGCAGACAGCGGAGCTGGTGGTGGGCGCGCTGCAGCAGCAGATGAACGGCTCGCGGCTTCTCGGGCTGCTGAGCGTCGCCGCCGCTGCGGCTTTCGGCTTCATGCTGGTGTGGGTGCTGATGGGCTATTTCCTCATCGATGGGCACGCGATCGGCGCGGGGCTCCTGTGGCTCGTGCCGCCGCCGCGCCGTGCGCGCGCCGAGCGGATCTGGCGGGAGCTCGACCCGCTGCTGCGCCGCTATTTCGTCGGTGTCGCGCTCGTGGTCGCGTACGCGACCGCGGCGGCCTATCTCGGGTTGGGGCTGGTGCTCGGCCTGCACCACGCCCTGGTGCTCGCTCTGCTCACCGGCGTGCTCGAGATCATTCCGATGGTGGGCCCGGTCGCCGCGGCGGTGATCGCGGGACTCGTGGCGGTGGAACAGGCCGCGACCTCGGCGGATATCTGGGGCTTCGTCCTCTATGCGATCCTGCTGCGGCTCACCATCGATCAGCTGGTGGGCCCGCTGGTGCTCGGCAACGCCGCGCGAGTGCACCCGGTGGTGGTGATCTTCGGCTTCCTCGCCGGCGGCGCTCTGTTCGGCATCGTCGGCATGATCCTCGCGGTCCCGGCCGCCATCCTCGTCAAGGTGAGCCTGTCGGTCCTGTACCGGGAAGCGCACTGAGTCACGCTCCTCAGTGATCCTCGGCAGGACGGCACGAGCCGCTCACGCCCTGCTCGTACTGCGAGTAGATCGCTCCTCCGGCGGCGAACGGCAGCACGACGGGCGTGCCGTTCCTCAAGGCGCCGAACTCGATCGGTCTCACCCTGGAGAGGTCCCTGGCGGCGGTGCGCCCGGAAGCAATACCGAGGGTGCCGAGAATGCCGGGTGCGTAGTTCGGTCCCGTGGGGGCGAGCGCTCCAATGGTGATGTCGATCTCGCCGGTCGCGTAGATCACGACCTGCAGGGTGTTGGGCGCGGTGGTCCCGGCCGCGGGCACTCCGAGCCAGGTAATGACGACGCGCTGGCTGGCGGCGTCGTAGGTCGCGAACACTCCGCCACCCGGCGCGGCGGCGCCGCTGTCGAGGTCCTTCATGAGGGCGGCGATCGTGAGGCGATTGCCGAGCAGCAGCTGCCCGCGCATGTACCAGGGCGAGCCGTTGTCGTCGACGCCCGGGTAGTCGGCGGACGTGCGCGTCGTGATCGCGCCGTCCTCGCTCACGAACAGCAGGGAGACCGGGTCCACCGTGCCGGGGACCGGAAACGAGAAACCCGGGTAGCTCACCTCGGCGGTGCCATTGGCCGTGACCGACAGCCGGGTGCTGCCCTGATCCAGCAGCGAGGCACCCGAGCGGACCGTCACGCGGTAGGAGTCCCCGCTCGGCACGAAGACGATCTGATCGCCCGCGCCGAGATCGAAGGGGTGGGGCTGCACCTGCTGGCAATCCTTCACTACCTGCACGAGGGGACTTCCCATATCGGGCAGCTCGCCGGCGGCGTGCCGGAGCGTCGCATCGAAGAACGCGACGGCGTACTGGCCGGAGAGACGCGTCATCTCGGTGATCGGCAGCTCGCGCTCGAGCGGCATCGACGGCTGCAGGGCCCTGCGGGCGGTGAGAATCTCCGGGTTACCGAACAGCACCGCCTGCAGCTGCGCATCGCTCACCCCGTCGAACACCGAGCCCTCGCAGAAGTTGTAGACACCGAGCTGGTATGGCCCCGTGTAGCTCCAGTAGAAGGCCGAATCGAAGACGAAGTTGGCGATGTCCGAAGGATTCAGCGTCGCTGGGTCGATGAATGCCTGCGGGAAGACGGCCGGGTTCACCGCGAGCAGCGAGTTGTGCGCGTCCTGACACCAGCTCGTCTGGTAGCCGCCGACGTGATGGTTCCAGCCGGCGATGTCGACCAGGTATTTGCGCGGGCTGTGGCTGAAGGTGTTGAAGCTGCCGTAAGCGATGCCGGTGTCATTGGCGAAGAACATCAACGGCACCTGCGCGTTGGCGTAGTCGGCTGCATTCAATACCAGGTTGTAATTCGTGCCCGCTGCCACGAAAGCGGCCTTCACACGGCGGTCGGCCGGCAGGGCCTGGGCGCTGATGCCGGTGACGGTCGCGAGCGAGGTCTGGCCGCCGAGGGAGTAGCCGATTACCCCGATCTGCTCCGACAGAACCTGCGCAGCGAGCGGCACCTGCTCGCGATCGGCCTTGCCCCCGAGCACCGCGCCGATCACGAAGCTCACGTCTTTGACGCGCTGGAGAATCGTCGCGGCGTAGATGCTCGGATTCGGGCCGAGCTTCAGCCCGACGTAGCTCTCCATGAAGTGGGTCTGGTACCAGGCATCGTCATCGCCGGTGTGCTCGACTGAAGCCACGATGTAGCCGTGGCTCGCGAGCGTCTCCAGCGTATCCGGCATGTTCTTCCCGGACGATCCCTCGAAGCCGTGTGGAGCGACGAGCAGTGGGAAGCGACCGCGCGCGAGTGGCGCACCCTCGCCAATCTCGTGGGTCGAGGCACTCGCGGGGAAAGTCAGCGCCGGCGTGTCGGGGAGCCCGGGATAGACCGCGCCGCCGCCATTCTGGTTGTAGACGGGGTTGTTCCACGCATAGCGCAGTCGCCCGCTCGGGTGGCCGGAGCTGGGGTACCAGATCTGCAGGTACAGCGGCCGTCCCGTGGTCGTAACCGGCGTCGAGCCGTCCGGGTTGCGCGACGGATCAGTCAGCACCAGTGTCAGGTGGCCGATGGCGTAGGCGGCAGGCGCGCGCGGCGCTGCGCTCGAGAAAGTGGACAGGATGAGTGCTGCCGAAGCTGCGACTGCGGCACGGCGCACGCTCCGTTCGGTCGCGCGCATTGGTGTTCTCCCCGGTTTCCCGCCATACGTTATCGGGCGGTCGCAGTGCAGTACAAGGCGTAGGAGAAAGCCTACGCGAACAGGCGCGTACCCCCGGCGGCGCCGCGCCCAAGGTCGACGTAGCTTGCGATTGCAAGGCGATCTGAAGCGTCTCCGCACCCGCCACTCAACTACAGGGTATTACCTAGCGGGTGCTGTGTTCAGTATCCATTCAGCTCGCGAAGGCAATGTTAGGAGCGTTTCGAGGAGCCGACATGACAGCACAAGTGGTCCCCTTCGCGGTTCTCACCGCACCAGCCTGGGCCCGCCCGGACGAGGTACTGCTGCAATCGGCCCGTTTCGTCTCGACGTGCCCGAGCTGCCGCGACCATCGCTGGCAACTCCGCTACAGCGCGCGCGCACTGATTCGCATGCTGCACCGGGAGCAGCCGATCGAGGCCAGCTGTGGGGTCTGCGACTCCTCGTGGCCCATCAGCGAGGCAGAGCGCACGCGCATCGCGGATGATCTCGTGCGCGGCACGCCGGCGTAATCAAAGCCTCGGCCGCCGGCACACTGTCGGTTTGTGTCGGTGGCAGGAGACGTTCCCGGCTCCGGTAGGTGACCTCCGACCGCCGGTTGCAGTCAGCAGGCTATGTTCGTGGCGGCCGGGGGGTGACTACCCTGCAGCTGCCAATCAGCGAACAGGAGGTGTCCAGTGAAAGGAGCCACATTGGCTTTGACTGCGTTCATGGCTGCAACCGCCGCATTTGCGCAGACATCACCGCCGTCCTCGACGGCAGAGCCCCCCACCAGCACGACTCCGCAGCAGGAGAGCCCCGGCCCGGCGACTGCGGATCCGGGCACCAGCACCAACGGCGCCGACATGCAGGCGCTGATGAACGACTGCCTGAAGCAGGTTCAGGCCGCGAACCCGAACGTGTCCCAGGACGACGTCCGGAAGTTCTGCGAAAACGAGATCAACCGGGCCTCGCAGCCGCCGAAGGAGTGACTCCGCGACTGCGTTGAACGCCCCTCGCACGGCGACCCACACCGCCGTGCGGGGGACGGGTACGTGCTCGGGCCGGCGGTGGTGGCTACGGGGCGCTGATAGCCTTGAGGCGGCTGGAGGAGGCGAGGGGACGCTTGCCGGCGCCGCGCACGGAGGCTGCGCGGGCGCATGAGCCTGCCGAGAGCTCCATCGCACCGGGGTGCATGAAGTAGACCTTGGAGCAGGAAGCGCGCGAAGAGCTCTTGTGGTGCGCGGATTTGTCGCGATGTCGTGCCGAGATCTGCATGGGTCCCCCACTCGCCTCAGGCCCGATGATCTGAGGCACTCCCCTTACGTTGGGGGCGAACTTACACGCCGGACGCGGCGCATTCGTTGCTTCACGTCACAAATGGGGTGATCGAAGCTTTGCAGTTCTGATCGCAGCGGCTCCCCGTGACCGAAGCTGCGCGGTTCTGATCGTCGCAGCGCGCCGTGATCGAAGCTCGCACGACGGATAGTTAGCCTCCCGACTAACTGAGCGCAGCCCGCGCCCGCGCGCGGGGCGGCGGGCGCGGGCCGTGCAATGGCGCGCTTTCACCCGGCGCCGGCTGACCAGTCGTCCTCGGCAGCAGTGTTGGCGTCGAGATCGCTCAGCTCGATGCGTTGGTACGTCATGGAGATGCGCTCGCGCTCCTCACCCGTCGCAGTACCGTTGATGCCATCGCCGGCATCCCGGTAGTCGACGATGGCGGCATTGGTCAGGCTGATCCTGAAGTAGGCGTGCATCTCACCCGTCCCGCCGCGGTTGGCGCGATAGAACGTGCAGATGACCGAGCGCAGCGTCTCGTTGGTGACCGCGGCCGCGAAGAACTGCGGCGACGACGCATCGAGCTCTTTGACGATAGTGAGCGGCTTGTGCGTCCGCATACCGGTCGACAACCCGGTCGCCGTGTCGAAGGGCCGCGTCACTTCCTCGGTGAGGAAGAGTACCGGGATCTGTGATGTGGCTTTGCTGGCGGTGCGATCGCCCTGGAAGGTGCCCTGCTTGACGCCGACCACGGTGCAGAAGATCTCCTGCGCCGATGCGGGTGCGATGTTGCCCGCCACGGTAAGACCTGCAAGAAAAACGAACATGAAGCGCGGCATACGTAGTCTCCCTAAGTGCCGAAAGCGCGCGCGAATATAGAGAGGCCGGTTGGTTCGCGCCGTGATCTGTTGGGCACTCCGCGGACCGGTCCGGTGGGCGCTGCGCGTGATCTGTGTCACGAATCCGCTGTAATACGGTCCCGAGTGCAGCGCGAGCGGCGCAAGAATATGTCGTTATGAAATGCGCATCGCTGGCTCTCCTCCTGATGGAGTTGTGCGGCTGCTCGCTTTGGGGACCGAGCAGGCCCGACGCTGTCGAGCTCGGGGGCGGGCACTACTCCGTTACCGGCACCACCGTGAGTGGCAACCTGGGATCGGCCCGTGAGGAGGCGGCGGTGCAAGCGGGTGCGTTCTGTGGCAGCTCCGCGCGCCAGGCGGTAATCGAGAATTTCGAGGATAAGGCGCACGGCGACGCGTGGGGAGCGCGTACCAGCAGCGCGATCTTCTACTGCAAATGATCGGGCGGTTTATCGTCAGGCGGGACGGCGCGCGATCGTAGCGGCTTCCGGGCAACGGCCTTTCTCACCCACCTGCTGCCGCTCCTCGGGGCTCACCGGCACCACCGCTGCAGAGGCAAAGTCCGCCCGCAGGTACTGAGCGACCTGCTTGGCCGACAACGCGTCGTTGAAGAAGCCGAGGCGGAGGAAGAACCACGTGCGGCCGGCACGATGACCCTCAGCCGCGTACAGCGCATATGCCTGGAAGAGCGGATGTCGGGGAACGTCTTTGACGTCGATGGGACGCACCGACCACTGCAATTGCACTGCGAACGAAACCGGCGCGTTGCGCGCGACCGCCTCTCTCAGCACCAGCCGAGTGTTGGTGTCCTCGGGGGGCAGCAAGCTGACATCCGGTGAACCGCTGGTGTTGACGGTGCCGGTGGTGCTCTCGCGACGGCTCTCGAGAACTTTGAGCACTTCCCGATCGCTCGGTTCAGCCGCCATGGAATGCTGTTTGTCCATACTCCCCCGCCTTCGAACACGCTCCCCTCATGCCCCTCTTGAGGAGAGCCAGAGCCGGACCCGGCTGCGTTTCTTCGTGTCTTTAGTGGTGTTGGAGTGTCGCTGTCCAACGACACCACCGCAACCAGAGGGCGGCCGCAGTGTGAAACGGATCTCACGGCCATTTGAGCTGACTCGGACTCAGACTTTATGTTGTGTTGGAACCCACTGGCAACCGCGCTAGGCTTTGGGAAGCGCTCATGCGGAGAGGCCCCCGTGGCAATCAAACGTCCATCCAAGAGCCCAGGAACCCCGGTACGCAAGCAAGTGACCTCACCGGGCTTGCGCCATGTCGACGTCAAGGTCGCGCATCAGATGGTACCGGGGGACCCCTACCTCGGCTGGCTATGCAAGAACAAGGCGTGCGGACTCGTGATTGCCATTGTGCCCACACAAGCGGGCAGCAAGCCGGCGCTGGCTGAATCGGGTGATCAGCTGGCTGCGATCAAGTGTCCGCATTGCGGGAACGAGGATTTGTACCGCTGGAGCGCCCGGGGTGAACACAAGTACACAGCGGCGGGTGCCGCTACGTGAAGCTCGGGCAGCACAGCGCTGATTGTCAGCGACGGTAAGGACCGCACCTCAACGTCGCAGAAGCCAACCGGTCGCGAGAATGAGCAGCGACAGGAGGAGTACCGGACCCTGGCTGGCGGCGAAGACGCAGAGCGCGCACAGGAGTGCCGCAAAAGCGAGGGGCAGCGCCACGATGTACAACAGCTCCAGCACTGGCGCCAGCAGATCCGCAAGTGTCTCCCGCCAGGTCACGGGCGTGACACATGAAGCCTCCATGGCGTCCCGCTCCTTGAGTACGCCCAGCACCAACTCGTTGGCGCACACGGTGAGCACTGCAACTGTCAGCAGGGCGAGCTTCATGCAGCGATCGTGCAGCCGCAGCGGCGTTGTCGCTAAGTGGCGTCATTCCTACTAGCCCTACCGGGAAATACCACGGCGGTGGCAGCAGCCACCCTCGCGTCGGTGGATTAAGTCAAAACGCATTCCGGCGTCGGCAGCACTGCAGCGTTGACGCCCTGTGACGTGCGCACCTCCGCGCCCGACATGCCGGTCTCAAGATCCGCACGCTTCAGGAGGAGCATCCGCGAAGTCATGAGTGCGAAAACGCTGCCCGCCGCCATCATGGGCGCACACGCGCGCATTACCGATATGAGCGCGATGCGGGAGCTGCTCGAGCCGCTGCCCCCGAGCATCGCTGCCGACGTTCGCAAGCTTGCGACCCGATGTCGCAAAGGCCGGGCGGGCATGCGCTACGACGCCGCGAGTCAGAAGGCGTTCTGGATGCAGCACGCTCCTGATGGCGTCGTAACGGTAGTGACTTTCCTCCACATCGCCACCGTTGAGGTCGCTGCGGAGCTCTGGGGCGCGATGATGCGCGCTGCGCCGATTTGTGCCGATCGCTTGTCCGCCATCTATGCGGAGGTCACCGGGCACACGGTGGAGGCGATCGGAACCATAAACTGAGCGGCCCCCGATATAGCGGACAAAAAAAGGGCCGGTCATTACACCGGCCGCTAGAGGGTGGCGAGTCACTACCGGGGGGCTGGCGGTGACTCGCCGTTCAAGTCAAAAGCGCCGTGCCATCATCCTGACGGCTCGCTCGTGGTCCTACCCCGGACCCACGGCGCTCGAGTGGGAATGCTATTCAAGTCAGGGGCTGCTCAACATCGGACGCCCGCTTGTCGCGCAGTCGGATTTGACTGACTGGAGCCTCCGGAACGCCGGCGTTTCGCGATGCCCACAGAGCGCTGTCCCTGCAGCTGGCCTACGTGCAGCTGGCGCGGTTACAGGCCTGAGCCGTCAATCATGCAGTTGACGCACGAGCTCCCTGAGCGCCGGGAGCCGGTCCTCCCATAAATCGTACTTGAGCGGAGCCTTCTGCGCTCCGCAGTAAAGCACCACATGCGCAGTCTCGGCGATCAATCCCAGGGTCGCCAGATCGATGCTGTAGACAGCCGGCTCCGGGTTGCCGATAGAGGGTCGGTGTATCGGCTGGCTGATGCCCGCATCCCGTGCTGAGCCATCGAATGGAGCAAGCTCGATGCGGCGGTCTGCCAGTTGCAGGACGAGATGGTCGCGGTCGGGACAGATGTTATCGCTTGGCTGGGGCATGCCTACCAGCCATGAGTAGCCGATCAGTACATAGGTGTACTTGCCGCCGCGATCGACCGCAGCAGCAGCGAGCGACCAATAGTCCCGTGGCACGACCGGCATGCCACCGTGGTCGTCGGTCCAGGCTCGTGCCACCGGATTGACGCGATTGAACGGGGCAGCACTCTCACGAGCGAATACCAGTGGCCGGCTGACGAAAAACACGGTCGCACCGGTTTCCTCGTCAAGATACTCGCGCGGTGCGTTTGCTTCGGACGCTGCTGCGACGGTCGCGGCCGCAAGCAACGCCAGAGACCCCAGAAAGCCTACCGATGCCATGCCGATCGCCTTCGCCCTTCCGAAAGTGATCCACCGAAGACACCGGATTAGACCCGCTTCGTTACAGCGATATGACGGCCACTCACCGGCCTTTCCGACAGGGCGGAAGGCTGTTTCCGGGACCGGCCTCAGCTGGTCAGCGTGAAGCGCGCGAGCCCACGATCACGCAGCTCCCGCGCGGCACGGATCGTCTGCTCGGCGGTGAGGCCCTGGCCGCCGCAGTAGCGGACGAGATCGCTCAAGCTGGCACCGCAGGTTCCGCGGTACAGAGACACGGTGTGCACCAGCTGTACAGGGCTGATGCGATCGAACCGCACGCGCGGATCGGCGAGCACGCGGATGCGATCATGCAGCCACAGATTCCTGTTCACGGCATCCATTGCTCGGTCCTTCGGCGGATGTGCCGCACCGCACTATATCGCGCGCGTGCGGACCGGGCTAATGATGAGTAAATGACGTCGTGGTGATGAAATGATTACGGAACGGTCTGATACCACGCGCCGCGTTTCCAGGGCCCGACGTGGCCTGCGTGCTTTTCGGCGCAGGCTTTGCACAGCTTGTGACGCGCTACATCCAGGTAAAGGTCTCGGGAGCGAATGCTCTCCTGACAGACCGTGCAGGTCCGGGTCGCCTGCGTTTGACGAACGCGTGCCGTACCCTGAGCCTGGCTCCTGAGGACCCGGTCGGCTATTTTGTGCGCACCTGAGGAAAGGGCCGGCGGCGGCCCATAAAGATCGAATCCCAGCAACTTCGCGCAGTGAGCGGCAGCCTTGAGATGTTGCGCGCGTCTGCTCGGAATTCTTTCCGCACACCTGAGATGACCTTCGAGTCGTCTCTGCAGCTGTGCACGTTCTGCCGGCGTCATGAGGCTTGGCCTTCTTCTTCTTGTGGCCCGTATCTTATCGCAGCTTGGTGTCCGGCACCGCTCGGGCAAGCCGCGCCGTGATTCTGTCAGCTAGCGGCCTGCCTCGAGCCCGTCAGGCCCGATCGCCCTCATCTTATGTGGAATTTTTCCGTAACGCTGGCGGGTCTCGCCGCCACGCCGCTCAGTGGCGCGGTCGCAGCGCATAATCAAGTGCATGGGTAGTGCGCTGACGGTGGCGGTTATTGTGTCGGGTTCGATCATCGCCGGCGCCGGGTCACTCCTCATCTCGAGTACCGCCGCGGCACAGGCCACTCCGCCGCTTGCAGTGGAATCTAAAATTTCCCTCGGCGATATCCGTGGCCGGATCGATCACCTCGCCGTCGATGTAAAACGCGCGCGGCTGTACGTCGCGGAACTGGGTAACGGTACCGTCGGCGTGGTCGACCTGAGAATGCGCCAGACGGTGCGCACCCTCACTGGCTTTACAGGGCCGCAGGGGATCGGCTACCTGTCCTCAACCGACACCCTGTACGTCGCCAACTCATCCGACGGGTCGGTAAAGCTTTTCCAGGGCGCCGACTTACAAGCAGTCGGGCACATCGATCTTGGCAGCGATGCGGACAACGTCCGCGTCGATGCCGGCGCCCAGCAAGTTGTCGTGGGTCATGGCGAGGGGGCGCTGGCCATCCTCGACGCAGTCAGTCACTCCAGAGTCGCCGACATTCCCTTGAAGGCCCATCCTGAGGGCTTCGGTATCGAGCCGGATGGTCGACGCATCTACGTCAACGTGCCTGATGCCCATGAGATCGCGATCGTTGATCGAGGCACACGCAAACAGATTGACGCTTGGCCCACGGGCGAGCTGGGTGCGAACTTCCCGCTGGCGCTGGACGAAGGTCACCGCAGCGTGCTGGCCGTTTTTCGCCACCCCGCAACGCTCGCAGTTTTCCGAGCGCAGGACGGGAAGCGGCTCGCGACCCTGCCTACGTGCGGCGATTCCGATGACCTGTTCGTCGACGCGAAGCGTGGTCTCGTCTACGTGATCTGCGGGGAAGGCTACGTCGAGGTGCTCGCCGAACGCGGTGCGAGCTACGCAAGTCTCGGTCGGATCGCGACACTGCCGGGTGCCCGAACCGGGCTCTTCATTCCAGAGATCGACCGACTTATCGTAGCCGCCCGCGCGCGCGGTGCGGAGCCCGCCGCGGTCTGGATACTCCGCCCTTTGTCTTGAGACACCAGTAGTTGCCGCGCTCGATCGCAAGGTTTGGCGTTTCCAGCGGCGCATGGGCGCTCGTCCCGATCACGGCATTCGCCGCACCCGCGGACAGCCCCCCCACGCCGCTGGCGACCGTGGTCGTCCAGGGTCAAAAGCTCAGCGTCGAGACCAAAATCGATCGCAAGATCTATACCGTACCGGAGGATGCGCAAAGCACACTCGGTACGCTGAGCGATCTCTTGAATGTGATCCCATCCGTCGATGTGGATCCCGATGGCATCGTCTCGTTGCGCGGCGACGCCAATGTTCTCGTCCTGATCGATGGTAAACCCGCGACGCAGCTCCAGGGAGCGAACGCAGGCGACGTGCTGCAGTCGATTCCCGCGAGCGAAATCGAGCGCATCGAGATTCTCACGACCCCGCCTGCGCAGTTCAAAGCCGAGGGTGCGGCTGGCGTGATCAACGTCATTACCCGCCGGCGCGCCGCTAAAGAATCGGCGTCCGCTTCGCTCACCGGGAGCCTCGGCAGCGGTGGGCGCTGGCTGGTCGGCGGCAACGGCAGCTATGGAAGCACTCAATTCACGGCCTCCGTGAACGCCGGCTTTCGCGAGGACTACCGGGACCGGACGATTCAATCGGAGGTCATCGGACCCGACCCCACGACCGGCCAGGTGTTAGACAGCCAAAGCCACGCCGACCAGGTCATACGCCGCAATATCCCGAGCGTCGGATTTTCGACTGAGTACGACCCGAATGACCGCCAATCGGTGGCGTTGTCGGGAAGCTGGCTATCGCACGGCGGGCTGCGGACCTACGACCAGTACGATATCAGCATGCTCGAGTCCGGCGCGGTAACCAGCTCCACGCGCCGGCTCACCAGTGGGCACGACCCTGAAGACGATTACGACGCCAAGCTGCGATTCAGCCAGAAGTTCAGCCGGCCAGGCGAAACCCTCGACTTCTCCGTACACCGCTCGGTATCGCATCAGCACGAGCACTACGACTACGTCAACGACTCATACGTGCCGCCGGCCCCCACTTCGTACAACAATCTGAGCTTCAGCGAGGATCAGGGCATCACCGAGGCGGACCTCGACTACGCACTGCCGCTGTCGAAGACCCAGTCGCTGAAGCTCGGGTATGCCTTCGAGGAGGACGACTACGGGTTCAGCAACGTGGGCGCCAATGTCGATCCGGCGACCGGGATCGAAACGATCGATCCCACACTTACCAACGAGTTCAATTTCCAGCAGCGCATCCATGCGATCTATGCCAGTGACCAGGGCAGCGCCGGTGCCTGGAACTGGCTCGCCGGGGTTCGGGCCGAATGGACCAGCACCGATGCGGTGCAGGGCACGGACAACTTATCGACTGCGAGCCGCTACGCGGATGTCTTTCCGAGCCTGCATGTCGATCGAAGTCTCTCGGACCGTGCGACGCTGTCCTTCGGCGCGAGCCGCCGGATAGTGCGCCCCAACCCGAGCTATCTAAACCCGTATGTCGATCACGAGTATCCACCGAACCTGACTGCAGGCAATCCCGATCTGAGGCCGCAATTCACGCAGTCCTTCGACCTGGGGTACGGCTACCAGCACGGCGACGCAAACTACGGTCTCACAGCGTATTACCGTCGCAACACCGACAGCGTGACCGACGTGACGGAGTACCTGGGCAACGGCATGACTTTGACAACCAAGACCAATCTTCCGAGAAGCGATTCCGCTGGCCTGGAGTTCGCGGCGACCGGGCATCTCCTTCCGAAGCTCATCTACAGCGTGAGCGGCAACGCCTTCTACAACCAGATCGACGCCACGGCGCTCGGCTATTCGGGCCTGAGATCTACTACCGGGCTCAATTTGAAGGCGAAACTCGACTATCGTGCGACGGCCGCCGATTCGGCGCAGATCATCTTCACGCGCACCGACAAGCGGCTGACACCTCAGGGCAGCGTGAGCGCCACCAACATCGTCAACCTGGGTTACAAGCACACGCTGACCGCCGCGCTGTCAGCAGTGGCCACGGTTTCGGACCTCTTCAACGGCCAGCACTACCAGCGCACGGCATTCACACCAACACTCACACAGGTTTACGAGCGCAGTGTCGCCGGTCAGGTTGTCTGGGTCGGTCTGACATACACCATCGGCGTCACGAAGAAAGAGAAAGAGCCGAACTTCGACTACGACTCCGGAACGGTCCCCTGATACGCGCGGGCGAGCGGCCGGAAGGCTCAGTGCCCGTGCCGGTGATGAATATCCGGATAGTGAGGGTGACTGTGCGTCAGCCGCTCGTGGCGGTGTTGGTGCGTGTGCGGCTCGCGTCCATCCCACGCGAATGCGTGGCCATGCTCGTGATGGGCGTCGTGCCGATGGCTGTGCGTGTGCACCAGCTCTTCGTGGATGTGCGCGTGCTCGTGCCGCTCAGTGAGGTGCAGCCCCACGCCGCAGGCCATGAGTACCGCCGCCACCCAAAAGGCGGTTGAGGTCGGTTCGTGAAAGACCGCGATGGCGATAGCGGCGCCGACAAAGGGGGCCGTTGCGAAGTAGGCGCCGGTGCGAGCCGAACCGAGTCCGCGCAGCGCGAGAACAAAGAGCACGAGGCTGATGCCGTAGCCGACGAATCCGACGATTGCGGCGGCGGCGATGAGCATCCGCGAGGGCAGCGTGGCACCGAACACGAGTGCCAATGAGACATTGGTGATTCCGGCCACGAGGCCCTTGGTGCCAGCGATAAAGAGTGGGTCGATCGCCGAGACCTTGCGGGTCAGGTTGTTATCGATCGCCCAACACAGGCACGCGCCGGCCACGGCAAGCACCCCCGCAAGGCTGGTCGCGGTCCCGGCGCCCGAAGGCCATGCCAGAGCCGTGCCGCCAGCCACGATCAGCGCCATGCCGAGCACGATGCGCCGGTCCGCGTTCTCCCGGAAAACGACCCACGCCAGCAGCGCGGTAAGTACCGTCTCGAGATTCAGCAGCAGCGACGCATCGGCGGCAGAAGTGCGGGTGAGTCCGTACATCAAAAGGGCCGGGCCGAGGACGCCGCCAGCCGCGATCGCGGCGGAGAGCCAGGACCAATCTGCGCGTGCCAGGTTTGCCGGCCCCAACCCGCTGCCGCGGACGAGTCGGACCAGCGACAGGCCGATGCCACTTCCGAAATAAAGAAGCCCGGCGAGCAGCAGCGGGGACACGTCGCCGACCAGCGCCTTCGCGAACGGCGTGCTCGCGCCGAACAGCAACGCCGCGCCCAGCGCGGCGAGGATTGGGGCTCGTGTTACCACCAGCCGCGGCGCTTGAACCACAGGACCGGCAGAATCGCGCTCAGGACGATCAGGGCGAGGCCGAACTCATAGCCGTAGCGCCAGCTGAGCTCGGGCATGTTGTGGAAATTCATGCCGTACATGCTGGCGATGAGCGTCGGGGGGATACCCACGACCGAGACGATGGTCAGAACCTTGAATATGTCGTTCTGCTCGATGTTGATGAGACCGAGAATCGCATCCAGCAGGAAGTGAATCTTCGACCAGGTGTGGGATTCATAGTCATTGAGAGAGGCGAGATCCTGGCGTGCCGTGTGCAGTCGCGCGCGGATCTCTGCGCTCAGCCAGTCATGCGCCATCTCGGACGTGAAGCCGACGATGCGCTGCAGCCCCAGAAGGCTTTCCCGAACCTCGGATAACTTGTCCCCCGCGCGACCGACCTGGTTCAGCATTTCGCGCAACGCGCGGTTGTACACTGCCGGCCGCCGCGGCGCGGCGGACTGGGAGAACACTCGCTTGGAGATGCTGCTGACGGTGGCGCTGAGCGCCTCGAGCAGATCGGCGCGATGGTCGACCATCGACTCGATCAGCGCAGCGAACGTCGCCAGACCGTTTCGCGGTGCGTTGCCTTTGGCGATCCGGTCCGCCACCTCGGCAAAACCGGACACCGGCGTGTAGCGCACGGTCACGAGCAGCGCGGGCGAGACCATGAAGCCGAGCGGAGCCGGCAGCGCATCGGGTTTCTCTTCCGGCACCACGAGCGGCATGCTGAGCGTCAGCACCTGCCCCTCGGCCCGGAGGCGACTCGAGGACTCGATCTCCTCTAAGTGGTCGCGTGTCGGAATGCGGAGCCCGTACTCGGTTGCGACACGGTTCCGTTCGTCGTCAGTCGGTTGCAGTAAATCGATCCAGAAGGGCTTGCCAGAGCTCCCTGGCACTTCCGGGTCTGCGAGGTACGCGTTGAGCATCCGCCTGATGATGACACGAGCGGCGGATGCTCGCATGCGGGGGCGAGCAGTGCTCGCCCCCGGTGCCCTCTACAGTTGAGCGGTCATTTCGAATCCGGCTGGTGAGCGCAGGTGACTCGCGTGTTCCAGTCCGCGTAGCTGCCCCTGGGGTTGTCCTGCCAGGCCCACACATGGATCTCATAGAACGCCGGCAGCCCGTACCGATTGGGCGCGCCGATATAGTTCAGCAGATTCCCGTCCAGCGCCGGCACACTCCCGGCCGGGTTCTTCGCGGCCCAGACGCTCTCGAGGACGATGAACTCGACGCCGACCAGACGCATCGCGCCGTTGGCCATCGGCTCGTAGATGAGCGCTTCGGGCTGCTCGGCGTTCAAAACCCCGGCACCGATGCGTGCGGGCAGGACGAAGTGCACGCCCATCGCCCCGGTATCCGGTCCGCTGACGCAGGGGGTAGCGGGCACGAAGCCCTCGGCCAGGGCCACATTGAGGTCGAGGAAGCGCGCGGTGGCGTTGCGCACCTTGTCGATCAGAGGTGTTGCCGAGTCCGCAGCCGCCGTGGCGATGAGCACCGGTTGCACGAGGAGCACGGCACACAGTGCACGCAGCAGTGGTTTGATCAGCGAGTCATTCATGGTCTTTCCCTTCCCCGGTGGTCCCGGATAGTTGGTTCTTGCTTCAGCGGCTATACGCGTGGATATTCCCCGCGGTCCTGCGACGTTTGTATCGCGCGAACTGATGACCGGCCCGGCTACACCCAGCCGCCGGTACCTCACCAAAAATGGTGAGGCCCCGGCTGGGCAGCATCTGTGGCCACGAGGTCGACCGCTCCCTGGCACGCGAGCGCCTGACGGCAGGGTTTCCGCAGGCTCCCGGCCTCAGGGGTGCATTCACCCGCAGCGGGTGACGAATCCGGGTGGGTTGAGGGCGTTGTTGCCCGGCGCGGGGCCACAGGGTCAAGAGGGGATACGCCGGCCGGCGCGGCGTCTCACCATTTCTAATGACCCGGCCTGGAACGATCCTCGCTAAGATCCGAACAGCATGAACGACTCGTCGAGTCCGGGTGGGCAGGCAGGTGCTCCACGGCAAATGGTCGGCCGTGCCCGCGAGCTCGACGTGTTGCGGAGCGCGTTTACGCGTTTGCTCGACGGCCGGCGGCAGGTCGTGCTGATATCGGGCGAGCCCGGAATCGGCAAGACCCGTTGCGCCGAAGCGGTGGCGGATCTGGCCGAGGACCAGGGGGCGCTCGTACTGTGGGGTCGCTGTCGCGAAGAGGCCGGCGCACCGCCGTATTGGCCGTGGGTGCAGATCCTGCGCGCCTATGTCGATGCCTCGTCGCTCGATGAGGTTCGTCTCAACCTGGGCACGGCCGCGAACGACATCGCCGCACTGGTTCCCGAACTTCTGCAGACACCGGCGCGCGCTCCCGCGGCACCCGGCACCATTGGTGACGCTAATTCAGCGCGCTTCCGCACTTTCGACGCGATCGGACAATTTCTGCTGAGGGCAACGCAGCACGTGCCACTGGCGGTGGTGCTCGATAACCTTCATTGGGCCGACGAGCTCTCGTTGTCGTTGCTCGAGTTTCTGACTCAGGAGCTGGCGCAAAGCCGGCTGCTGCTCGTCGGAACCTATCGCGATGCGGACATCGCCAAGCGGACCTCGCTCAGGAGCACCCTGGGGGAGCTGACGCGTGGCTCCGACGTCGAGCGACTGCACCTCGCGGGGTTGTCGCAGACGGCGATCGGCGCCCTCGCCAGCAACATGTGCGGGCGCTCCCTGCCCGAATCCGTGATCCGGACGATCTATCAGCGAACTGACGGGAATCCGCTGTTTGCAATCGAGTTGATCAAGGTCCTGATCGAGGACAGTGCCGGGGCGCCGATCACCGTGGTGCCGGGGAGGATCCCCGCCGGGGTGCGCGAGACGATCGCGCGCCGTCTCCTCAGGTTGCCAGCCAGCTGCACCGATCTGTTGGACATCGCGGCGGTGTTTGGCCGCCAATTCACGGCCGGCGAGCTCGCTGTTGCCAGTGGCGTTGCGCCACTCGAGGTGCTGTCGGCCCTCGAGCCAGCCGTCCAGTCAGGGCTGGTCGACGCGAGCGCCGAGGCCGCAGGAGACTACCAGTTCACCCATGCGTTGATCCGCGAGACGATCTACGAGGATATCGGCACCTCCCGTCGCCTGCGGATGCACGGCCGTGCCGCGGATGCCCTGGTCACCGTCCACTCCGCTCATCTGGAACCCGCACTCACCCGCATCGCGCATCACTATCACGCGGCCGCCGTGGTGGGGCACCCGGATAAGGCGGTGGCGTACGCCCTGCGGGCGGCGGAGCGAGCGGTTCTGCTGTGCGCGTACGAAGACGCCCTGCTGCACTACGAGCGTGCGATCGAAACCCTGCAGCGCTACGGGACAGCCCAGGACGAGCGCCTGGCGCGCACCTGCTTCCTCAAAGCCGCCGCGCTGAAAGAGCTCGGACAGGTCCAGCGCGCGACGGATGCGATCATGGAGGCCGTCAATCTCATCCGCGCGCTGGGTAACCACGCAGAAATGCTGGTCGACGCACTGGAGCTGCTCGCGTTCGTAACCAGGCACGTGCCGCAGGACCCCCTGCTTCCCTTGCTCGAGCAGGCGCTGACGTTGTTGCCACGCGAGGACTCGGCCGCCCGGGCAAAAGCGCTGGCTGTCCGGGCATTTGCCGGTCGAACCTTCACCGACAAGGCGCGACTGCAGCAGCAGGTCGATGAGGCTTTGCAAATGGCACGCCGCAATTGCGACGCCGCCGGCCGCTGCGCCTGCTGTCACTTCGCGGTGATGGCGCTACGGGGAAGCCCGGAGACGCTGCAGCGAAGGCTGGAGCTCGGAGATGAATACATTGCCGCGGCGCGCACCACCGGCAGTGCCGATCTGCTGGCCGAAGCCTACCACTGGCAAGCGCTGAACCACCTGGAAGGCGGCCAGCTCGAAGAGCTCGAAGCACTCCTCGATCACTATGCAAGCCTCGGCGCAGCCCGTTATGGTCTGCACCAGTACCACATCGGTGCTTATCGCGTCACAGTTGCGTTGCTGCGCGGTGAGTGGACCGACCTGCAGGCGCGTATCGAGGAGCTGCTGGAGCTGGGCCCCAAAACACGACGCGAAGATGCGGACGGCGTGTACGGAGCGCAGATGTTCGCCCTGCAGCGCGATCAGGGTGGCCTGCCGGCACTCGCGCCGCACATCAGGCAGGTCGCGGCGACGCTCGGCCGGCGTGTCTGGCAGCCGGGCCTCATGCTGATGTGCGCGGAAACCGGCATGCTGGACGAAGCGCGACGGATGTTCGACGAGATCGCCAAACAAAACTTCAGCGGCGTGTGCCGCGACGACATGTACGTGACCTGCCTGGTGTTCTGCGCGGAAACGTGCTGCGCGCTGGCAGACGCCGAGCGAGCTGTGATGCTCTATGAGCTGCTGCGGCCGTATACAGGGCAAACGGCCAATCATCCGACCGCGGTGTGCTTCGGTGCCGTCGACCTGTACCTGGGGATGCTGGCAGCGAGCGCGAATCGGCACGAGGTAGCGCTGCAGCACTTCGATCGGGCGATAACATTCAACCGTGCCATGCGCGCGTGGCCCTGGCTTGCTCGCAGCCTGTTTCGCCACGGCGTATTCCTGCTGGCGGGAAGCACGGATGCCGACTCTATTCGAGGTCGCCAGCAGCTGCGTGAGTCCGAGCAGCTGGCGCGCCGCCTCGGCATGACGAGTCTGGTCGCCGAGATAGATGACGCGCTGCGCGGCAGGGGCTCGGACGCCTCGTTTCCGGATGAGCTCACCGCTCGCGAGGTCGACGTCCTGCGGCTGATCGCCATGGGCCGTACCAACAAGGACGTGTCCCTCGTGTTGTCGATCAGTCTCAACACGGTCGCTACGCACGTCCGCAGCATTCTCAACAAGACCCAATGTGCAAACCGCACCGAGGCCGCTGCCTACGCAATGCGGCACGGATTACAGGCAACGCAATCGGCGTCCGCCACCGAAAGTGCAAGGGGAGAACACCATGGCGCTATTCATGATTGAGAGAAATTTCGCCTCGACCCTGGATGTATCCGAGGTCGACGTGAAGGCCCTTACCGATATCAACACCCAGAGCGGGGTGCGCTGGCTGCACTCGTTCCTGTCGGCAGACAAACGTAAAACCTATTGCCTCTATGAGGCAAAGAGCGGTGATGACATTCGGGAAGCGGCGCGCCGGGCGGGCCTGCCGGCAGACGTGATCATCGAGCTCAGCGCGGAGCTGCGACCCGAGGCACTGCTCGCCTCGTAGGACTCCGCTGGCAGTCATCGACTGATTCGCTGGTTCGAGGCGAAGTTTTAGCTACTGCATCACAGCGCCGTAAGCTGCGCTGCGTATGCTGCAGCCCTCATGCGCATGCTCGTGTGCCTGCTCGTTCTCGGATGCGCTCAGCCCGCGGTGGCGCGGCTGGACACCGGCCATTGCCTCCGTGGACAGCCGGCCACTCAGTCCCTCCCCCAGTCCTGCTCGCCAAGGCCGCGCACCGATCCCGCGGGAAATGGTCTGCCTCACCGCTAGTCGCCGAGCAGCGCCTTCGTGGCGCGAGGGTGGACGCGACTCAGAGATGTGACGTACGCCCGGCGCACGCGCAACAACATCAGTCGTCGTGATGGTCGTCACGCGAATGACACGACAAAACGTGAACACGCGTACCGCGGGAACGGGCCGTCAAGCGCACGCTGCTACTTATGGTGCTTCCAGCTTTCGGCTTGCTTTTCGTGGCAAACGGTCTCAGCCACCTGGCTCCCCATGATCCGGATGAGCCAGATCGTGATATTGCCCTGATGTACAAAATGTCCGGCTGGGGCCTGATTATTCTCAACGCGCTCGTATACGTGCGCCAGACGCTCGCCCTCTGGTAAGTCTCTCTCGGGGACTTCGCCTATGGCGATTCGGCTGAGCCCTCCGTGAACTCAGCTGCAGCGGCTGTTCAGCGATTGCGGATGACGCGGAGCTGAAACGAATGCGCGATTCAGCGCAGGCGGAATTTGGCCAGATTTGATCCGAGGATCGCACATGCAGAGCTTGAGACCAAGCTGATTAATGCACACGGCACTAGGACACGGGTCGAGCAAATCCGCGCGAAATACGCCGCAGTGCTAGCCGACGATGACGCTAGGCGGGCTGAGCGGCGGCGTGAGTTGGCCGAAAGAGCGAATCGCGACGGCGCGTGGGGTGGTTGAGCTAGCTTCGACCCCGAAGCGACTCTAAGGGCTGCTCAGCCTCGCGAAGTATTCTTCGGCATCGGGCAGCCGATCTATGCATGGCTCAATTTCACGCGCCTGGTAGTCAAACACCGAAACCGTGCTCTCGCTGCCGCCAGGCATCGCTACCTTAATGTTGTAGATCTGTCCATTGTTGAGCCGCTGGACATACAGACCGCGATAAGTGCGCGCCACGTTGGCCTCCCTGTAGCCAAATTCTGAGGGCGCCATATGAGACCTGTGCGGCATTCCTACCGCTGTGACATCGATCACACGTTCGCCGAATAGCGATGTATGTCACAAGGCACGAGCTTCACCCCAGATATTGTCTGGTCCGCGCCGTTTCGATGGTCCATAGTGGCTACTATTAGCTACGCGCACGAGGTTCTGATGTCCCCGAAACCGGTCAACGTCAAACAGGTCTTGGTCTATCTCACTCATGAGCAGCACGCGAGGCTTTTGAAGTGGAAGGAGCGCACCGGCGCTCCGGTGAGCGAGATCATCCGCCGAGCGATTGACCGGTATCTGAAGTCAGAGGACTCGAAGCGATAAGCGACCCCGCCGGGGCGCTAGCAAAAGGAGGCGGCATGAGCGGCGTCAGCAGTGGCTATGGGTGGAGAGTTTATGGCGATGAGAGCCTCGTGCGGGTGGAGTACGTCGGAACAGCTGACGAGCTGATCGCGGCAGGCTTGCCAGCGCTGAAACACTCGCACCGCGTCCCAAGAGGGGCAAACGCCCCAAACGCGTGGACGCTCAGGGAATCAAATGCCGCGTTGAAACTGGTGGGTCGGCGTCGGGACCGACAATCAGCATCGCCGCTACAAACTCTGGCGGCACCTGCCGGCCGACAGCCTGGAGGGGTGCCGGGCTCTCGCAGTGACAGAGGCTGCTCTGCGGCGGCGGCAGCAGCGACTTGAGGCGCTGAGAGCCGCAGGCGAGGCGATGCGCGCTATTCCGACCGCTTCGTAGGCGGGATGCTGGCATTTTCCGACGATAGCGCTCGAAATGCCGCAGTGACGTCGGCCGTTGGCTGTATCGCGCTGGCGGCATCGACGAGAAACAATCAGGCAGGCGGCACGGGTGACGGTGCGGCGGGCGATGAGAAAAGTCCCGTCACTCGCTGCGGAACTTCGCTAATCCCACACCTTGCAGGTCCCGTAGTCGGTCTCTCCGGTAACAATCGGACCCGTGAACGTGTGTCGCGATTCCAGCACTACGAACTCGTTGGTATCTTCCGCGTACATCGGAACTACAGTGGTGACGACCTCGTTGCCTCCTGGCGTCCGCTCAAGCAGCCAGAGACTCCCCAAGCGATCCAACCAAACGACAAGATCGCCGGCCCCCGCGTTGCCGATCACTCGCGCCGTGCCCTTATCAACGTCGATATTGTCGTAGACCACTGAGCCCTTCTCGTGGGTCTGATCGACCGTCCGATGCCCCTGGCGGACCCATGTCGTCACGGCTGATGTGAACGTGCAGTGCAGGCCCCGTGCGTGACGGAGCCGCGCCGCTAGATCTCCCGGCGGACTGCTTGCGCCGACAGATGTAATGCAGAGCGCAGCACTGAGCGCTGCTATGGCTCTGGTGCTCATTGCGACCTCTCCTGGCAGCGGGCGCT
>JAFAKO010000160.1 GCA_019235245.1 Gammaproteobacteria bacterium
TGGCGATGAAGGGCAGCGTGATTACCTCCTGCACGCCCACGACGTTGCGCATGTGCCAGCCGAAGCGATCCATCCAGCTCATCAGGTCGTGACTCACGCACACCGGCTGGCGGGAATCCACGATCGCCGTCAGCACGTCGACGCCGATGCTGAACTTCGCGGTGATGACGTCGTTGTCGCGGTTGTAGCGCGAGTCGGCACGCAGCTCGGGTACCCCGGCCTGGGTGTCGCCGATCGGGGTCTCCCGGCCCTTCCAGAAGCCGAGCACCGCCAGCAGCAGTGCCAGCACGATGATGACGAGGGCGTTGCGGCGGCGCGTGATCCGCGCCAGGCGATGCCATATGCGCCGCAGCCAGCGCTGGCGGCGCGCCACGCGGGCGTGGTAGCCGGCATCGAAATGCACATAGGAGACCAGCACCGGCAGCAGCACCAGGTCGGTGAGGATCACGATGGCGACGCCGATGCTGGCGGTGATCGCCATCTCGCGGATCACCTCGACCGGAATGAGCAGGATGGTGACGAACCCCACCAGGTCCGCGAGCAGCGCCACGATCGCCGGCGCCAGCAGCTGGCGGAAGGTGCGCCGGGCGGCGTCCATGCTGCTGAGACCCACGAACGCGCCGTCACTCACCGCGCTGATCTTCTGGACGCCGTGACTGACGCCGATCGCGAACACCAGGAACGGCACCAGCAGTCCGATGGGGTCGATCCCATAATGCAGCAGCACCAGTGCCCCGAGCTGCCAGAGCACCGCGATCACGGAGCACAGCACCGGCACGAACGCGACCCGCCACGACTGGCAATAGACGCGCACCGCCAGCAGCGTCAGCACCAGCGTGATCACCGCGAACAGCAGCACCGATGCGGCGCCATCGGCGATGTCGCCCATCACCTTGGCGAAGCCGATGATGTGCACGTCGATGCCATGGCCTTCGAGCGGTGCACGGACGCGCTGCTCGAGCTGGTGCGCGACCTGGATCGGGTCGACCGCCTTTCCCCGGGCATCGTTGTCGAGCACGATCGCACTCACCAGGGCGCCGGAGAAATCATTCGCCACCAGACGGCCGATGATGCCGGCCTTCCTGATGTTGTCGCGCACGCGCGCCATGTTGTCCGCGGTCGGCGTGAAGTCGGCCGGAATCACGTTGCCCGCCTCGATGCCGTCCTCGACCACCTCCAGATAGCGTACGTTGGGGGTGAAGATCGACTGCACCTGCGTGCGGTCGATGCCGTCCATCACGATCACCTCGTCGGTGGCCTTGCGCAGCGCGGCGAAGAACTGCGGGGTGAACATGTTGCCGTCGCGCGCAATCAGCGCGATGAGCACCCGGTCAGCGCCGCGGAATTCGGCCACGCGCGGATCCAGGTAAGTGCGCATGTACTCGTGCCGGACGGGCAGAGTCTTGTTGAACGAGGTGTCGATGCGCAGCCCGCGCACCGCAGTGGTGCCGAGCAGCGCCGTGCCGAGGGCGAACAGCACCAGGATCGCGGTACGGTGGCCGAAGATCAGCTGCTCGAGCCGGCTGACGAGCGTGGGGGAGAAGTGCGGCGCTTCGCCTCCGGTCGTCACGGCGCTGCGCTCCCGCGTGCCGCGGGCTCGAGAGTGATCAGCCGCGCACCGCCCTCACCCACCACGGCGAGGCGGTCATCGCCTACCGCCACGGCGGCGGAGAGCCCCGAGCGATCGGCCTGCTGCTGCAGCGCGAAGCTGCGGCCCCCATCGCGGCTCACCAGCACCACCCCGGCGAACCCGACGATGGCAATGCGGCGTGCATCGAGCGCGGTCGCACCGGTCAGCATCGCAACGGTAGCGGTCTCGATCGGCTGCCAGCTCACGCCGGCGTCGGCGGACCGGTAGAGGTGACCGCGCAGGCCGAAGGCGAGCAGCACGCGGTCGGCGAGCGGCAGCACGCCGAAGAACGAGCCTTCGTAGGGTGAGGTGAGCGTGCGCCAGCTCACCCCCGCATCATCGGAAGCGTAGAGATGCCCGGCTTCCGCCGCGATGTAGAGCCGACGCGTACCGTCGCCCACGATGCGATTGAGGTGGTAGCCGCCGGCTGCACCCTGCTCCGGCTTTTCGGCGTCAGTGCCGCCTGCGCGAGCCCGCGACGGCGGCGCCGGGGCCGGAGCAAATTTCACCTCGCGCCAGCTCGCGCCACCGTCGGCGCTGGCGAAGTAGGCGCTGTAGGCTCCCACCGCGATCGCCGCAGCGTCCGTCCCGCACCAGACATCGAGCAGCGGCCGCTGCGCCCGCGGAGCATAGTGGGCGCGTTGCCAGTGGTTACCCGCATCCTCGGTCGTGAGGATGAGCTCGTCGTGGCCGACGGCGATGCCGTGGCGCGCATCGAGAAAGCACACACCGGTCAGCAGCGACTGTGCCGGGACATACGCGGCCTGCGACCAGGTGCTGCCGTGATCGTCCGACAGCACGATGATGCCGCGATCACCGACCGCCACCAGCCGCTCCCCGGCGGTGGCGATCGCGATGAGAAGTCCGCGGGCGGCAAGCCGGGCCGGCTCCGCCACCCGCAGCGGCTCCTGCGAGGGCTCCTGCGCCGCGACGGCATACCCGGCGGCGAGCGCGGCGAGAAGCGTCAGTTGGCCGGCCCGGCGCGCCACAGCGCTGTCCATGGCAGGCGACCTGTCGTGATGCCCGTGCAGCCGCTCAGCGGATGCCGCGCCGCTCCAGCACGCTCGGCTGGTAGTCCGCCGCCGTGCGCTTGATGCCGAAATCGTAGGAGCCGCGCTCCTCGCTCTGCAGGGTGAGCGCCAGGTAACGGCCGTTGGAGAGGTCCATCACCAGCTCGAGATCCGTCCAGAGCGATGGCAGGTTGTAGTAGTTCATCGCGTGCCCCTCCTGCACGCGGTAGAGCTGGCCGCGGGCGTCATAGCAGTCGACTGCCAGGATCTGCCAGGAGTCCTCATCGACGTACAGCGTGCGCCGGCTGTAGATGTGGCTCACGCCGGGCTTGAGGGTCGAGTCCACCACCCAGACCCGGTGCAGCTCGTAGCGCGCGAGATCCTGGTTGATGTGATTCTTCTTGAGCAGCTCGGCGTACTTCAGCTTGCCGTCCTGCACCCGGTAAGCGTTGTAGGCGACGTACATTTCCCTCTTGCCGACCAGCTTCCAGTCGTAGCGCTGCGGGCTGCCGTTGTACATGTCGAACTGGTCGCTGGTGCGCAGGTTATCGGCGTTCGTGCCCGGGTTGTCGAAGGCGACATTCGGCGCACGGCGCACGCGCCGCTGACCGGGGTTGTAAACCCAGGCGCGCCGCGACTCGCGTGCCTGGTCGAGCGTCTCCTGGACCAGCAGCACCTCGCCCGCGAGGCGCGCCGGGGCGGTGGTCTCCTGGGTGAAGAACAGCAGGATGTTGTTGAGCCCCGCTTCGGTCATGCCCGGCTCGTAGTACTGGAAGTAGAACTCCTCCTTGAAGTTCACCAGCGTGTACGTGCCGCCGGCGGTCATCGGCGCCTGCCCGATCTGCAGCGCGGCCGCGACGCCGCGCCAGCGCGTCACGTGATTCCAGTAGACCTCCACCCCGCTCTGTGGGATCGGAAAGGGCGTGCCGGCGATTGCACCGGTGAACCCGTTGCCATCGGGCACCAGCTTCGCCGTCGTCGCGTTGCGCTTGGTGGCTTCGTACACCCTCTCGGGCGCGGCGGCGCTGCGATGCGTCGGATACACGATCATCTTGTAGTCGGGGTAGGTCTTGAAGAGCGCCTTCTGCCCCTCGCTGAGCTTCGCCGCGTACTGGCTGAGGTTGGCTGAGGTGATGGTGAACAGCGGCTTGTCGCTCGCGTACGGATCGCCGTAATGCTCGCCGTTGTGGTAGTTCGGAAAGCCGGCGTCCGCGGGGGACTTCAGACCCCCCGTCCAGGCCGGGATGCTGCCGTCCGCGTTACCGGCCTTCTCGCCACCGAGCCCAGTGAGCTCCTGACCCAGCCGCGCGGCCTCCTGCGGACTCACCGCGCCGAGCGCCACCGAAGCGAACAGCACTCCTGCGGCGGCAGACCGAAGCAGCATTTTCATTGCGCCCCCTCCGTTGTGCGTGCTTAGAACGAGACTTTGACGCTGGCGGCGACGAAATCCCGATCGTTCAGCTGGTTATACTGGCCGGCGCCGCCGTAGTTGGTGTACGACACGTCGAGCTCCCAGCGGTTGTGGATGCTCGCCGTGAGGCCGACGGTCGTGTCGATGCGGCCGGCGCGGAACGCACCGCCGGGACCGGCGGAAACGCCGGTCACGTCCTGCTGCCAGGTGAAGTGCGGAATGAGGTTCCAGTCCCCGATCGCGTTGTCGTATTCCAGGCGCCCGGCGACGACATAGCCCCATGCGAAGCTGGTCGCGAACGCCGAGCCGGGCTCGAGGCACTGACCGAGCGAATTCGGGACGGAGGTCTTGGCGCACTGGCCATTCACGGCGGGGAACTCGGGATAGCCGCCGAGATTGGGGTTGCCGCTGAGGTTCGTCCCCGGGCCATCGAAGCGCAGCCCGAAACCCTGCGGACCGCCGCTCAGCTTGTCCTCGAGTCCCGGGACGTAGTCGGCGCCCACCTCGAAGATGAGCACGGCCTGCGAGGCCTTGAAGACATTGGCGAACACCTGGGTCGCGCCGAAGTCGAAGTGCCAGGTGTCCTTCAGCTCGTAGCCGCGGATCGTCTGGCCGAGGCCGTAGAGACCGAGCTGGTTGCAGCCGGTGATCGGGGTGGCCGAGCCCGGCACGCAGTGGCCGGGACCCGTGGTCGGCTCGCCGAGCAGTTTCGCAATCCCGGTCTCGAACGGGGTGAGCGAAGCGTAGATGAGCTCGACGTCATCGATCTGCAGCGGTACGTTGTGGCGGTAGGCCACCTCGCCCTGGAGCGCCGTGCCGGTCGCCTGCACCTGCGTGTTGAATGACAGGCCGAGCATCTTGATGTCCTGCGGGAACTCCTCGAAGAAACCCTCGGTCCGGCTGTACTCGTTGGCCGCGAGGTTCGACGCCTGGGCGCTGACCGCAGCGGGCCCGCCGGCGATCAGCGTGTTGGCGCCGATGGTGGCGTACTGCTGTGCCGTCGCGGCGCTCAGATTGCCGCCGGTGGCGGCCGCGGCCTGCTGACCGGCCGCCGTGCCGATCTGCACCGCCGCGGCGAACGGGTTGCTGGAGAGCGCCCTGGCGGCGGCGGCCGCCGCTGTGGCCGCGCCGTAGGAGTTGCCGAGCCCTGCCTGGGAGCCGGTCTGCAGCGATGCCATCGGCAGACGGCTGGTGTAGTTGAGAAAGTAGAACCCGAGCTGGGTGCCCTGGCCGAAATTCGGCAGGTACAGCTTGAAGTTGATGCCGTACTGTCCCTGCTCGGAGGGCTTGTGATCGGGCAGGCGCGGGATCGTCTGAAAATCGTTGATGAGCCCGCCGCCGAGGGAGCTGAAGTCCGTTCCCTGGTCGGAGATCGCGCCGAATCCGAGCACCACGCGCTGGTTGCTGCCGGCGCCGGCCACGTCATTGGTGCTGAAGTAGGCGCCGGTCGGCTCGATGATGTCCGGATGCCAGCTCCACAGGTACAGCAGCTGCGTGCTGAGGTTGGTGGACAGCTGTGAATTGAACACCACCATGCTGTCGGGCAGCAGCGCCTGCTTGAGCTCCGCGCCGGGGACCTGCAGGGCCGTGACGTCGAAATAGTCGACGGCATTGAGTCCGCCGGGAATGAAAGTGCTCTCGCCCCAGTCCTGGACCTGCCGCCCGACGCGCAGCTCCGAGGGCAGCGTCGCGAGATTGAACCGCAGGTAGCCGAAGGCATCGAGGAGCCGGGTATAGCTGCCGACCACGCCCTTGGCCTCGTGACTGAGCGGCGTCCGGTCGACGTGGTTACCCATCACCGAGAAGTCATAGAGGCCCGAGCCGCGCACGAACACGCCGGCTTTATCGCGGTAGTTGAGGGCCAGCTCCGTCACGCCGGTCAACGCCTGGGTGAACTCGGCTTTGTGCAGGTAGTTGAGATCGCCATCGTCGGCGTTGGGACCATAGCCGCAGCCGCCGTTGGCGATCGCGATCAGCCGGCAATCGGGATTCGACACCCGCCATCCCTGGCCATAGCCGATGGTGGTGTCCCAGCTGCCGGTCCAGTCGCCCGACTGGCTGCTGAAACTGAAGGCGAGCGCGCGTGGTGCGATCCCGGCCGCCAGACAGGCGGCCGCAGCCGCGAACCCCAGGGCACGGCCGGTGTGAACCTTCCTCATGTGTTCCCCCTGCTTCCCCTTGCAGACTCGTGGGCCCGCGTCCGTCTCAGCCCCGATCTTCATCCGCCAGGAAGGCCGATTGCGTCATTTGAGCACAGTGTGCAGCGAAGCCACGTCGCGTTCTTGTTTGTTACGCACCACAAACACGCGTGCGGCCAGTCTATTACTCGGCAACACGGCGCGGCAAGCCATCTCAGGCGTGCATGATCTGCAGTATGCTGTGACGCAGCTGCTCGCTGAGCACGAACCGTGCGTCCTGCGCCACACGCGCCAGCACCTCGCCGAACTCGAGTCGTCCGCCGGGCCCGGGATGGACGACGCCGCGGGCGCGCAACAGGCCGATGAAGTTCGCGAACGTCGCCCGGTCGAAGAACTCCGGAGAATTGAGGCCGTAGAGCAGCGTCATGCGCTGCGCCGCCTGCTGACACAGCTCCTCGAGCGCTGCCTGCGTGAGCTCGCCGCTGCCGGCGAGCAACAGCTGCGCCACGACCATGTAGTAACGCTCGATGATCTGCAGGGTCGCCTGCGCGAGGAGCGACAGGTGCATCGCCTCCGCCGAGGCGGGCGGCGGGCGCCGCCAGCCGTCGATCTCCGGCTCGGGCTCGATCAGCCCGTGCCCGGTAAGGCAGGCGAGCGTCGCCTCCACCACCGCCGGCAGCTCCGCTTCGCTCCAATGGAGGAACAGCTCCGCGGCGATATAGGGGTAGACGCGCCACGCCAGGCGCTGGATGTCGGCGGTCGAGACGCGCGGGTTGCCGACGAACACGCACGCGACCAGCGAGGGCAGCGCCACCAGGTGCAGCACGTTGTTGCGAAAGTAAGTCGCGAGCACCGCGTTCTCGACGGTCATGTGCACGATGTCGCCGAGCTGGTGCGGCTCGCGCTCGATGAGGCGCAACGATTCCCCGTAGGCGAGCATCTCGCTGCCACTGAGCGCGGTCACGGTGATGCGGTTGCTGTAGGGAAACGAGCCGAGCAGCGAACGATACAGCTCCAGCTGCCGCACCAGGTCCGCCTCCGGCAGCGCCAGGCGCGGCATGGCGAGCAGCGCGAGCGCCAGCAGATTCACCGGAGTGACCGCCGCGGCGGAGTTGATGTGGCGCATGATGCGCTCGGCGAGCTCGTCCACGGCAGCGGCGAGCCACGGCAGGCGCGTGTCGTCATCGAAGCGCCGCGTGCGCCAGGCCGCGTCGTGGCGATCGAGGATCTCGCTGAGCGCAATCGGCTCGCCGAGATTCACGTACACCTTGCCGAAGCGCTGCCGCAGCACGCGCCACGAGCCGAGCAGTCCGCGCACGCTCTCCTTCTGCTTCGGACGACCGGAGAGCTCACCGACGAACGTGGCGCCCTCGACCAGGCGCTCGTAGCCGAAATACACCGGCACGAATATCACCGGACGAGCCGGATCGGCGAGGAAGCTGCGCGCCGTCATGAGCAGCATCCCGGTCTTCGGCTGCAGCAGCCGCCCGGTGCGGCTGCGGCTGCCCTCGATGAAGTACTCGATGGCATGGCCGCGGCCCATGATGGCGGCGAGATATTTCATGAATACCGCGGTGTACAGGCGGTTGCCGCCGAAGCTGCGGCGGATGAAGAAGGCGCCGCCCTTGCGCAGCAGGCGGCCGACCAGCGGCAGATTGAGGTTCACGCCGGCGGCGGTGTGCGGCACCGCGTAACCGTGCACGTAGATCACGTAGGCGAGCAGCAGGTAGTCCATGTGGCTGCGGTGGCAGGGCACGTAGATGATCTCGTTGCCCTCGGCAACCGCGGCGAGCGTCTCGGCGTGACCGAACACCACACCGTCGTACAGCCGGTTCCACAGCCAGCCGAGCGCATGCTCCATCAAACGCACGAAGGCGTGCGAGTAGTTGGCGGCGATCTCCCAGGCATAGGCGCGCGCCCGCTGCAGCGCTTTGTGGCGTGACAGATGCCGCTCGCGCATCTCCTGCGCCACCGCGGCGCGCACCGCACGCGTGCGCAGTACCCGGTTGACGATGGTGCGGCGGTGGGAGAGATCCGGACCGATGCGCGCGGCGCGGCGCCGGGCGTACAGGGCACGCAGCGTGCGTGCCACGCGCCTGCCGGGCGCGGCCCCACCGAGCTCCGCGCCGAGCAGCGTGCGCAGGCTGAGGGGCTCATCGAGCTCGAGCAGGGTGTCGCGGCCGTTCAACACCACCTGGAGGAAGCGGCGTGCGCGGCTGACGACGGCAAAATCGTCGCTGACCAGCAGGCGCAGCCACGACGCTTCCTTGTGCGGTGCGCGGCCCCAGTACACCGCCGCGGGCACGAGCTCGAAATCCGCCTGCGGATCGGCGCGCAGCGCGGCGATCATCTGCGCCAGCTGCCGCGGCGGCCTCCGGTCGAGCCGCCGCCCGCACAGCCCGCGCGTGCGCGTCAGCCACAGGTAGGAGCGCAGTTCGTGCGTGCCGCCACCGAGCGGCCGGCCCGGGCGCGGCAGGCGCAGCCTGGCGCACCACTCCTGCAACACCGCCAGGTCGGTGGCGCTGCGCCGCTCGAGCACGTAGCACAGGGGCCGCGGCCGGCCGCGCAGCTGTGCGGCCGCGTCCTCGGGCAGCACGCGCACCCGCACCCACAGCGCCAGCACCTTGCGCAGCAGCCAGCTCATGCCCGGGGGCGCAAACGCGGACGGCGCACGGGCGCGCAGCTATTCGAACGCGATCGCCGGCAGGTCGAGCGCAATGAGAAAATACTCGAACAGGTACTGGATCACCCGCACCTGGTTGTGCAGGCGATGATCGCTCTCGAGCAGGTGCAGCGCGCAGTGATAGGTGTGGGCAAAGCGCACGCTGTGCTCGTAGGGCACCACCTCGTCGCGCCAGCCGTGCACCACCGCCGCCGGACAGTCGAGCACGCCGCTGCGCAGCTCCGGCAGTCCCTGCATGTAGAGCGCCGGCGCCATCAGGAACACCCCGCGCGCATGCAGCAGCGACGCCGAGGCAACCGCGACGTAACCGCCGAGGCTCGAGCCGACCAGCACCAGATCGCCGGTGAGCTCCTTGCAGAACTCCACCAGCCGCGCGACCCGCGCACGCGGTTCCTCGATACCGCGGTAGTCGACCGAGTGTGCGTCGTACCCTTCCGCGCGCGCCACCTCGGCGAGCGCCGTGATCTTGCGTCCCCAGGGTCCGGCTTCCTGGCCGTGGGAGAAGACGACGTGTCGGGCGGTCACGGGCGCTTGCATGGCGGGGCATCCGGCGCTGTGCGCTCGAGGAGCATGAGCGAATAATGCAGGCAATGGAAACCACAAGCCAAGCACCGCCCGCACCCGTCCGCCGCGGCGGCTGGCAGTTCTGGATCGATCGGGGCGGAACGTTCACCGACGTGATCGGGCTTTCGCCGCAAGGTGTGCTGCAGGTGCGCAAGGTGCCCTCGATCGCGCTCGATGCCGCGGGCGGGGACCCGGGTGTGCGGGCCGCGCGCAGCATGCTGCTGGCGGCAGGCGCCGCAAGCATTGCGTCGGCAGCGCCGGTCGCGGCGGTCAAGGTCGGCACCACGGTCGCCACCAACGCGCTGCTCACACGCAGCGGCGAGCCGGTGGTACTCGTCACCACCGCGGGGTTCGGCGAGGCGCTGCGCATCGGTTACCAGAACCGACCGGACATCTTCGCGCGCCACATCGTGTTGCCCGAGCGCCTGTACGCACAGGTGATCGAGGCGCAGGAGCGCATCGACAGCGAGGGCGCGGTGCTGCAGCCGCTCGAGCTGTCGGGCCTGCGCACCGAGCTGACACGCGCGCGCGCTGCCGGGCGCCGCGCGGTCGCCATCGTGCTGCTGCACGGCTGGCGCTACCCGCAGCACGAGAGCGCGGCCGCGGCCTGCGCGCGCGAGCTCGGGTTCGAGGAGGTATCGGTATCGCACGAGCTGTCCCCGCTCGTGCGCTACGTGAGCCGGGGCGACACCACGGTCCTCAACGCTTACCTGGCGCTGCCGCTGCGTGCCTACCTGCGAGGGCTGCAGGAGGAGGTGCGGCTGCTGGATGAGGGGGCGCGGCTCACTCTCATGCAGAGCAACGGCGGACTCGCGGCGGCGGAGCGCTTTCGCGCCATGTCGAGCGTGCTCTCGGGGCCCGCCGGCGGGCTCATCGGCATGCACTGGGTGGGGCAGCGCCTGCAGTCGCCGCGGCTGATCGGCTTCGACATGGGCGGCACCTCGACGGATGTCTCGCTCATCGATGGGGAGCTGCCGCAACGGTTCGAGCATCTCATTGCCGGTGTGCGGCTCGCACAGCCGATGCTCGACGTGCACACCATCGCCGCCGGTGGCGGCTCTATCCTGCGCTATCACGATGGCCGCTTCCTGGTCGGTCCCGCTTCCGCAGGCGCCGATCCGGGTCCCGCCTGCTATGGCCGCGGCGGCCCGCTGACCCTCACGGATGTGCAGGTGCTGCTCGGGCACCTGCGCGCAGACACGCTGCCGGCGGTGTTCGGCCCGGACGGGCACGCGCGTATCGACGCGGCGGTGGTCACGGAGCGATTCGCCGCGCTGCGCGCGCGCTTGGGGAGCGAGGCCGGCACCGACTGCTCCCTCGAGTCGCTCGCCGAATCCTTCCTCGAGGTGGGCGTGGAGTCGATGGCCAACGCCATCCGCCAGGTCTCGACGCGCCAGGGACGCGATGCCGGGGAGTTCACCCTCTTCTGCTTCGGCGGCGCGGCCGGGCAGCATGCCTGCCGGGTGGCCCGCGCCGCCGGCGTGCGGCGCATCCTGGTGCACCCGCTGGCGAGTGTGCTCTCCGCCTTCGGCATCGGCGTAGCCGACCGCCTCGCGGTGCGGCGCGCGAGCCTGCGGATGGCGCTCTCTGCCGCGGGTCTCCTCGAGGCGCAGCGGACGCTCGCGCGACTCACGCAGCAGGCGTGCGGCGAGCTCGCCGCCGATGGGAGCGACCCCGGCAGCGTGCGCCTGCTGGAGGTGCTCGAGCTGCGCGCCGGCGACAGCGAGGTGACCCTGTCGGTGCCGCTCGCGACGCTCGCCGGGATGCGCGCGCGTTTCGAGGCCGAGCACGTGCGGCGCTTCGGGTTCACGGCGCCTGCGCTGCCGGTGATCATCGAGGCGCTGCGCGTCGAGGCGCGCGCGCCATCGATCGAGGTCGAGCCGCTCACCATCCCGCCGCCGCCCGCGGTGGCGGGGCTGCCCGATGCGGCGCGCGCCTGGTTCGGCGGATGGCGCGAGGTGCCGGTGGCCGCGATGGGCGCCGTCGGAGCAGAGCTGCGCGGCCCGGCGCTGATCGTCGAGCCGCACACCACCGTGGTGCTCGAGGAGGGGTGGCGGGCGCGGCCGCTCCCCGGCGGCGTGCTGCTGCTGGAGGATGAGGGTACGCGCGTCGCGGGCGCGACCGCGGATCCGGCGCGCATCGAGATCTTCAACAACCTGTTCATGCACATCGCGGAGCAGATGGGCGAGGTGCTGAAGGCGACCGCGCAGTCGGTGAACATCCGCGAGCGGCTCGATTATTCCTGCGCATTGTTCGACCCCGCGGGCGGTCTCGTGGCCAACGCGCCGCACATGCCGGTGCACCTCGGCTCGATGGGAGCGAGCGTACGCTCGGTGATGCGGGCGCAGGCCGGCAACCTGCG
The DNA here is from genome assembly GCA_019235245.1 of Gammaproteobacteria bacterium. GTDB lineage: Bacteria > Pseudomonadota > Gammaproteobacteria > Steroidobacterales > Steroidobacteraceae > 13-2-20CM-66-19. The sequence continues at coordinate 11,799 of JAFAKO010000160.1, forward strand.
CGCCGGCGATGCCTGGCTCCTCAACAGCCCCTACCACGGCGGCACGCACCTGCCGGACATGACGGTGGTGACTCCGGTGTTCATGGCCGGCGGCCGCGCGCCGGACTTCTTCGTCGCCTCGCGCGCGCATCATGCGGACATCGGCGGCACCACCCCGGGCTCGATGCCGCCCTTCAGCCGCAGCATCGAGGAGGAAGGCGTCCTGTTCGAGTGCTTCCAGCTGGTGGCAGGGGGTCGCCTGCGCGAGGCGGAGCTGCGCACGCAGCTCGCGGCCGGGCCGTGGCCGGCGCGCACCCCGGCGCGCAATCTCGCCGACCTCCAGGCGCAGCTCGCGGCCAACGCGCGCGGCTGTGCCGAGATCGAGCGCGCGGTCGCCCGGCACGGCCTCGCGACGGTGCAGGACTGCATGCGCGAGGTGCAGGACAACGCGACGCGCTGCGTGCGGCGGGCCATCGCGCAGCTCTCGCCGGGGAGCTTCCGCTACGAGCTGGACGATGGCTCGGTCATCGCGGTGCGCATCGACATCGACCGCGCGCAGCAGTGTGCGCGCGTCGATTTCAGCGGTACCTCGGCGCAAGGCGCGCACAACTTCAATGCGCCGCGCGCGGTATGCATCGCCGCGGTGCTGTACGTGTTCCGTACGCTGATCGCGGAGCCGATTCCGCTCAATGAGGGCTGTCTCGCGCCGCTCGACATCCTGATTCCAGCGGGCTCGATGCTCGACCCACAGCCGCCGGCGGCGGTGGCCGCCGGGAACGTGGAGACCTCGCAGTGCATCGTCGATGCGCTCTACGGCGCGCTCGGCATCCTGGCGGCGTCCCAGGGCACGATGAACAACCTGACTTTCGGCGATACGCAGCTGCAGTACTACGAGACCATCGCGGGCGGCGCCGGCGCCGGGCCGGATTTCGACGGCTGTGACGCGGTGCAGACACACATGACCAACTCGCGCCTCACCGACCCGGAGATTCTCGAAAGCCGTTTCCCGGTGCTGGTGCGCGAGTTCGCCATCCGCCACGGCTCGGGCGGGACCGGCCGCCGGCGCGGCGGCAACGGGACGGTGCGCACGCTCGTGTTCCGCCGGGCGCTCTCCGGGGCGCTGCTCGCCAACCACCGCCGCATCGCGCCCTTCGGCCTCGACGGCGGGGCGCCCGGAGCGCCCGGGGAGGCCTGGATCCGCCGCCGTGACGGTACGCGCGAGGCGCTGGGCGCGACGGCACGCTTCGAGATTGCCGCGGGCGAGGTGCTGACGATCCTCACCCCGGGCGGCGGGGGGTTCGGCGCGGGCTAACCGCGGAGAATCGAGGTCTCGATCTCCCACTCGACGCGCTGCTTCGAGGTCGCAGAGCGGTTGACGGACACCGGCCGCACCCGACTCGCTCCGGCACGGTGAGTCACCAGCCAGGTGTCGAATTCGCCGGGCTTGCTGGTGGCGAAGCCGAACAGCAGGTTGAACTTGCCCTCGGCGAGGGTCTGCGGACGATTGACGCGCTCATCGGCGATGGCGAAGTGGGAGTCCGCGGCCGCGGCCCCGGCGAAGGCGCCCTGCGCGGCGAGCTCATCGAGAAAACTTTCGACCTGGGCCTCGGCGCGTTTCCAGGTCGAGGGTCCGTTGTTCTCGAGCAGCACCCAGCGCGTGCCCTGCTCGATGCTTGCAGCGATGAACAGCGCCAGGCGGCGCGCCGAGAGGTACTTCCAGTCGGACGCTCCACTGCCGCCCGCCGCGAGCGAGCGCGGGCTCACGCCACTGCGCGGCGCGGCGCGCACCGCGAGCAGGGTGTTCACGCCGGCGTGCGCCAGCCGGGCACGATCGGCCTCGGAGACCGCCACCGCCGGGCGCAGGCCCGGTCGCAGTATGGCCTCCTCGCTCTCCGCCGCCGCCCACACCGGCCAGGTTTCGTCGGAGCGCGCAATCATGCCCGCCGCTGCGCCGCAGGAGGCGAAGGTCTCGATGCGGCCGCGCAGCCGGTCGAAGGCCTGGACCCGGGGGAAGTACATCACCGCGCTGTCGCTGCGGAACGGCCAGGTGCGCAAGCCCTCGAGCGCCGCGCGTGCCGAAGTCCACGCCGCCGGCGGATCGACCACCAGCAGCGCGTGATGCTCGCGGCAGACGCGCGCTGCGACGAGCAGTGTCGACAGCCCCACGTCCCGGTCGCGTGCCAGCGGCGGGATGCACAGCAGGTTGAAGCCCGCCGCGCCACCGAGCGCGAAGAGCCCCGTGCCGCTCGCGGCCGCGCCGATGATGTCGTAATCGGTGAGCGGCGCGCCGTCATCCCCGTCCGGGTTGGACAGGGTGTAGCCCACCGCCACCCCGCCCGGGCCGCTCGCCGAGCGCTCCGGCCGCTCCGCGGGGAGCGGTTCGAGCACCCGCACGAGCCGCGATTCGAGCAGCACGTCGGAGACGCAGCGCCCGGAGCCGGGCAGCACCGACAGGCGACGATAGATCTCCTGGTCCTGGACCAGCTCCGAGCCTGCCGTGCGCACGCGCTGCACGACCAGGTTGAAACGCTCCGGCTCACCGGGCGTCAGTCCGTCGTAGTCGACCGAGGCGCGTAGGTACTCGCGCGAGCCGGGGTTCAACGCGATGAGCCGCAGCGCACCGCGTCCGGCCCTCAGGGTGAGCGTCGGCGGGCGCGCCCCGTTGGCAACTCGCACGACGCGCGCTTCGCGTCCGCCGTTCTCGAAGAAGTGCTCCACCGCATAGGCAAGCGTAGAGGGCTGCCACAGCCCACCGAAGTGCTGCTGGAACTCGTTGAAACTGTGGACCGCGAGCGCCTGGTTCACCGGCCCCTTGAGGGTGCGGCCGACAAAAGCGGCGACGGCGGTCGGCACGCGCTCAATGGCGTGCGGCTCACGGCTTCGTTGTGCTAGTTGTGCGCCTGCGCTTAGGCTGTCGGCCATCCAAGCGCCTCAGTGAGTCTGCCGGCGCGACTCTAACACAGCGTGTCAGGGCATGTCCGACTCACCGGCGCGCCGCAGCTCCTCGGCCCGCGCCTGCTCGAGGTCCTCGCGCTTGCGGGCGATCTCCGCCAGCATAAGTCGCAACCAGGGTGACAGCCGCAGCTCCTGCGGCTCTTCCCCCGGCGGGCCCGGCGGCGGCCGCGACTGACTGTCAGCCGCCATTTTTCGGCGCGCCGCGCTGCTCGCCGCCGCTGCCCGCGGCCGGCGCGGCGTGCGCCGCCGGCGCTGCGGCGGCGCTGCCGGGCTCGATCTCCGAGACGATCTGGCGGAACGAGGCCTCGTCCATGGGCAGATCCGAGCTGCCATCCCAGGTGGAGCCCTCCGGCAACACGTTCTGCACCCGGGGCGCCGCGGCGAGCACCTGCTCGAGGCTCGAGTCCGGCACCGTTACCGCAACCGGGATGCCACGCGGGCTGCGTGCCAGGCCCGAGGCCAGCTGCCAGTCGATCTGCTCGTGACGCGCCTTGAGCTGCTGCTGGCGCTGCGCGCCGAGGGAGGTGGTGAGGAGCTTGTGCTGCGCACTCGGTGAGGCGCGCACGTCGTCCTCCATTACGTCAAATGCCTGCAGGTACAGCTCGCCATCCCGCCAGCCGAACAGGAACGGCTGGTTCACCACGCGGACCTGCGTGCCGATGGGGACGATGTTGAAGAACTGCTCGATGTCCTCCGGGTACAGCCGGATGCAACCATGGCTCGAGCGCAGGCCTACGCCGGCGGGCTTGTTGGTACCGTGAATGAGATAGCTCGGCCATTGCAGATAAAAAGCGTACTTGCCGAGGGGATTATCCGGTCCGGGTCCGATCACCGGGTCGAGCTCCTCGCCATTCTCGTGGTGCTCCTTGCGGACCGACTCCGGAACGCGCCAGGTGGGGTCTTTCTGGCGCCGGACGATCTTGGTCACGCCCTCGGGCGTGCGCCAGCCGACTTTGCCGATGCCAATGGGATGCGTGATCACCACCTGCGGCTCGCCACGCTTCGCGGGCGGGTAATAGAAGATCCGCATCGCGGCAATATTGATCACGATCCCGGTGCGCGGGGCATCCGGCAGGATGAACTGCGAGGGGATGACGATCTCGCGCCCCTCCCCCGGGAGCCACGGATCCACCTTCGGATTGGCGCGCAGGAGCTCCTCGTAGCCGACGTTGAAGCGACGCGCGATATCCGTGAGCGTGTCGTCCTTACCCGCAGACACGACCTGCACCGTACCCACCACGTCCTGGTCCGGGCTGAGCGTGAAGCGCTCATTGGCGAGCGGCTCCGGCTGCGGCGGGGGCGCCGGCTTGGCGGCTGCCGGTGCGGGAGACTGCCCCGCGTGCTTCCACGCGCCAAACAGCGAGCAGCTACTCAGTCCGAGGCAGACGAGCACCGCGGCCGCGGCGCGCAAGCGGGAGATCCTCATGGCAATGCGATTATGACCGATGTGGCGCCCGCGCCGGAAAGTCCTGCGCGGTGCAGCGCTGCGCTCGCTGCCGGAGCGGGTCCGCTACAGCAGCACCGGCTGGTTGGGGAGCTCGTTGTCGCTCAGCCGCTTGCCGGGGAAGTGGCGCCCGAGAAGCGCCCCGATGCCGAGCACGCCAAGCACCGACCCCTCGCGGAAGCGACCGGCGCGATAGTGGTGCTCCATCTGCCGGCAGACGGCATCCCACTCGGCCTGCTGGACGCGGGCCGCGATGCCGCGATCGGCGACGATCTCGACGGCGTGGTCGGCCATGAGCACGTAGATCAGCACGCCATTGTTGTGCTCGGTGTTCCAAACGCCGAACTGGCCGAACAGCTGCAGCGCGCGCGTGCGCGCCGAGAGACCGCGCCACAGCTCCGGCAGATCGAAGGCAGTCTCGATGATGAAGCGGATCTCTCCGCCATGGCGCGACTCGCATTCGCCGATCGCCTGCTCGATGGCATCGCGCACCGGCTGCGGAAAGTGCCGTCGCGTGCTCCAGCGCGTGGTAGCGATGTGGCGCAGAAAGCGAATGATGTCCATCGATGCTTACCAGCTTCCCGAGGAGCCGCCGCCGCCGAACCCGCCACCGCCGCCGCTGAAGCCGCCACCGCCGAAGCCGCCGCTCCCCAGCCCACCACCGAACCCGCCCCACCCGCCCCCAAAGCCCCCCGAGCGCGGGCTGCTCGACCAGCCGCTGCCGCGCGGCAGTCCCATCAGCAGCGTGATCACGAAGCCGACGATGGCGGCCAGCACGGCGAACCCGAGCGCGTAGCCGGCGATCCACACGAGCGCGCCCGCCCCCAGCCCGGTGAATACCGAGCCGAGCGTGCGCCCGAACACCGCACGCAGCAGCACCGAGCCGGCGAGCACGGCAAACAGCAGCTGCGGCAGGATGCTCCCGCCGGAGGTGTGGTGCGGACTCTGCCAGGCGTGCTCCGGAGGAGGCAGGGCCTCGCCTTCGATGAGCCGCATCATTTGCGTGACCCCCGCATCGATGCCTTCGTAGAAGTTGCCCTCGCGAAAGGCCGGCGCGATGGTCTCCGAGATGATGCGGTTGGACATGGCGTCGGTCAGCACACCCTCGAGACCGTAGCCCACCTCGATGCGGATGCGATGGTCGTTCTTGGCGATGAGCAGCAGGGCGCCGTCATCGACCTTCTTGCCGTTCACGGTGCCGCGGCCGAGCTTCCATTGATCGACCACGCGGATGGAGTACTGCGCGATGTCCTCGGGGTGCGTGCTCGGCACGACCAGCACCGCGAGCTGCGATCCCTTGCGCTGCTCGAAGGCGGCGAGCTTCTGCTCGAGCGCGGTCTGCTGCTCCGCCGTGAGAGTGCCGGTGAGGTCGGTGACGCGCGCTTTCAGCGGCGGCACGGGCTGCAAACCGGCGGCAGGTCCCTGTGCCAGGGCAGCGCAGCACATGGCCCAAAGCAGCAACGCCGCCAGCAGCGCGCGGCGCACGGCGCCATGCGCCCCTGCCGTCATTGCTTCGGCGGGGCTGCGGCTCCGCCCGGCACACTGGTATCGAAGCTGACCGCCGGAGCGGTGGAGATCTGCGCCTCGTTGGCGACCGAGAAATTCGGCCGCAGCGGCAGGCCGAACAGCTTCGCCGTGAGATTGGTCGGAAAGCTGCGCACCGTGACGTTGTAGTCCTGCACCGCCTGGATGTAGCGATTGCGCGCGACGGTGATGCGATTCTCCGTGCCTTCGAGCTGCGACTGCAGATCGCGGAAGTTCTGGTCGGACTTCAGCTGCGGGTAGTTCTCGGACACCGCGAACAGGCTCTTGAGGGCCCCGGTGAGCTGATTCTGTGCAGCCTGGTACTTCTGGAAGAGCTCGGGGTTGTTGAGCACCTCCGGCGTCACCTGGATCGAGCCCACCTTGGCGCGCGCCTCGGTGACCTCCACCAGCACCCGCTGCTCCTGCGCGGCGTAGCCCTTGACGGTGTTCACCAGGTTCGGGATCAGATCCGCGCGGCGCTGGTACTGGTTGACGACTTCGGACCAGGCCGCTTTCACTGCCTCGTCCTTGGTCTGCAGGGTGTTGTAACCGCATCCCGTCAGGCTCAACAACGCGAATGCCACTGTAGCGACAGACCAGGCGCGCATCGGCTTCTCCTCAGGTGGACAGGCCGATTATTGTCACATGGCGGCGAAAGCGGCGTCGATTGCCCAAAAAAAACCCCAGGTTTTGAGGCCTGGGGTTTGTAAGGGCGGACCTTCGATGAAGGGAAGGAAGTCCGCCAGGGGATACGTCAGTGCAATCGTGCCCAGTGCAGGATGCGGATGTCGTCCGAATCCAGGTCAAAGCTCTGTGCCAGCAGCGCCCGCAGCTCGCGATTGGCGCGCGCATGGGTGAGCGGCTGCCGCAGCTCCACTACACCACTCCACTCATTACCCGCGGCGTCGCGAGGCTGGCCGCCTTGGGTCACGAAGTGCGTGTAGTACTTGGTAGCCACGGGAAAAGGTTAGTCAGCCCGCGGGGATACGTCCGTGAGATGTTCCACAGAACCCCTGATTTCTGTAAAAGTGACTGCGACATAATCCACAGGATTTCAGCACATGGGCCGCTTTCGGGCGCCGCCGCCGGCAGCCTCGAAATACGTCACGCCCGAGGGGGCTCGGCGGCTGCGCGCCGAGCTCGAGCAGCTCTGGCGGGAGGAGCGCCCGCGGGTGACGCAGGCCGTGGCGGCGGCGGCCGCGCAGGGCGATCGCTCCGAAAACGCCGAGTACACCTACGGCAAGCGGCGGTTGCGCGAGATCGACCGGCGGGTGCGCTTCCTGCGCAGCCGACTCGCGGGCATGGTGATCGTGGACCAGCCACCCGCGGACCCGGGACGGGTGTTCTTCGGGGCGTGGGTGGAGCTCGAGGCCGAGGATGGCACGCCCTTTCGCTACCGCATCGTCGGGCCGGACGAGTTCGACAGGGCTCCCGGCTACATCAGCATGGACTCGCCGCTTGGCCGGGCGTTGCTGAAGCGACGCATCGACGAGGAGGTGTCAGTGGAGACACCCGGCGGTCAGCGTACCTACGTGATCCTCGCCATCAGATATGAGGGGGAATGAGCCAGCGGCGTCGCGACCAGGGCCGCGCGCCAGCAGCGAAACGGCGATAGTTAGCCAATTTACTAACTATCAGCCAAACGAACTGCGGGCACGGCCCATCCCTACCAGATCACCCGGACGTTCTTGAACTGCCAGGGATCGCTCTTGTCGATGTCCTCGGTAAAGAGCCGCTCACGCTCGTGCAGCGGCGTCCAGTCGGTGTACTCCCCGACCACCGGACCGAGGTACGGCATGCAGATCTCGAGGTTGCGACGGAAATCCATCTCATCGGGCTCGACGATGCCCTGATTGGGATTCTCCATTGCCCAGATCACCCCGGAGAGCACCGCCACGCAGACCTGGAGGCTGGTCGCGTTGTTATAGGGCGCGAGCTTGCGTGCTTCGCCGATCGAGAGCTGCGATCCATACCAGTAGGCGTTCTTCTTGTGCCCGGCGAGCAGCACCCCGAGCTCGTCGATGCCGCTGAGGATGTCGTCCATGAGGATTCGCTGGCGCTCCTGCTGCACGTAGTTGTGCCCGGCGAGCTCGTGTACCGACATCACCGCCGCATCGCACGGGTGGTAGGCGTAGTGCACCGTCGGGCGATACGCCACCTGCGCGCCCTCGCGCACGCTCAGGTAGTCGGCGATGGAGATCGACTCGCCGTGGGTGATGCAGAAGCCGTGGAAATGACCGGCCTGCGGCGTCCAGGTGCGCACGCGCGTGCCTGCGCCGGGCTGCGTCAGGTAGATCGCCGCGCCGCAGCCGAAATCGTGGCGCTTGCCGTCGCGCGGGAAATTGCGCTCGTGCGTCCCCCAGCCCATCTCGCTCGGCTGCGAGCCCTCGCTCACGAAGCCGTCGATCGACCAGGTGTTGACGAACTCGCCAGGCTGCTTCGGCACGCTCGAGACCTGCGTGTCGCGCTCGGCGATATGGATCACCTTGACGCCAAGCCGCCGCGCGAGCTCGCCCCACTCGGCGCGCGAGCTGGGGTTGCCGGCGGTGACGTCGGTATCGCGCGCGATGTTGAGCAGCGCCTGCTTGACGAAGTGCGACACCATGCCGGGGTTGGCACCGTGCGTGAGCACCGCGGTCGGGGCGCGGGTATCGCCCGCGCGCAGCGCGAGTGCCTCCTCGCGCAGCGCGTAATTGGTGCGGCGACCTGCCGGCACGGTGGGATCGGTGTACCCGCCCGGCCAGGGCTCGATGCAGGTGTCCAGGTACATCGCACCCTTCTCCCAGCAGAGCTTGATGAGGGCGATGCTCGACACCTCGACCGAGACGTTCACGAGGAAGTCGCCGCGGCCGAGCAGCGGGTTGAGGACCCGCCGGAAGTTCTCCCGCGTCAGGCGTTCCTGCACGAACTTGATGCCGTACCTGGCCGCTTCCTCGCGGCCCCGCTCATCCGCGGTCACGATGGTGATGCGCTCGGGAACGATGCCGATGTGCCTCAGTACCAGCGGCAGGACTCCCTGGCCGATGCTGCCGAAGCCGATGAACAGGATGCGCCCGGGAAACTCGACGTGGACGGGATACTTCTCGCTCATGATGCTTGACTGACACTCCAGGACCGGCGGGAGAGCTGAAGGGTATCAATCGGCCCTGCGCGGCTCAATTTCCCGCCAACGCGACCGTCGCCGCCCGACCTCAGCTCAGCGCGCGCCAGTGCGGCGGATAGGTGCGCTCGTAGCCGGGGAGCGCGGCGACGCGCGCCAGCCAGCGACCGAGCGCCGGATAGTGCACCTCCACCGGCATGAAGCGCGAGGAGAGCTCCGCCGCGCCCGGCTTCTCGAGAGCGCGCCGCAGCAGCTGGATCCCGGGGAAGATCACCAGGTCGACGGCCGAGCAGGCATCTCCCACGATCCAGTCGGACTTCGACAGCCGCCCCTCGATGGTGCGCGCCTCGCTCGCCACCTTGTGCATCGCCGCGGTGACGGCATCGCCGCCGAGGTCGGTGCGCCCCCCGAACACCGCCTCGGTGATGTGGTGCAGCTGCGGCTCGATGTACGCCTGGTACTCGCAGATGACGCGCATGATGGTCCCGGCCTCTTCCGGAGTCCGGCCGAACAGCGGCGGCTGCGGGTACTTGAGGTCGAGGTAATAAAGGATGGCGAGCGACTCGAAGCATACATAGTCGCCGTCCTTCAGCACCGGCACGCGGCCGCGCGGATTCAGCGACAGCATCTCGTGGGACTTGTGCTCCTGCTTGGAGAACTGCAGCAGGTGGCTCAGATACGGCAGGCGTTTGTATTCGAGCGCCAGCAGCACCCGCCAGGAGAACGGGCTGCCGCTGCCCCAGAAAACCTCGATTGTCATCGTTGCCTCGCCGAGGTAGTGCTCGCGATTGTAACGACAACCCCGCGGCGCCGAAAATGCGCCCATGCCGACCACGCTCATCGAGCCGGGCGAGCTCGCCTCGCACCTCAACGATCCCGACTGGGCGATCATCGATTGCCGTTTCGATCTCGCCCGCCCGGACTGGGGCGCGCAGGCCTACGCGGCCGGGCACATTCCGCACGCGCTGCACGCGCATCTCGATCAGGACCTGTCGGCACCGCGCACGCCGCGCTCGGGCCGCCACCCGTTGCCGCCGGCCGAGGCGCTGGCGCTCACCTTCGGGCGTCTCGGCATCGACGAGAGCGTGCAGGTCATCGCCTACGACCAGGGACCGGGCATCTTCGCCGCGCGGCTCTGGTGGCTGCTGCACTGGCTCGGCCACAGGCAGGTCGCGGTACTGAACGGCGGCCTGGCCGCCTGGGAGCGCGCCGGGCTGCCGCTCTCGAGCGCCATCGAGCCGCGCACGCCACGCCGTTTCCGGGCAGAGGCGGATCCGACGCGGGTCGTGAGCGACAGCGAGGTGGCGCAGCTCGTGAGCTCGGGCGCACTCGCCGGCGGCCGGCAGCTGCTGATCGATGCGCGCAGCGTCGATCGCTTCGCCGGCGAGAACGAGACGCTCGACCCGGTCGCCGGGCACATCCCCGGGGCGCGCAACCATCCGTATGCCCACAACCTCGATGCGCAGGGCCGCTTCCTCGAGGGCGGGCAGCTGCGGGAGAAGTGGGAAAAGACGCTGCGGGCAGTGCCCGCGCAGCGGCTGATCTCGATGTGCGGCTCGGGAGTCACCGCCTGCCACAACCTGCTCGCGCTCGAAGCCGCGGGCTTGCCGGGCGGGCGGCTGTACGCGGGCTCCTGGAGCGAATGGATCACCGATCCCACTCACCCGGTCGCGCGCGGGGCGGGATGAGCATCAAAACGCGCGGCACGGCACTCTTACTTCACACACATTTTTGATATAACGCGCCCCGTGGCAGCCGATCCCAAGAGCGCCGTCAACGCTGCTCGCAAGTTCAATCCCGCACAGCCCTGGCGGATCGAGGATTCGCTCGATCTCTACAATGTCGCCGCCTGGGGCAAGGGCTACTTCAGCATCAATGCGGCCGGGCATGTGGTGGTGCGGCCGGACACCACCGCGCAGCACGAGATCGATCTCTACGAGGTGGTCGAGGGCCTGAAGGCGCGCGATCTCACCACCCCCGTGGTGGTGCGCTTCTCCGACATCCTGGCGCACCGGCTGCGGCGGCTGCACGAGGCGTTCGCGCAGGCGATCGCCGAGAACGACTACCACAACCAGTACGCCGCGGTGTATCCCATCAAGGTGAACCAGCAGCGCCTGGTGGTCGAGGAGGTGTACCGCTACGGCAAGGAGTTCGGCTTTGGGCTCGAGGTCGGCTCCAAGCCCGAGCTGCTCGCGGTGATGGCCATGACCGAGAACGCGCCGGAACGGCTCATCGTCTGCAACGGCTTCAAGGACGACAGCTACATCGAGGCCGTGACGCTCGCCACCAAGCTCGGGCGCACCATCATCCCCGTGGTCGAGAACTTCGAGGAGCTCGGGCTGATCCTCAAGCACGCCGAGACCTACCAGGTACGGCCGCGTATCGGGGTGCGCGTGAAGCTCCTCAGCGAAGGCTCGGGCCGCTGGAGCGCCTCCGC
>JAFAKO010000195.1 GCA_019235245.1 Gammaproteobacteria bacterium
TCGCCCGGCGTCAGCAACGCGGCTTCGGCGCGATGGTGACCCTCGAGCTCGAAGGCGGGCACGATGCGGTGCGCGAGTTCGTCTCCGGCCTCGAATGCTTCTCGCTCGCCGAGTCGCTCGGCGGGGTCGAGAGTCTGATCGCGCACCCGGCCACCATGACTCATGCAGCCATGGATGCGGCCGCGCGCGCGCGCGCCGGGCTCACCGACGGACTGATCCGCCTCTCGATCGGTATCGAGTCGCTCGAGGATCTGCGCGCGGATCTCGCGCGGGCGCTGGCACGCGCCGCGCGCGTCCTGCCGCAACGGACCCTCAGGCAGGCCGTCGCAGCCTGCTGAGAACGGCCTCGCCCGCCGCGCGCGTCGAGCAGGCCGCGGCGCCGCCGCGGGTGAGGTCGGGCGTGCGCATACCGGCGCCGAGCGCCTGGGCCACGGCCTGCTCGAGCGCCACCGCCTCGCTCTGCAGCTCCAGGGAGTGGCGCAGCAACAGCGCGACCGACAGGATCATGCCGTAGGGATCGGCGACGCCACGCCCGGCAATGTCGGGAGCCGAGCCGTGGATCGGCTCGTAGATGCCTCGCCGCCCTTCGCCAAGGGAAGCCGACGGCAGGAGGCCGAGCGACCCCGCGAGCATCGACGCCTCATCGGTCAGGATGTCGCCGAACATGTTCTCGGTGACGAGCACGTCGAAGTCGCGCGGGCGGTTGATCAGATGCATCGCCGCCGCATCGACCAGCATGTGCTCGAGCGTGATCCCGGGGAATTCCCGCTCGATGACCCGCTGGGTGACCTCGCGCCACAGGCGCGAGGTCTCGAGCACGTTCGCCTTGTCGATCGAGGTGAGCCGCCCGCGGCGGCGGCGCGCGAGAGCTGCGGCCACGCGCACGATCCGCTCGATCTCCGCGGCGCTGTAGCGGCACTCATCGGTCGCGTGCACGGCATCGCGGTGCTTTGCGCCGAAATAGATGCCGCCGGTCAGCTCGCGCACGAACACGAGGTCCACGCCCGAGATCACCTCGGCCTTGAGAGTCGAGGCGTCCGCGAGCTGCGGATGCACGCGCACCGGGCGCAGGTTGGCGAACGTGCCGAGCTCGCGCCGCAGGCGCAGCAGCCCCGCCTCGGGCCGCACGGATGCGTCGGGGGCGGACCACTTCGGTCCCCCGATCGCACCGAGCAGCACCGCATCCGCCTCGCGGCAGCCGCGCAGCGTCCCCGGCGGCAGCGGCTCGCCGTGCGAGTCGATGGCCGCGCCCCCGAAGGGGAGGGGATCCAGGTCGATCGTGTGACCGAAGAGGCGGGCGACGGCGCTGAGGCAGCGAGTGCCTTCCTCCATCACCTCCGGGCCGATGCCGTCCCCGGCGAGGACCGCGATGCGGGCCCTCATGCGCGGCGCTCGAAGGCGTCGATCTCGGCCGCGTGCGCCAGCAGGAATCCGAGCTCATCCAACCCCTCGAGCAGGCAATGACGCGCGAAGGGCTCGAGCGGGAAACTGACCGTACTGCCATCCGGGAGGGTGAGGCTGCAGGCGGCAAGGTCGATGCCGAGCGAGGCGCCCGGGTGCGCGATGAGCCAGCGGGCGGTGGGCTCCTTCACGAGGATCGGCAGCAGCCCGTTCTTCAGCGCGTTATTGCGGAAGATGTCCGCAATCTCGGTGCTGATGACGGCGCGGAAGCCGTAGTCGCTGAGCGCCCAGGCCGCGTGCTCGCGCGAGGAGCCGCAGCCGAAGTTAGGGCCGGCGACCAGTATCTGGCAGCCGGCGGCAGCGGGCTGGTTGAGGACGAAACGGGCCCTTGGTGCGCCCTGCTCGTCGTAGCGCCAGTCGGCGAACAGCCGCTCACCGAGACCCGCTCGCGTCGTGGTGGTGAGGAAGCGCGCGGGAATGATCTGGTCGGTGTCGATGTTGGCGGCCGGCAGCACCACCGTGCGCGATGTCAGGGTTCTGAAGGGCTCCATGGCGTCCGGTCCGTGCTCAGCACAGCTCGCGCGGGTCGGTCACCCGGCCGCGCAGCGCGCTCGCGGCGGCGGTGAGCGGGCTCGCGAGCAGCGTGCGCGCACCCGCCCCCTGGCGGCCCTCGAAATTGCGGTTGCTGGTGCTGATGGCGTACTGACCGCGGCCGACCACATCGCCGTTCATGCCGAGGCACATGGAGCAGCCCGACTCGCGCCACTCGGCGCCTGCCTCGAGGAAGACCCGGTCGAGCCCCTCGGCTTCGGCGGCGCGCTTGACCTGCTGCGAGCCCGGCACGACGAGCATCGTGAGACCGGGCGCAATGTGCCGGCCGCGCAGTAGCGCCGCGGCGGTGCGCAGGTCGGAGAGCCGTGCGTTGGTGCAGCTGCCGATGAACACCACGTTCACGGGCTGGTCCTTGATGGGCTCACCGGCGCACAGCCCCATGTATTCGAGCGCCCGCGCGAACACCGGGTCCCCGGGCCGCCGCGGAATGTGCGCGCCGATCGGGATCGCCATGCCGGGATTGGTGCCGTAGGTGATCATCGGCTCGACCGCCGCCGCATCGACCGCGACCTCGCGGTCGAAGCGTGCACCGGGATCGGTCGGCAGCCCGCGCCACAGCGTCAGCGCCCGCTCCCAGGCCTCACCCACGGGGGCGCGCGGCCGCCCGGCGAGGTAGGCGAAGGTGGTCTCATCGGGCGCGATCATGCCGGCGCGGGCGCCCGCCTCGATCGACATGTTGCACAGGGTCATGCGTGCGTCCATGTCGAGCGTGGCGATGGTGTCGCCGCGATATTCGATGACATGGCCGGTCCCGCCGGACACCCCGAGTCGGCCGATGATGGCGAGGATCAGGTCCTTGGCCGTGACGCCGCGCGCGAGGCTGCCCGTGAGGCTCACCGCGAGCGTGCGCGGCTTGCGCTGCAGCAGGCACTGCGTCGCGAGCACGTGCGCGACCTCGGTGGTGCCGATGCCGAAGGCGAGCGCGCCGAGCGCCCCGTGAGTGCTGGTGTGGCTGTCACCGCAGACGATGGTCTTGCCCGGCTGCGTGAGCCCGAGCTCCGGCCCGATGACGTGCACGATGCCGCGCTGCGCATGCCGCAGGCCGAGGAGCTCGACACCGAAACGCGCGCAGTTCTCCTCCAGCTCACGCACCTGGCGGGCCGCGGCGTCGATCGCGATCGGCGCCCCGCCGAACAGCTGCGCGGTCGTCGTCGGAGTCGAGTGATCCATGGTGGCGAGGGTGCGGTCCGGACGGCGCACGCGCAGCTGCCGCTCGCGCAGCAGCGCGAACGCCTGCGGCGAGGTCACCTCGTGCACCAGGTGCAGATCGACGTACAGCACCGCCGGGGTGGCGGGGCTCTCGGCACACACCTCGTGCCGCTGCCAGACTTTTTCGAACAGGGTTTGCGGCGTTCTCGCCATCAGCCCGAGGCCGCGACGCGCGGAGCCGACATGTCGACGTAGTCGAGCCAGCCCCACTTGTCGGCGGTCTTGCCCGAGAAGAGGCCATAGAAGGCGTTCTGCAGCGACTCGGTGATCGGACCCACGCGGCCGGTGCCGACGGGAATGCGATCAACCGAGCTGATCGCCGTGACCTCCACGGCAGTTCCGGTGAAGAAGGCCTCGTCCGCGAGATACAGCATCTCGCGCGGCAGCGCGCACTCGCGCACTTCGAGGCCGCGCTCGCGCGCCAGGCGAATCACGGTGTCGCGGGTCAGGCCGCCGAGCACCGAGTGGGCGAGCGTCGGGGTGAGGAGCACGCCATCCTTCACGAGGAACAGGTTCTCCCCCGAGCCCTCGCTGAGATTGCCTTCGGTGGTGAGCCCGATGCCCTCGGCGAAGCCGAGCCGCCGCGCCTCGGCGGCGATGAGCTGGCTCGAGAGGTAGTTGCCGCCCGCCTTGGCGAGCGCCGGCAGGGTGTTGGGTGCGACGCGCTGCCAGGACGAGACGCACACGTCGACACCGCCCGACTCGCTCTCGTGGCCGAGGTAGCGGCCCCATTCCCACGCCGCCACCGCGACATCGGTGGGCGGATCGTTCTTCGGGCTCACGCCGATCTCGCCGTAGCCCTTGAACGCCACCGGGCGGATGTAGGCGCCGCGCTTGAGGCCGTTCGCCGCGATCACCTGGCGGCAGGCGTCGTTCAGCGCCTCGGCGGAGTAGGGCATGTTGATGCGGTAGATCTTCGCCGACTCGAACAGGCGCCGCGTGTGATCCCGCAGCCGGAAGATGGCGACGCCGCGCGGAGTCTCGTAGGCGCGCACGCCCTCGAAGATCGACGAGCCGTAGTGCAGCGCGTGCGCCAGCACGTGCACCGTGGCCTTCTCCCAGGGGACGAGCTTGCCGTTGAACCAGATGAACTGCGTGGCAGGAATGGGCATGGAGACTCCTTACTCCTCAGGCGGAGGTCGCCGCGGCCTGGCTCTCGCGCGGGCGGGTCCCGGCCTGCGCCTGCTCGATGCGATTGATCACCTCGAGAAATGCGCGCGTGCCCGACTCGACGATGTTCGTGCTCACGCTCGCGCCGCGGTAGCTGCGGCGATTGTACTCCACGTACACCCGTGCCTCGCCCTGCGCATCCTCGCCCTCGGACACCGCCTGCACCTCGAACTTGCGCAGCGCGACGGTGATCCCGGTGGCCGCCTCGATCGCCTTGAAGGCGGCATCGACCGGGCCGTCGCCGCTCGCGCTGCGCTCGACGCGCCGGCCATCGGTGTGCCGCAGCTGCACGCTGGCGCGCGCGACGCCGCCGCTGCGGGTCTCGGTGGCGAGCTCGATGAGCTGCCAGGGACCGGCCGCCGAGCCCTCGGCGCGCAGCACCAGCGCCTCGATGTCGCCGTCGAACAGCTCCTTCTTGCGGTCGGCGAGCGCCTTGAACTCCTCGAACACGCGGTTGAACTCCGCCTCATCGAGCTCGAAGCCGAGCGCCTGCACGCGCTCGCGAAAGGCATGCCGGCCGCTGTGCTTGCCGAGCACCAGGTGGCTGCGCGACAGCCCGACGTCCTCGGGGCGCAGGATCTCGTAGGTGCTGTGGTGCTTGAGCATGCCGTGCTGGTGGATGCCGGCCTCGTGGGCGAAGGCATTCTCGCCGACCACCGCCTTGTTGCGCGGGATGGGCATGCCGGTGATGCTCGAGACGAGGCGCGAGGTCGGGTACAGGCGGCTGCTGTTCACGCCGGTGGTGACGTTGAAGAAGGCGGCGCGCGTCTTCAGCGCCATCACCACCTCCTCGAGCGAGCAGTTGCCGGCGCGCTCACCGATGCCGTTGATGGTGCACTCGATCTGCCGCGCGCCGGCCACCACCGCGGTGAGACTGTTGGCGACCGCCATGCCGAGATCGTCGTGGCAGTGGACGGACAGCCGCACCCCCTCGATACCGCGCACGTTCTTGCGCAGGTAGCGGAACAGCTCCGCGAACTCATCGGGCACCGTGAAGCCGACCGTGTCGGGAATGTTCACGGTGGTCGCACCGGCGGCGATCGCCACCTCCACGACCTGCGCGAGGAACTCGAGCTCGGTGCGCGAGGCGTCCTCGGGCGAGAACTCCACGTCCTCGCACAGCTCGCGCGCCCGCGCGACTCCGGCGGCGGCGAGCCGCAGGATCTCCTCCTGCGCCATGTTGAGCTTGTACTGCCGATGGATGGCGCTGGTGGCGAGGAACACGTGCAGCCGCCGGCGCTGCGCCGGCGCGAGTGCGCGCGCGGCGAGCTCGATGTCCTCATCGTGGCAGCGCGCGAGCGCGCACACGATCGGCCCCTGTGCCTCGCGCGCCACCGCGGTGACGCTGTCGAAGTCCCCGCGGGAGGCCGCGGGGAAGCCCGCCTCGATGACATCCACGCCGAGCTCGGCGAGCGCCCGCGCGACGCGCAGCTTCTCGGGCTGGGTCATGCTGCAGCCCGGCGACTGCTCGCCATCACGCAGCGTGGTATCGAAGATCAGCACTCGGTCGGGATGGGAGATCATGGCAGGCCTCGCCTCGGCTTCACGCCGGTGTCATGCCGCATGCCGCACGGCGGCTGCGCCCTCGGCGCGGCCCCGCTTGAGCGGCTTTCTCTTGGGGGCGCTCTTCGCCGTGCGCGCCGGGGTCTTCGACGCCGCGCGCCGCGCCGTTGCCGGGGCGCTGCGGCGCCGCTCCCGGAGCCAGGGCATGCGTGCGCGCAACACGGCGCCGACGCGCTCGATCTGGTGATCGATGTCGGCCGCGAGCAGCTTCTGGTAGTTCGGCCGGCCCTGCTGGTTCTCGCGGATCCATTGCCGGGCGAAGCGGCCGCTGCGCACCTCCTTGAGAACCTTGCGCATCTCGTTCTTCACGCGCTCGTTGACGATGCGCGGTCCGCGCGTCAGGTCGCCGTACTTGGCCGTCTCGCTGATGAACTGGTGCATCTTCGCGAGCCCGCCCTCGTGCAGGAGGTCGACGATGAGCTTCAGCTCGTGCAGGCACTCGTAATACGCGACTTCCGGCTGATAGCCCGCCTCGACGAGCGTCTCGAAGCCCTTCACCACGAGCTCGGTCGCACCACCGCAGAGCACCGCCTGCTCGCCGAAAAGATCGGTCTCGGTCTCCTCGGCGAAGGTGGTCTCGATCACCCCGCCGCGCGTGCCGCCGATGGCGTGCGCGTAGGCGAGGGCGCGGGCCTGCGCCCTGCCGGTGGCGTCCTGCGCCACCGCCAGCAGGCACGGCACGCCACGACCGTCCTGGTACTGGCGCCGCACCAGGTCCCCGGGGCCCTTGGGCGCGATGAGGACGACATCGAGCGTCTTCGCGGGCTTGATCTGACGGAAGTGGATGTTGAAGCCATGCGCGAACAGCAGCGTCGCGCCTGCCTTGAGGCCCGTGCGGATGTCCTTGTAGAACTCCTTCTGCACTGGGTCCGGAATCAGGATGGCGACCAGGTCCGCTCCCTGCACGGCCGCCGCCGGCTCGGCCACCTTCAGTCCTTCCCGCCGGGCCTGTTTCCAGCCGGCACCGCCGCGGCGCACACCGACCACGACGTCGAAGCCGGAGTCCCTGAGATTGAGCGCGTGCGCGCGTCCCTGGCTGCCGTAGCCGATGACCGCGATGCGGGCTCCCTTGAGTGCCTTGCGGTCGACGTCTTTCTGTGAATACAGCTTCATCGCGATCACTCCTCGAAGCCCCGCGGGCCGTTCCAAGCCATACATAAAAAACCCCGCAGCGGCTTCAGCCGGTGCGGGGTCCTGTCTCTTCTCGCTCGTGCCTGGGTGGGTCAGGCGTTCGCGAGTGCCCCGGACCGCGCTCCCGTAAGGAGCCGCAGCAGGGGAAGCACCGGCAGCAGCACCCGCGGCGCGCTCAGGGGCGCCTCGATGCGGGCGATGGTGATACCGGTGGTCATAGAGTGCGAACCAAGCCTGATCGACCGATGGGACCATACCCGCGGCGAGATTGTCAACGAACGATTAAGCTGCGCGCCGTGCCCGAGCAGTACCCTGTCAGACCCAGCGCGCTCGCCGAGGGAATATTCCGCCGCGAGATCCTGCCCTGGGGGCTGCTCGGGCTCGCCCTCGGCCTGGTGGAGGGAGCGACGGCGGCGGTGCTCGTCAAGCAGCACTTCGGTGGCGTCGCGCCGGTCTTCGCGGTGAATCTCGCCGTGGCGCTCGTCTCCGGGGCGCCCGCCTTTTCCAACGTGCTGAGCTTCGTGTGGGCGAACATCGCCCACGGCCGCGCGCGCGTGCAGCTCATGGTGGCCCTGCAGGCGGCGTTCGCGCTGCTCGTCGGCTCGGTATCGTTCGCCTCGCGCGCCGCAGGGGGGCTGCTGCTCACCGTGCTGTCGGTGATCGCGGCACGCGTGGTGTGGGCCGGCATCCTGACGGTGCGCGCCGCGGTATGGACCACCAACTATCCGCGCAACGTGCTGGCGCGCATCACCGGGCGACTGGTGATCGTCAACTCGATCGCGGTGGCCTGTTCCGCGGCGCTGGTCGGCTGGGCGCTCGAGGCGCAGGCGCTCGATGCCAGCTGGCTGTACGGCGGGGGCGCGCTTGCCGGCCTGCTCGGTGCCTGGCTGTATCGCGCCATGCGCGTGCGCCGGCAGTTCCGGCTGCTCGCCGAGGAGACCGCCAGCGGCGCGCGCAGCGAGCCCTTCAGTCTGCGGATGCTGACGCAGATCCTGAAGGAGGATCCTGACTACCGCGAGTACATGCTGTGGATGGGGATCTACGGCGGCGGCAACCTCATGCTGACGGCGCAGCTGGTGTTGCTGTTCTCCGAGCGGCTGCATCTGCCGAGCGGCACGCAGATCGCGCTGCTCGCGGTCGTGCCCCTCATCACCCAGCCGCTGTTCCTGCCCTTCTGGGCGCGGCTCTTCGATGGCGCGCACGTAGTGCGTTTCCGCTCCCGGCAGGGCTGGGCGCTGGTGCTGGCAACCGCCGCCATGTGCGCCGGCGTGTTCAGTGCCTGGCTGCCGCTGCTGTGGCTCGGAGCGGTGTTGCTCGGGGCTGCCACCGCCGGTGCTAATCTTGGCTGGAACCTCGGCCACACGGACTTCGCCTCGGTCGGTCGCGCACAACACTACATGGGGGTGCACGTGACGCTCACCGGAGTGCGGGGCGGGGTGGCGCCGCCGCTCGGCGTGCTGGCTTACATGGGTCTCGAGGCGAGCCATCCGGGCATCGGGGAGCTGGCGCTGCTCCTGCCGTTTGCCATGACGCTCGCGGGAGCGCTCGGCTTCAACCGCATGCGCCGGCGCGCCGATGCGCAGCAGAGTGCGGCGCACGTGGCGCGTGCCACCGAATGAGGGCTGTTGAATGAGGGGCAGAGTGAGACGCAACGTCGATGCGCGGCATTACTCGCGCGTGGTGGTGGACGGTGACCGGCAGGCGCCCGCGCGCGCCATGTTGCGTGCGGTGGGCTTCGGGGACGCGGACTTCTCCAGGCCGCAGATCGGGGTCGCCTCCACCTGGGGGAACCTCACGCCCTGCAACGCGCACATCGGGGAGCTCGCGCGCGAGGCCTGCAGCGGCATCGACGCGGCAGGCGGCAAGAGCGTGCTCTTCAACACCATCACGGTCTCGGATGGCATCTCCATGGGAACTCCCGGGATGCGCTACTCGCTGGTGTCGCGGGAGCTCATCGCCGACTCCATCGAGACCGTGGTCGGCGCCGCGGGCTTCGACGGGTTCGTCGCCTTCGGCGGCTGCGACAAGAACATGCCGGGCTGTGCCATGGCCATGGCGCGGCTCAACCGCCCCTCGGTCTTCGTCTACGGCGGGACCATTCGTCCGGGAACGCAACGGCGCGACATCATCTCGGTGTTCGAGGCCGTGGGCGCCCGCGCCGCCGGCAGGCTCACGGCGGAGGGGCTGCTGGAGATCGAGCGCACCGCCATTCCCGGCGCAGGCAGCTGCGGCGGAATGTACACCGCGAACACCATGGCCTCGGCCATCGAGGCCTTGGGCTTGTCCTTACCCGGAAGCTCCGCGCAGGACGCGGTGGGTGCGGATAAGCGCGTCGACTGCCGCCGCGCGGGCGAGGCCGTCGTACGGCT
>JAFAKO010000273.1 GCA_019235245.1 Gammaproteobacteria bacterium
CGCCGGCAAGCGGCTGCTGACGGTGGGCACCGATTGCGCGCTCGGCAAGAAATACACCGCGCTGGCGCTGGCGCGCGGCTTTGCGGAGCGCGGCATCGCGGTCGACTTCCGTGCCACCGGACAGACCGGAATTCTCATCGCCGGTGGTGGCATGCCGATGGACGCGGTGGTCGCGGACTTCGAGGCGGGTGCGGCGGAGGTACTCAGCCCCGCAGCAGCCCCGGATCACTGGGATGTCATCGAAGGCCAGGGGTCGCTCTTTCACCCGGCCTACGCGGCGGTGTCACTCGGTCTGCTGCACGGCAGCCAGCCCGATGTGTTCGTCGTCTGCCACGAGCCCGGTCGCGAGCGCATGGTGGGGCACCCGGACTTCGCACTGCCGAGCCTCGCAGAAACCATTGATCTCACCTTACGGCTCGGACGCAGGACCAACGCCGCCATTCGTTGCGGCGGCATAAGCCTCAACACCTCGCGGCTCGAGGCCGGCCCGGCACGCGCGCTGCTGGCGCAGGAAAGCGCGCGCCTCGGGCTCCCGGTGGCGGATCCGGTCCGCAAGGGTCCAGAATTCCAGGCGCTCATCGAGTCGTGTCTCGCCTGAGCGGCTGCGGAGATAACAACGTGACCACTTACTTCGCGCGCGTTCTGTCCGCACTCGCTCTCAGCCTCATGGCGCTGCCGCACGCCTTGGCTGCCGAGGCGAGCGCGCCCGCGACCCCCGCTGCTGCGCCCGTGGCGGTGCCGCTCACGGCGGCCGATGCCGCCGCCTGGCTCGATGGCTATCTGCCCTACGCGCTGCACACCGGTGATATCGCCGGCGCCGTGGTGGTCATCGTCAAGTAGGGGGAGGTGTTGAGCGAGCGCGGCTACGGCTACGCGGACGTCGCGGCGCGTAAGCCCATCGACCCGAAGCTGACACTGTTCCGGCCCGGATCGGTCTCCAAGCTGTTCACCTGGACGGCGGTGATGCAGCTCGTCGAGCAGGGCAAGATCGACCTCGACGCCGACATCAACCAGTACCTCGACTTCAAGATTCCGCCGCGCGATGGCAAGCCCATCACGATGCGCAACCTGATGCAGCACACGGCAGGATTCGAGGAGCAGGCGAAGGGCATCATCACCGAGAACACCAAAGCCCCGAGCTTCGAAACGCTCCTCAAGGCCTGGGTCCCCGAGCGCGTGTTCGCCCCGGGTACGACCCCCGCGTACTCCAACTACGGCGCCTCACTCGCCGGCTACATCGTCGAGCGGCTGTCGGGCGAGCCCTTCGATGCCTACATGGAGAAGCACATTTTCACGCCGCTCGACATGCCGCACTCGAGCTTCCGCCAGCCGCTGCCGCCCGAGCTCGCCCCGCTCATGTCGAAGGGCTACCGCGCCGCCTCGGACGAGCCAGGTGGGTTCGAGATCGTGGGTCCGGCTCCCGCGGGCTCGCTCTCCTCGCCGGGCGAGGAGATGGCGCACTTCATGATCGCGCACCTGCAGGGCGGCGAATACCATGGCCAGCGCATCCTGAGCGCGGCCACCGCCCAGCTGATGCACGACAGCCCGCTCACCCTGCTGCCGCCGCTCAATCGCATGGAGCTCGGGTTCTTCGAGACCAACATCAACGGCCGCGAGGTGATCGCCCACCTCGGGGACACGGAGTATTTCCACACCTCGCTGCATCTGTTCATGCAGGAGAACGTGGGCCTGTACGTCTCCTTCAACAGCCTGGGGAAGGAGGGCGCCGCCGGCAAGCTGCGCAGTGCGCTCTTCCAGGACTTCGCCGACCGCTATTTCCCCGCACCACGCCCGCAGAGCCGGGTCGATGCGGCGACCGCGGCCGAGCACGCCGCGCGCATGCGCGGCAACTGGAGCAACTCACGCAACTCCCAGTCGAGCTTCCTGGCGGCGGTGGGCTTCATCGGACAGATCAAGATCGGCACCGACGCGAAAGGCGAGCTGCTGGTGCCGGACCTGGTAGGGCTCAACGGCCAGCCGCGACACTGGGTGGAGATCGCACCCTTCCTGTGGCTCGATCCGGACTCGCACGAGCGGCTCGCGGCCAAGGTGGTCGACGGCAAGCCGGTGCGCTGGAGCATCGACCTGCTTTCGCCGTTCATGGTGTTCGACCGCGTGCCGTGGTACACGAGCAGTGCCTGGCTCATGCCGCTCGCGATGGCGAGCGTCGCCGCACTGCTGCTGACGGTGCTGTCGTGGCCGATCACCGCCTGGGTGCGGCGTCGCTACCGCGCGCCGCTGGCGCTCGACACGCCATCGCTGCGCGCCTACCGCTTGAGCAAGACCGCTGCCCTGCTGATACTCGTGGCACTGGGCCTGTGGACCCTGACGCTGATGCTCATGCTCAAGAACAACAACTACCTCGACGGCCGCCTCGATGGGCTCCTGTGGCTGGATGAGATCTTCGGCACGCTGGTGTTCATCGGCGCTCTCGTCGCCATGCTGTGGAACCTGCGCACGGTGTGGCGCGGCCGGCGGCGCTGGCCCGCGAAGGCGTGGAGCGTGGTGCTGACCGTGGCGGCCGCCGCGGTGCTGTGGCTCGCCATCGTGGGGCGGTTCATCGCCTTCGGGACCAACTTCTGATGGGGGCCCTGCGGCTGCACCTGGCGGTCGAGCGGCTGGAATTCTCGGCGCCGTTTCGCATTGCCGGCTTCCTGTTCGAGCACCAGGATGCCCTCGTCGTCACGCTCGATGACGGGCGCCACGTCGGCCGTGGAGAGGCTTGCGGAGTCTATTATCTCAATGACAATGTCGAAGAGATGGTCGCGGCGCTCGAGGCCCATCGCGCAACAATCGAATCCGGCATCGACCGCGCCGCCATCCAACAGATCCTGCCGCGCGGCGGGGCACGCAATGCGCTCGATTGCGCCCTGTGGGAGCTCGATGCGCGCCGTACGGCAC
>JAFAKO010000043.1 GCA_019235245.1 Gammaproteobacteria bacterium
GCGAGACGCGCGGGTTCATCTCGATGATGAGGAGCCGTCCGTCCTCGGGGTTCACCGCGAACTGCACGTTGGAGCCGCCGGTGTCGACGCCAATCTTGCGCAGCACCGCGATCGAGGCATCGCGCATGCGCTGGTATTCCTTGTCGGTGAGGGTGAGCGCCGGGGCGATGGTGATGGAATCGCCGGTGTGCACGCCCATCGGGTCGAGGTTCTCGATGGAGCAGACGATGATGCAGTTGTCGGCGTGATCGCGCACCACCTCCATCTCGAACTCTTTCCAGCCGATCACCGATTCCTCGAGCAGCACCTCGCCGGTGGGCGAGGCGTCGAGCCCGCGAGCCACGATGTCCTCGAGCTCCTCACGGTTGTAGGCGATGCCGCCGCCGCTGCCGCCCAGGGTGAAGGACGGACGGATCACGACCGGGTAGCCGATCTCGCCGGCAATGGCGAGCGCCTCATCGAGGCTGCGGGCGATCTGCGACTGCGGGGTCTCGAGCCCGATCTCGCGCATGGCGTTGCGGAACAGCTCGCGGTCTTCCGCCATGTCGATGGCGGCGCGCGAGGCGGCGATCATCTCGACGCCGTATTTCTCCAGCACTCCCTCGCGCACCAGGTCGAGCGCGGTATTGAGCGCGGTCTGCCCGCCCATGGTCGGCAGCAGGGCGTCGGGACGCTCCTTCTCGATGATGCGCGCGACCGTGTGGGCGTTCACCGGCTCGATGTAGATGGCGTCCGCCATCTCCGGGTCGGTCATGATGGTCGCGGGATTGGAGTTCACGAGGATGACGCGGAAGCCCTCCTCGCGCAGCGCCTTGCAGGCCTGGGCACCGGAGTAGTCGAACTCGCACGCCTGGCCGATCACGATGGGACCGGCGCCGATGATCAGGATGCTGTGGATGTCGGTGCGCTTGGGCACAGCGTCAGCGCCCGCCCGCCTGCTGACGGCGCAGGTTCTCCTCGGCCACCTTCAGCTGCGCCTGCAGACGGCGCAGCATGAGGTGATTGAAGCGCTGGAAGAGCTCGCGCAGATCGTGCGGACCGGGGCTTGCCTCGGGGTGGCCCTGAAAGCCGAACACCGGACGCTCCTGGAACGCGAGCCCCTGGAGCGAGCCGTCGAAGAGCGAGCGGTGCGTGGCGATGACGCCCTGCGGCAGCGTGCTCTCATCGACCGCGAAGCCATGGTTCTGACTGGTGATGAACACGCGCCCGGACTGCAGCTCCTGCACCGGGTGGTTCGCGCCGTGGTGGCCGAACTTCATCTTCACGGTGCGCGCACCGGCGGCGAGGCCGAGTATCTGGTGCCCGAGAC
This sequence comes from Gammaproteobacteria bacterium, assembly GCA_019235245.1. Classification (GTDB taxonomy): domain Bacteria; phylum Pseudomonadota; class Gammaproteobacteria; order Steroidobacterales; family Steroidobacteraceae; genus 13-2-20CM-66-19. The sequence goes on from JAFAKO010000043.1 coordinate 1,310, forward strand.
AAATGCCGAAGACCGGCAGGTCGGTCTCGAGAAAGCGCTGCGTCGCCTTGATGGCATAGGTGCAGGGCTCCGGGTCCCCCGGGCCATTCGAGAGGAAGATGCCGTCCGGCTCGAGCGCGAGCGCCTCGTCGGCCGAGGTCTGCGCCGGCACCACGGTCATGCGGCAGCCGCCATCGGCGAGCAGACGCAGGATATTGCGCTTGATGCCGAAGTCGTAAGCGATCACGTGCAGGCGCTGGCTGGCGCGCACCGGCGGGCGCTGCGGCTCCGGCCACAGCGTGCCTTCGTTCCACTGGTAGCTGCGCTTGGTGCTCACCACCTTCGCGAGGTCCATGCCCTTGAGCCCGGGGAACTTGCGCGCGATCTTCACCGCGGCGCTCTCATCGAGCTGCTCGCCGGTCATGATGCAGCCGGCCTGCGCGCCCTTCTCGCGCAGCACGCGCGTCAGCTTGCGCGTGTCGATGTCGGCGATCGCCACCACCTTGCCGCGCTCGAGAAACTCGCTGAGCGATTCGTTGGCGCGCCAGTTGCTCGAGAGCCGCGGCAGATCGCGGATGACGAGTCCCGCGGGATACACCTGCGCCGCCTCGAGATCCTCGGGCGTCGCGCCGGTGTTGCCGATGTGGGGGACGGTGAGTGTGACGATCTGCCGCGCGTAGGAGGGATCGGTGAGGATTTCCTGGTAACCGGTGAGGGCGGTGTTGAAAACGACTTCGCCGGTGGTGTTGCCTTTGGCTCCGATCGACTGGCCGCGGAAGATCGTTCCGTCAGCCAGCGCGAGCACCGCAGGTACACTCACGTGATCACTTCTCCCTGGCGCA
>JAFAKO010000180.1 GCA_019235245.1 Gammaproteobacteria bacterium
CAGGTGCCGTAGATGTGGTTGACCCCCCAGCGTCCGAACCACGATCCCCAGGGCCGCTGCTCGCCGCGCAGGTAGCGGAGCCCGCCCGCGACGTCGGGGTCCTCGACCCCGCAGCCCGTCGCGGCGAGCATCTCCAGCACGTGCGCCGTCACATCCTCCGACGGTGGATCGAGCATGGCGCCGAAATCGGCAAAGGGCAGCCGGTACACCAGCTGGCGCGTGTTGTCCTTGTCGAACGCGCCCCAGGCGCCGTTCTTGGAACGCATCGCGCGGCACCAGCGCGCAGCCTGGGCGACTGGTCCGGCGACCTCGGCAGCGTCGCCGGCGTCGAGCAATGACAGCACCACGACCGCGGTGTCGTCGACGTCGGGATAGATGTCGTTGTCGAACTCGAACGCCCAGCCACCGCAGGTGTCGAGCGGCACCTTCACCTGCCAGTCGCCGCCACCCTGGATCTGCTCCTCGAGCATCCAGCGCACCGCGTTGCGCAGCGAGGGATGTCCGCGCGGCACGCCGGCGCGGCGCAGCGCGATCAGTGCCCAGGCGGTGTCCCACACAGGGGACATGCAGGCCTGCAGGCGCCACCCGGCGGCGTCCTCAAGCGCGAAGCGTTGCAGGCCGGCGATTCCCTTGCGCATCACCGGGTGGTCGAGCGCGCAGCCTTCGAGGTCCAGCGCGATCAGCGAGTACACCCAGGGTGGCTGGATGCCACCCCAGCTGCCGTCGGCCTCCTGCCGCTCGCTGATCCAGTCCACCAGCGCACGGCGTGACGCGGCTCTGCCGGGCTGCCGGGGCAGGCGTTCGTACAGCTTTTGCAGCGCGTCGAGCCACATGAAGGGCCCGCTGCCCTGCACCGCCTGGAGGATGTGCTCGGTGCCCGGGGCGATGACCTCGCGGACGTCAACACCGAGCTCGCGCACCGGCCGGCGCGAGATGACGATGAGGAGCGGCGCGACGGTGCCACGCGCCCAGCAGGCGAAGTCGTAAAGGTTGAGCGGCATCCACGATGGAAAGCGGACCAGCTCCGGCGGCATGCTCGGCACGCCGTCCCACGGCTGCACGCCGAACAGCGCCATCCAGATCTTGGTGAAGACGCGCGAGTGGGCGAGGCCACCCTGCTGCTGGACGAAGCGCAGCGCGCGGCGCATCTCCTCGCGCTGCGAATCGACGCCGAGGACCCGCAGCGCGACATATGCCTCCAGCGTGGTGCTGAGGTCGCCCGGCGCGTCGAAGTACAGACCCCAGGTGCCGTCGCTGCGCTGCGCGCCGAGGATGTGGCGGACCGCCCCCTCACGGATGTCGTCGTGCGAGAGGCCGAGAAAGCGCAGCAGCAGCACGTGCTCCGCCGTCATCGTCACGTTGGTCTCGAGCTCGCCGCTCCACCAGCCCGCCGGATCCTGTTTGGCGAGCAGCCACTCGACGGCGCTGCGCAGCGTGTCAGACGGCATGCGCGTACTCCGCCGCCGTCGGGTGCGAGGGTTGCCGGTCGCGCAAGATGTCAGCGACGGCTGCGGCGGCGATGCGGCCGCTGCGCACCGCTGATTCCATGGTCGCCGGCCATCCGGTGTCGGTCCAGGCGCCTGCGATCACGACGTTGCGCAGCGCGGTCCGCGGGCCGGGGCGGAGCAATCCGGGCGAAGGAACGAATGTGGCGTCTGCGTCGCGCGTCACGGCGACGCGATGCGGCGTCATCGACCGCAGCTGCGGCAGCACCGCCGCCAGGGACGTGTGGCAGCGCCGCGCCAGCTCGGGTTCGGAGAGCTGCACGGTGTCGGCGGCGGCCGAGAGGCTGCAGCAGAGATATCCGGTCGACTTCTCGAAGACCCATTGCACCGGGGAATCGATCAGCGCGGCGAAACCGGCGCTGCCCAGCAGCGGCTGCGGCACCTCGTACCAGAGGTGCACGTCGACGATGGGCTGCGTGGTGAACGCAGCCGCAGCCGCTGCTGTCTTCGTGTCAATGTCGGCGAGCAGCGCCTGCAGACGGTGCGGCGGCACCGCGAGCACCACGGCGTCGAATCCGCCGCGGTGCTCATCGCCCACCATGAGCGCGCTCACCGCGGAATCCTCGATCGCCA
>JAFAKO010000203.1 GCA_019235245.1 Gammaproteobacteria bacterium
CGAGCTGCGCGAGCTGATCGAGCGCGGCTGTGCGGACGTCGTGCAGCCCGACGTGGCGCTCGTCGGCGGGATCACGGGGCTGCGCCGCATCGCGCTCATGGCGCAGGAGCACGGCATCGCCTTCACCTCGCACACCTGGACCAACGGCATGGGGGTGACCGCAAACGCCCACCTCGTGGCAGGCCTCACCGATGCGCCCTTCCTCGAGTACCCCTTCGATCCGCCGGAGTGGAGCCTGCAGCGCCGGGACTTCCTCATGACCGAGCCGCTCCGGGCCGACGCCAAGGGGTGGATCCAGCTGAGCGACGCACCGGGCATGGGCTACCTGCCTGATGAAGCGCGTCTCCTGGCGACGCGGATCTCATGAGGCACCACAATGGTCGGGGACGCATCCGTACAGAAGACATGTCGCCTCCGTACAGTCTTACCCCGCGGCAGTAGCCTGTTGCAGATTCGCATCACTCCGCGCCTGGCTCCCGGGATCTGGACAGACGCCCGCGCAAGACGCAGGATCGGATCACAGCGATGCCGAAGCAGGCGAGACCCGGATGGCCATGATTTTTTTGCATGGTCCGATCCAATTTCTCCGCTTGCCGGGAGGGAAGCCGTGTGTGACGGTTGAGACAGGCTCCGCTCAAGTTAAATCCGCGTTGCCACAGCGCAACGTCGACGAGCGGGCCTGAAGTGTCACGGCCATAGCACGAACACTACTTCGGGGGAGGGGCAGCTTGAAAACGAATCACAAGATTCATTGCGCAGTCGCGGCGATCCTGGCGGCGAGCGCAACCGCGGCGGTGCGAGCCGCTGAGCCAGGCACCGGTGAGACCGCTACCGAGACCACCGGCATCAGTGAAGTCATCGTCACTGCACAGCGGCGCACCGAGAATGCGCAGGATGTGCCGATCACCATCCAGGCGCTGACCTCGGAAACACTGTCGCAGCTGAAGATCCAGACGTTCGAAGACATTGCCAAGTACCTGCCGAACGTCACATCCGGCACCTATGGGCCGGGGCAGAACATCATCTACATGCGCGGACTCGGCACCGGCGCACTCGGCGTGCAGGGCGAGGGTGCTGTCGGCATCTTCCCGAACGTCGCAGTCTATCTTGATGAGCAGTCTGCTCAGCTACCGAGCCGAAACCTCGATGTCTACGCCGTCGACCTCGAGCGCGTCGAGGTGCTGGAGGGGCCGCAGGGCACCCTTTTCGGCGCCGGCGCCCAGGCAGGGGTGATCCGCTACATCACCAACAAGCCAAAGCTCAACACTACCGAAGCCTACGTCAACGCGAGCTACAGTGCGACGGCGCACGGCGATCCCAATACCTCGGTCGACGCGACCCTCAACCTCCCGCTCATCGAGGATACGCTCGCGGTGCGCGCGGTGATCTTCAACGATACGCGTGGCGGCTACATCAACAACGTCCCGTCCACTTTCAGCCGCAGCGGCTGGGACCTCGGGCTCGCGACCAACAACGGCGGAACGATCAATGCCAACGGCAAGGTGACCGCCCCGGGCACCGTCCCGGCCGACTCGCAGACGATCAACAATTACCTGGTCACCGGGAACGACATCAATACTCTCACCTACCAGGGCATCCGCGCTTCGCTGCTGTGGAAAATGAGCGAAACGTGGGAGTTGTTGCTCTCGCAGACCTATCAGAACATGGACGCCGAGGGCGTGTTCTACTCGATGCCGAGCACCGGCGGCGGCCCCGAGGGGCCCGACGCCATCGGCTTCGACCCGGCGCACGGCAAGACCGGCGGTGTGCCGCTGCCGGAGCTGTCGGTGTCGCTGTTCACGCCCTCCTACAACAAGGACAAGTTCACCAACACCGCCTGGACCTTCGACGGCCTCATCGGGCCGGTGAAGAGCGTTTACACGGGCGCCTACCTGGTGCGCAACGTCGAGCAGCAGACCGACTACACGAACTACGCGCGCGGCCTGTGGGGCTACTACTACCAGTGCAGCGGCTTCAGCAAGAGCTACGATCCGCCGAGCAAGTGCTACTCGCCTGCCGCGACTTGGACGGACACCGAGCGTCTGGTGCACCAGAGCCACGAGTTGCGATTCAGCACGCCTGATGACCTGCGCATCCGCGGCCTGCTCGGCCTGTATTACGAGAAGTACTCGATCTACGACGACACCGAGTGGCTGTACCGCTCGGTGCCGGAGTGCTCACCCTCGCTGCCGACGGAGTGCTACCTCCCGGTGCAGTCGATTCCAGGGGCGCCGACCAATCGTCCCGGCGTGCGCAACGACCAGACGGGGTTCTTCGATGACGTCCAGCGCGGCTACAAGCAGAAGGCCGCGTTCCTATCGGTGGACTTCGACCTGATACCCAAGGTCCTGACCTTGACTGGTGGCACGCGCTACTTCCGCTTCGAGGAGTATGTCAACGGCGGTGCCGTCGGCAGCTTTTACTGCAAGTTCTACCACGGGTATACGCCCAGCAGTTACGGACCCTGCACGACCACGAACTACAACGGCTTCCAGCACAACTTCCGCCCCGGACCGCCGTACTTCACCCCCGGGGCCGCGACCGGACCGTACGGTGCCAACCTCACCGGCACCACCCGAACGGAGACTGGCACCCGCAGCCGCATCAACCTGAGTTGGCATGTGACCGGTGACACGCTGCTCTACTACACGTTCTCCCAGGGCTATCGGCCCGGCGGGTTCAATCGCCTCAGTTCCGGGCACATACCTGTGGGTTACGTAGCGGGAACTTCCGCCGGCCCGAACAGCACCAAGTGCGGATACGGCTCGCATCCCGATTGCCAGTTCTTCACGCCGCTGTACTGGAGCTCGGACAATCTCACCAACAACGAGTTTGGCTGGAAGACCGAGTGGCTCGATCACACGGTGCTCTTCAACGGCGCGATCTACCAGGAGAAATGGACTAACGTCCAGACGCAGTTCTTCGACCCGCAGCAGGGACTCGGCAACCTCACCTTCAATACCAACGGGCCCGATTACAAGGTGAAGGGCATCGAGATCCAGCTGATCTGGCAGGCCATGCGCGGCCTGACTTTCTCCGGAGCTGCGGCCTGGAACAGCAGCGAGCAGACCAATTCGCCCTGCCTGATCAACAACAACCCGAATACCGGCGCACTCTACAACCAGTGCGTGCCTAACATTCCGAATCCATACGGCGTACAGGGTAGCCGGCTCGCGATGTCACCGCCCTTCGAGGGCAACCTGCGTGCCCGCTACGAATGGCCGGTCGGTTCCTACCACGCTTACGTCCAGGCGGCGGCCGCTCACACCGGTGAGACCATCTCACAAGCGGGCAACGTATCGCCTTTCATCATGCCGGGATACACGACCTATGACGGCTTCATCGGTTGCGGCAAGGACGATTGGGTAGTCGAGGTCTATGGCCAGAATCTCGGCAACAACCTCTCGAGCACCTACACCAGCAGCAACCAGTTCGTCGTGACCGAGACGACGCTTCGTCCCCGTGTGATCGGACTGCGGTTCAACTACGCCTTCAAGGGCAAGTGACCGCGGCTCACCGGCCGTTCAAGTGCGGTAACATGGAGGCGGGCAGCGATGCCCGCCTTCTTTTTGCATCCATGCGGCTTACTTCACCCCATCCCTCATGAGCGCCAGCAGCGAGGCGGCGACCCCGACCACCCCGACGGTCGAGGCGGAAATGCAGCGGGCCCGGGCGCTGCTGGAAAAGGGCGACTTTGCGCAGGCGCTGGCGGCGGCACAGGTCGTGCACGAGGCAGTGCCGGACCATCGTGACGCGCTTTACGTGATGGCGGTGAGCCAGCGCTACCTGAAGCGCGTTCCCGATGCGCTGGCGACGCTCGCCGAGCTGCAGCGCTGGCATCCGAAGTTCAGCCGCCTCTACCAGGAGCGTGGTCACTGCTTCGTCGCGCAGCGTGAGGCCCCGAAAGCCATCGAGGCCTTCGAGCAGGCGCTGCAGCTGAACGCCGCGTTGCCGGCGAGCTGGAACCGGCTCGAGGCGCTCTACCGCCTGGTCGGCCGGGATGCCGACGCCGCGCGCGCGGCGGCCCAGAGCCGACGGATCGCGGGCATCGCCCCGGAGGTGGTGGCCGCCGAGGGCATGTTCGCGGAAGGTGACCTCGCGGACGCCGAGGAGATCCTGCGCCGCTATCTCCAGACCAGGAATCCGCTCGATCCGGACGGCATGTGGCTGCTCGCCAAGATCGGCATGAAGCTCAACATCCTCGATGATGCCGAGGTGCTGCTCGATACCGTGCTGAAGATCAAGCCGGACGACCGCGTGGTTCGCCATGACTTCGCGATCGTTCTCGCCCTGCGCCACAAGCACCAGCGCGCGCTGGAGGAGATCGACAAGCTCCTCGCCGCTGATCCGAAGAACCACGCCTTCCGCACGACGCAGGCAGCGATTCTCATGGGGCTCGGCCGACACGATGAGGCGCTCCCGCTCTACCAAAGCGTGCTGCGCGAGACTCCGTCGAATCCCGACCTGCACCTCTCGATCGCGCACGCGCTCAAGACGCTCAATCGCGCGAGCGAGGCGGTGGTCTCCTATCGCGCCGCAGCCGCCATCCGCCCGAGCTACGGGGAGGCGTACTGGAGCTTCGCAAACCTGAAGAAGTATCCCTTCACGGACGAGGAAGTCGCGCGGATGCGCGAGGAGGAAGCGCGGCCACAGGTCGAGCTCGCCGACCGATACCACCTGTGCTTCGCGCTCGGCAAGGCACTCGAGGACCGCGGGCGCTACGAGGAGGCTTTCCGCTATTACGAGCGGGGCAATGCGCTGAAGAAATCGGAGACCCGCTACAAGGCAGCGAGCATCGAGTACAACACGCGCATCGTGCAGGAGACCTTCACCGCGGAGTTCTTCGACGCGCGCCGCGGCTGGGGTTGTCCCGCGAGCGGTCCCATTTTCATCGTCGGGCTGCCGCGCTCGGGCTCGACCCTCATCGAGCAGATCCTCGCCTCACACTCGCAGGTCGAAGGGACCATGGAGCTGGCGAACATTCCGCGCCTCGTACAATCGCTCCAGGGTCGCGACAACTACGACTCCTACCGCAAGTTCTGGGACCAGTACGTCGAGTCGATCAAGGCGCGCGGGCCCGAGGAGTTCCGGCGCGATGGCGAGGAGTATCTTGCCGAGACGCAAATCTACCGCACCGAGCGCAAGCCTTTCTTCACCGACAAGAACCCCAACAACTTCCGCAACATCGGCCTGCTGCAGCTCATCCTGCCGCAGGCGAAGATCATCGACGCGCGGCGCGGCGCGATGGCCTGCTGCTTCAGCAACTACAAGCAGCTGTTTGCGACCGGCCAGGAGTTCACCTACTCCATGGGGGATCTCGGCAGCTACTACCGCTGGTACCTCGAGCTCATGGAGCATTGGGATGACGTGCTGCCCGGCAAGGTATTGCACGTCCAGAACGAGGCGCTGATCGATGATCTCGAGTCGAACGTGCGACGCATCCTCGATTTCTGCGGGCTCGAGTTCGAGCCGGCCTGCCTCGAGTACTGGAAGACCGAGCGGCGCATCCACACGGTCTCCTCCGAGCAGGTGCGTCGGCCCGTGAGCCGCGAGGGCATAGATCACTGGCGGAATTTCGAGCCGTGGCTCGGGCCGCTGCGCGAGGCACTGGGCCCTCACGCCGGCAGCTGAGTATCGCGGGCGGCGAGGCCCGAGGCGCATGAGCGGTCCGCAGCACATTCTCGCGATCGACCAGGGAACGACTTCGACCCGCGCCATCGTCTTCGATGCGGCCGGGCAGGCGATCGCCATCGGGCGCCGCGCGCTGACGCAGCACTATGCGGACGGCGGTCGCGTGGAGCACGACCCAGAGGAGATCTGGCGTGACACGCAGGCGACGGTAACCGAGGCTCTGACGCGCTGTCCGCACGGTGCAGCCGTCGTCGCCGGGATCGGCATCACCAACCAGCGCGAGACCGTGGTGGTATGGGAGCGTGCGAGCGGTGCGCCCATTCATCGGGCGATCGTCTGGCAGGACCGCCGTACCGCACCGGAGTGCGCTCGACTGCGCGAGAGCGGGGCCGAGGAGCTGGTGCGCGGGAAGACCGGGCTCCTCCTCGACCCTTACTTCTCCGCGACCAAGATCGCCTGGATACTCGATCACGTGCCGGGTGCCCGGGCGCGGGCCGAGCGCGGCCGGCTGGCCTTCGGCACCATCGATACCTTTCTGCTCTGGCGGCTGACGGGCGGCGCCGTGCACGCCACCGATGTCACCAACGCCGCGCGCACCTTGCTCTACGACATTCGCGCCCAGTGCTGGGACGAGGAGCTGCTGCGCCTCATGCGCGTGCCGCGTGCGCTGCTGCCGGAGGTGCGCGACAGCAGCACGGTGTATGGCACCACCCTCCCCGCTCTCTTCGGTCGTGCGCTGCCGGTCGCCGGCATCGCCGGCGATCAGCAGGCGGCGCTCATCGGCCAGGCGTGCTTCAGCCCCGGGATGGCGAAATCCACTTACGGCACCGGGTGCTTTCTGCTGCTCAACACCGGGGACGTCGCGGTCGCCTCCGCCAACCGCCTGCTGACAACTCCCGCTTACCGCCTCGGCGCCCGCATGGCGTACGCGCTCGAAGGCTCGATCTTCGTCGCAGGAGCGGCGATCAAGTGGCTGCGCGATACGCTCAAGGTGATCGAGAGCGCCTCCGCGACCGCCACACTCGCCGCCCGGCTGCCGTACGATCATGGCGTCTACCTGGTGCCCGCTTTCGTGGGCCTCGGGGCGCCGCACTGGAAACCCGACGCGCGCGCGCTCCTTTGCGGGCTCACGTTCGAGAGCTCCGCGGCTCACCTCGCGCGTGCCGCGCTCGAGTCCGTCGCGTACCAGACGCTCGATCTGCTCGAGGCCATGCAGCGCGACGGCGCGCAGCCGCTCAATGCGCTGCGCATCGATGGCGGCATGGCGTCGAACGACTGGTTCTGCCAGTTTCTCGCCGACATCCTGGGTGCGCGGGTCGAGCGGCCGGCGGAGCTCGAGACTACCGCGCTCGGTGCCGCGTTCCTCGCCGGACTCGCGACCGGGGTGTGGCCCGATCCCGGCGCGCTCGCCGCGTGCTGGAGACTTGCGACGGCGTTCGAGCCGCGGATGCATCGCGCTCAGCGCGCGGCCCTGCTCTCCGGCTGGCGGGATGCCCTGGGACGTGCGCTTCAGGGCAGCTGAGCCCCGTGCCATCTCGCCGCCCGGGATGATGAGAGCTCCAGAGCGCACATTTTTCTTGCTTCCGCCAACAGTTAGTAAATTTGCTAACTATCGCCAAACCGTAGGTGCGTCACGCCGACGAGCCCGGGCGCCACGCCGACGGGTCAGGCGGCATCGAAGTCGAGCAATGTCTCGCGGATCCAGCCGAGCAGGTGCGGCAGATAGGCCCGATCGACCGCCAGCAGCGTCTCGCCGTGGCGGACCGAGAGCGCGAGCACCGGCAGATCCGCCATCCGGCTGCGCTGGGCGAAACCTGGCTCGGGAGCCGAAGCCGTGCTACCGAGCCGACAGAGGAGATCGGCGGTACGCAGGCCCGTCAAGCGCACGATGCACAGGCCGCCCGTGAGC